>NZ_SGTU01000009.1:0-119018 GCF_005435195.1 Halorubrum sp. SP3 | reverse complement strand
CAGGCTCGCCGCCGCGGACGTCGGGGTCGTGGCCGCGGGCGCGGCTGGCGACGCGCTCGTCTGCGTGGTCCCCCGCCGCGACGGCGCGAGCGCGGTGCGGGTCGTCGAGGCGGCGCTGGACGCGGTGCCAACCGACGCTGAGTGACGGACCGACGCGAAGTGACGGACCGACGCTGAGTGACGGACCGACGCTGAGTGACGGACCGACGCTGAGTGACGGACCGCTGTGACCGCACCGATCCTGTCCGGGGCGGCCTTTTTGCCGCTCTCGCTCCCAGTCGGTCCCGTGGTGCTCACGACTGCCTTCGTCCTCCACGTGCTCTCCGGGGCCCTGTGGACCGGTGCGACGCTGTACGTCGTCTACGCGACCCTGCCGCGGGCGACCGACGGGACGCTCGGCCGCGACGCGTTCGTCGACGCCGCGCACCGCCTCCTCATGGTCACGCGCTGGACCGGGGTCGTCCTCCCCGCCACGGGCGCGTACATGATCTGGCGGCTGTACACGCCGCTGGAGGCCCTCGCGACGACCGGCCGGGGACGGGCCGTCCTCGCGATGCTGTCGCTGTGGGGCGTGATGAACGGCCTCGTCGAACTGGGCGTCCTCCGGATGCGCCGCGAGGTCGACCCCGAGGTCGGGTGGGGCCGGTACATGGCCGAGGGGTTTCCCATCGACGCGCTCGACGGCGTCGGGCGCACGCCCGGATCCGCCCGGTTGGCGGCGGTCGCCCGACCCTACCTGCTAGCGAGCGCGGGACTGGCCGTCCTGCTGCTCGTCGACGCCGCGCTCCTGGCCGGCGGAGTTCCGGTGTGACGCGGGAGTAGTCCGGGGTAACGCGGGAGCGCGAAGTAACATATAAATGCCCGAGAATCGGCGTTCACTGACGGACGAAGATCAATGCTAACTCCCCACACGAATTACGACCGAACGGCGGGATGTCGTGCGGTTTCCGGTGACGCGTCTCGGGATCGATCGCTCGCAGCCGGCCGGCCGTCAACGAGACATTTATATAGAATCACAATCAATCAAACGCTGTATGAGTCAGCGAATGCAGCAGGGCCAGCCGATGATCATCATGGGCGAGGACGCCCAGCGCGTCCAGGACAAGGACGCACAGGAGTACAACATCTCCGCGGCGCGCGGCGTCGCCGAGTCCGTCCGATCGACGCTCGGACCGAAAGGGATGGACAAGATGCTCGTCACCTCGACGGGCGACGTCACCATCACCAACGACGGCGTCACCATCCTCCAGGAGATGGACATCGACAACCCGACCGCCGAGATGGTCGTCGAGGTCGCCGAGACACAGGAGGACGAGGCCGGCGACGGGACGACCAGCGCGGTCGCCATCGCGGGCGAGCTGCTGAAAAACGCCCAGGACCTCCTCGAGCAGGACATCCACCCGACGGCGGTGATCAAGGGGTTCAACCTCGCGAGCGAGTACGCCCGTGAGCAGGTCGACGAGGTCGCCACCCGGGTCGACCCCGACGACACGGAGACGCTGCGGAACGTCGCCGAGACGTCGATGACCGGGAAGGGCGCCGAACTCGACAAGGAGACCCTCGCCGACCTCGTCGTCCGCGCGATTCAGGGCGTCACGGTCGAGGCCGACGACGGCTCTCACGTGGTCGACCTGGCGAACCTCAACATCGAGACGCGCACCGGTCGCGCGGCGGGCGAGTCCCGCCTGCTCTCCGGCGCGGCGATCGACAAGGACCCGGTCCACGAGGACATGCCGACCGACTTCGAGTCGGCGAATGTCCTCCTCCTCAACGACCCGATCGAGGTCGAGGAGGCCGACGTCGACACCTCCGTCAACGTCGACTCCCCGGACCAGCTCCAGAAGTTCCTCGACCAGGAGGAAGAGCAGCTCCGCGAGAAGGTCGATCAGATCGTCGACTCCGGCGCCGACGTCGTCTTCTGTCAGAAGGGCATCGACGACCTCGCGCAGCACTACCTCGCGAAGGAGGGCATCCTCGCGGTCCGCCGGACGAAGAAGTCCGACCTGACGTTCCTGAAGAACGTCCTCGGCGCGCCGATCGTCACCGACCTCGACTCGCTCACCGCCGACGACCTCGCGGTCGGCTCGATCGAGCGCGACGACGACGAGGAGCTGTTCTACGTCGAGGGCGAGGACGCCCACGGCGTCACGCTCCTCCTGTACGGCACCACCGAGCACGTCGTCGACGAGCTCGAACGCGGCATTCAGGACGCCATCGACGTGGTCTCGACGACCGTCTCCGACGGGCGCACCCTGCCCGGCGGCGGCGCGGTCGAGGTCGAGATCGCGCGCCGCCTGCGCGACTACGCCGACTCCGTCTCCGGCCGCGAGCAGCTCGCGGTCGAGGCGTTCGCGGACTCCCTCGAACTGATCCCCCGCGTGCTCGCGGAGAACGCGGGCCTCGACGCGATCGACCTGCTGGTCGACCTGCGCGCGGCCCACGAGGCCGGCGACCGGAACGCCGGGCTCGACGTGTTCGCGGACGAGGTCGTCGACACGGCCGACGCGGGCGTCGTCGAGACGGCCCACGCGAAAGAGCAGGCGATCTCCTCGGCGGCCGAGGCGGCGAACCTGGTCTTGAAAATCGACGACATCATCTCGGCGGGCGACCTCTCGACGTCGGGCGGCGACGACGAGGGCGGCGCCCCCGGCGGCGGCATGGGCGGCATGGGCGGTATGGGCGGCGCTATGTAAAATCGGTCTCTGACCGGTTTCCATAGACCGTCAGGCTCCGCCTGACGCAGTCGATGTAAGCGAGGTTCCTTCGGAACCTCGGACGGCGAGCGGGGAGCGAAAGCGACCCGCAAGCCGGGAATCCGTCGGAAACAGATCTCCATAGGCGTCGACCCGACCGCGATCGCCCGACGACTTCCCCCGTTCGAACGCTCCGATTTTCCCCCGTTTTCGCGCACTACCCGGTAGCCTCCCCTCTCCCCGAGTCCACGGCCGGGACGGGACGATCGTCGATGCGCCCGCCCCGACCGCCCGTGCGCGCCCGACGCATCCGCGGCCGCACCTCTTTACGGATCCGGGCCGTACGTGACGGTGATGGCGAATCTAACCCTCTACGAACTGGAAGGCTGTCCGTACTGCGCGAAGGTAAAGACGAAGCTGTCGGAACTCGACGTAGAGTACGACTCCGTGATGGTGCCGCGCTCGCACGGCGAGCGCACCGAGGTCGAGGAGGTCTCCGGGCAGACCGGCGTCCCCGTCCTCGTCGACGAGGAGCACGGGGTCGAGGGGATGCCCGAGAGCGACGACATCGTCGAGTACCTCGAAGAGACGTACGGGAGCGCGAGCTAACCCCGAACGGGAGGCTATTTATCCGCCCGCGGCGAGGGTGCGGGCGTGCGACTCGTTCACCGCCCCGAGTCGGGGAGCGACCGGTTTGAGACCGTCCTCGCGAGCGACGTCGACGTCGCGCGCTCGACGCTCGAACGGGCCCGAGGGCTGATGTTCCGACGGTCTGTCCCGGACGACTACGCGCTGGTGTTCCCCTTCGACGAGCCCGACACGCGGTGGCTCCACATGCTGTTCGTGCCGTTCGGGATCGACGCGGTGTGGCTCGTCGACGGTGAGGTGAGGGCGAAAAAGCGGCTCGCGACGTTCGTCGGGCTGGGCCGCGGCCGCGCCGACACCGTCGTCGAACTGCCGGCCGGCGCGGCCGGGTCGGTGGCGGTCGGCGACGAGCTTCGGCTGGTCGAGTGAGCGGGTCCCCGAGAGCTACGTGTCGCCGTCGAACGCGTCGAGGTCGAACAGCTCCGCGTCCTCCGGGAGCGGCTCCTCCGCGGCCCGCAGCGAGAGCTCGATCCGACTCCCGCCGGCCTTGCTCTCGGCGATGTCGAGGCTCCCGCCGCCCGCGGTGACGATCCAGTTCACGTACCAGAGCCCGAGCCCGCTCGCGTGTTCGAGCGGCGTCTCCTCGCCGGTGAGCACGGCGCGCTCGGCCGGCGGGATCCCCGGTCCGTCGTCCGCGACGACGAGCGAGACCCACGACTCGCTCGGCAGCTCCGCGGCCGAGATCCGGACCCGCGGGTCGTCGGCGTCGTTGTGCCGGATCGCGTTGTCGACGAGTTCGGTGATCGCTTCGGGGAGGAACGCGACGGCGGAGACGGCGAGCCCCTCGGGGACGTCGACGTCGACGGCGGCCCGCCCGCGGACGGCCGAGTCGAGCGATTCGAGCGCCGCGTCCACCGCGGGCGCGAGCGCGACCGGCCGCGGCGAGGGGCGCCGGGAGAGCAGCCGCTCCACCTTTCGCGAGGTCTCTCCGAGGCGCAGTAACCGCTCGGCGGTGTCGACGACCCGTTCGAGTTCGGCGGCCAAGTCCGGGTCGTCGATCGCTTCGATGGCCCGCCCGGTGAACCCGGTGACCACGTTGAGGTCGTTCCGGAAGTTGTGGCGCAGTACGCGCGTCAACACCGCGAGTCGCTCCTCCCTGAGCGACGCCTCGGTGAGGTCCTCGCCGACGCCGACCGCGCCGACGACCCGGTCGCCGTCGGTGACGGGACCGACCGAGAGCCGGTACGGGACGCGCTCGCCGGAGCGGGTGAGCAGCCGCGCCTCGCTGGAGACCACCTCGCCCTCGCGGTACACCCGGGCGAGCGCGTCGCTCACGGCCCCCCTCGTCCCCTCGTCGAACAGCGAGGTGAGCGCGCGCCCCGACAGCGACTCGGGCCCGTAGCCGGAGTCGGTCGCCAGCCGGTCGTTCCACCGGGCGAGCGTCCCCTCCTCCGTACAGCGGAACAGCGCGAGCGGCACCGCGGCCGCGACGGCGTCGACCAGTCGGCGCTCCGCGTCGCGTTGGGTCTCCGCGGCGACGCGGTCGGTGGCGTCGGAGAGCCCGACGACGAGCCACTCGTCGCCGGCTATCGTCGCCGCGTGGAGCGCCGCGTCGACCCGGAGCCCCGGGTCGCCGAGCCGGACGTCCCACTCGAACCGCTCGACCGGGGAGTCGGGCCCGCCGGAAGCGGGGGAATCGGCGGCCGCCGCGGCGACGTCGTTGACCGGCTCCCCGGCGACTGTGGTATCCGTCTCGCCGACATCGGAGAGGCCCATCAGCGTCAGCGTGCCGCGGTCGTGCCCGAGGAGGTCGACGGCGGGCGGGTTCGCGGCCCGGATCGTCAGCGTCTCCGGGTCACAGACCAGCGTCGGGGTCGGGATCGCCTCGACGAACGCCCGGAGAATTCCGGTGGCGGCGTCGCCGTCCGACGTCGACGGCGCGTCGCCCGGGGGGTCCGCGTCGCGGTCTCCCATCTGTTGCCTATTGAGACGCTCCGGATATTTGTGTTTATGCTTTTAGGGGTCGCGGCGAGACCCGCCGCGTCGGGGGAGCCAGCGGTTGCGGCTCGATGGAGGCGGGCGGAGTCGGCGTCGCGGCGGGTCAGTCGGCCTTCGCCTGCCAGTCGCGGACGGTGTCGACCCCGACGCCGTCGACGTCGGCCGCCAGGTCGTCCGGGTCGGCCGACTTGAGTTCGTCGACGCCGTCGACGCCGGCGTCTTTCAGCTTCGCGGCGGTCTTCTCTCCGATCCCGTCGACTGCCTGAAGCTCCGACCCCTCCTGGCGGGCCGTGAACTCGCGGTAATTACAGATCGGACACCCCAGCTCCCACGGGTCGTCGCCGGAGTGGACCCGGAGGTGCGGGAGGTCGTGTTCCTCGCAGCGCTCGTCGGTGATCTCGATCTCGCCGCGGCGGGGGAGCGGCAGCGAGTAGTCGCAGTCGGGGTACCGCGTACAGCCGACGAGCCGGGAGCCGGAGCGGAGCCGCTTGATCGCGAGGTCGCCGCCGTGCTCCTCGCCACAGTCCGGACAGACGCCGATCACCTCGTCTTCCTGCTCGTCGGCCTCGTCGGCCTTACACTGCGGGCAGCCGTGGACGAACGTCTTCCGGCCGGCGAGCATCTTCACGCGGCGGAGATCGTGGTCATCGCAGGTCTCGTCGAGGATGATCGGCTTCCCGGTCGAGGGGAGCGGCAGGGTGTACTCGCAGTCGGGGTAGCCGTCGCAGCCGACGAAGTACGACCCCTGCCGCGATTTCCGAACGAGGAGGTCCGAGCCGCACTCCGGACACGGCCCGAGCGTCTTGTCGGCCTTCAGCGACGTCTGGAGGTGGTCACCGACCGCCTCGCGCGACTCGGTGAGGTCGTCGAACACGCGCGAGAGCAGGTCGCGGGAGGCCTCGGTCACCTCGTCGTACTCCTTCTCGCCGGCCGCGATGGCCGCCATGTCCCGTTCGAGCTGGGCGGTCATCTCCTCGCTCACGATCCGGTCGGCGAACTCCTCGGCCGCCTCGACCACCGCCTCGGCCAGCCGGGTCGGCCGGGGCGGGTCGCCCTCGACGTAATTGCGGTCGTACAGCTTCTCGATGGTCCGGTGGCGGGTCGCCTTCGTCCCCAGCTGTCGCTTCTCCATTTCCTCGATGAGCCGGGACTGCCCGTAGCGACGGGGCGGCTGCGTCTCCTTGCCCTCCGTGGCGCGGTCCGACAGCGACAGCGTCTCGCCGACCTCGACGTCGGGAACGATCCGCTCGTTGCTGGAGCGGTACGGGTAGACCTCGTGGTAGCCGGCCTCCAGCAGCCGTTTCCCGTTGGCCTTCAGCCGGAGGCCGCCGTCCGCGACGAGGTCGGCCGGCGTCGCCGCGTCGTCCGGGTTACGGAGCGCGGCGAGCCCGTCGGCGCCCTCGGCGATGGGCGTCGCCTCGCCGTTCGCGAGCGCGACGACGCGCAGGCGCTCCCACGTCGCGGGGTCGGCGCAGGTGGCGAGGAAGCGGCGGACGATCAGCTCGTACACCTCCCACTCGTCGTCGGAGAGGTCCGAGGCCGAGGGGAGCTCGCCGGTCGGGTGGATCGGCGGGTGGTCCGTCGTCTCCTCGTCGCCCTCGGTCGGCTCGATCTCGCGGTCCTCGGCGAGCAGGCTCGCGGCGTCTTGGCCGAACGTCGAGGCCGCCGAGAGCTCCTCGATCAGCTCCTCGGGCTCCAGATCGTCCGGGTACACCGTGTTGTCGGTCCGCGGGTACGTGACGTAGCCCGCGGTGTAGAGGTCCTCCGCGAGGGACATGGCGCGCTGCGCGGAGTAGCCGAGCGACCCCGCCGCGCGGATGAACGCGGTGGTGTTGAACGGCGTCGGCGGGTCGTCGGTCTGTGTCCGACGAGTCACGTCGTCGACGGTCGCGCCCTCGGCCGCGGCGAGCGCCTCGGTGAGCGTCTCGGCGACCGCCTCGTCCCAGACGCGCTCGCGCTCGTTGCCCTCGTCGTTTAAGTAGAAGTAGCGCGCCTCGAACGGGTCGCCGCCCGACTTCGCCAGCTCGCCCGTCAGCTCCCAGTAGGACTCGGGGTCGAACGCCTGGATCTCGCGCTCGCGGTCCACGATGAGCTTGAGCGTCGGCCCCTGGACCCGGCCGACCGAGATGAAGTCGTCGCCCATCTGTCGCGCGGACAGCGAGAGGAACCGAGTGAGCGCCGCGCCCCACGTGAGGTCGATAGTCTGGCGGGCCTCGCCGGCGGCCGCCAGCTCGAAGTCGAGGTCGTCGGGGTTCGCGAACGCCTCCCGGACCTCGTTCTCCGTGATCGACGAGAAGCGCACGCGGTCGACGGGGACGCCCTCGTTCACCTCGCGGACGAGCTCGTACGCCTCCTTGCCGATCAGCTCGCCCTCGCGGTCGTAGTCGGTCGCGATGACGACCCGCGAGGCGTTGCGGGCGAGCCGCCGGAGCGCGGCGACGATCCCCTCCTGCGTCGGGGTCTTCGTGACGGGCGCGTCGATCAGCTCGACGGGCTCGACGTCGCGCCAGTCGTTGTACTCGGCGGGGAAGTCGACGCCGACGACGTGGCCGGAGAGCCCGATACACCGCTTGCCGCCCCACTCGTAGACGTTGACGTCGTTCATCCGCTCCGCGGTCGCGGACTCGCCGCTCAGGATGTCGGCGATGCGCCGCGCCGCGTTGTCCTTCTCCGTGATTATCAGCTCGGGGCCGCGACTCATTGCGCCGAGATAGGCCGCTCCCGGGTCTAAAGCTTTCGCGACGCGAGATTGCGGGCAGGCTCGGGGACGGATGGCCTCAAAGAACGAATCGGCGCGCGACCGTCACCGGGCCGCGTCGTCGGACTCGGCGAGGAACTCCGCGTCGGTGGCCTCGCGGTACGGTTCCGGCGGTTCGTCGTCCGCGTCGAGTTCGCGCCGAGCGAGGTGGTTCTCGAGTTGGCGGCGCTTGTTCCTCCCTTTCCGCTCGCGGCCCGATTTCGTGTCTGGCATCGTCATCCGTGTGAACACTTCCCACACATATGAATCTTGTGTCGGTGTGCGGACGTGTCCGAGAGCAGCAGGAGGGGACGCGATCGGAGCAGCGCAGGCCCACAGCGGCTGGCTATTTAAATGTCGACGGGCGGCAGCGACAGTCACTTATAAACAAGAGCGGTGGCGCGCGCCTCCGAGCGCCCGCAGGGCGCGAGGAGCGCCGCGCGAGGGAGTCGGGCGCTCCGAGGGCGACCGAAGGGAGCCCGAAGGACGCGCCCGACGAGGCTGGGGAGGCGTGAGGCTGCGGTTGCGGTGCGGTCGGGCGGGACTCAAAGGGGCAGCCGCGAGGGCGGCGTAGGCGTTCACGAGAGCAGAGCTCTCGTGAGCCAATCAGAACGCGAAGCGTTCTGATGACGACGCAAGGACCGCAGGAGCGAGCGAAGCGAGCGACGAGGAGCGTGGTTCGAGAGAGCTTCGCTCTCTCGTCATCCCGAAAATCTTCGATTTTCGGGCGACAGCGAGCGTACGCCGCCCTCGCGGCTGGGGCTTTGGAGGAGTTCGCCGTCGATCCGCAGTCAACCGTTTATAAACAATCAACAGCGACGTCAGTCGTTTGCTTATAAATAGACAATTAGACAGGGTCGCCGACACCCGACTCGCTCGTCGCTGTCGCTCCTCGCTCGTTGTTGCGACAGCGAAGCGCCAGGAGAGGGATTTGAACCTCAGTCGTTCCGCTCGCAATCGAGGTGCTCGCTTCGCTCGCACCTCGCACCGCTCGCTCCACTCCCTGGTTCAAATCCCTCCGTCAGGGTTTTCGACGAACGGCTCGCTCCGCTCGCCGTGTTGTTCGTCGAAAACGCCAGGAGAGGGATTTGAACCCCCGATCCCGGATGGGAACACGCTTTCCAGGCGTGCGCCTTACCACTCGGCCATCCTGGCTCACGCGGAGATAATCCGGTGCGACTGTTAAGTCCTTCTTTTCGCACGCACCCGGGCCTCGGCGAGGTACGTAATACCGGCCGACGCGGCCGCGACCGCGACCGCGACGAGCGCCAACCCCCCGAACCCGATCGGCAGCGATCCGGGCCCGAGGAGCCGGTACCCCTGCGCGAGGACAAGGAAGGCGAACCCGCCGACGATCCCCCACAGCGCCGCCGAGCGCACTCGGGCGCGCGGGGTCGCCGCCGCGCCGGGCGCGGGCACGGACCCGTCGGTCGCGGCGTCCGACTCGCTCCCCGGCTCGGAACCGCCCTCGCCGTCGGCCATCTACTCGACGACGGCGACCGCCTCGATCTCGACGCCGGCGCCCTTCGGGAGCGCGCCCGCCTCGACCGCGGAGCGGGCCGGCGGCGACTCGTCGAAGTAGCCGGCGTACGTCTCGTTCATCTCGTCGAAGTCGTCGATGTCGGCCATGAACACCGTCGTCTTGAGCACGTCCTCGGGACCGGCGCCCGCCTCCTCCAGCACCGCGAGGAGGTTGTCGAGCGCCTGCTCCGTCTGGACCGCGATCGGCGCGTCGTCGAGCAGGTCGCCCTCGGGCGTCAGCGGGATCTGCCCGGCCGTGAACACGAGGTCGCCGTCGGTCGCCGCCTGGCTGTACGCGCCCACCGCCGCCGGGGCGTCGTCCGTGTGAATCGTCTCCTTCATGCGGGTGCGACTTCGACCGGCGGCCTCAAGAGTACTCTGGAGCGGAGCCCGCCGATTCCGGCTGAACCGGACCGTCCGACCCGGCCGAGCGGCGTCGCCGCCCCGGGCGACCCGTCCCACCGTCAGACACAAAACGCTGGGATGGTAACAGTACGCATATGACGGGTGACCAGCTCCTCCCGCTCGCCGCGATATTCGTCGGCATCGCGGCGCTCAACCTCGCGGTGACCTGGCTGCTCGTCCGGCGGAGCCGCGACCCCGCGGAGCTGTTCGGCTCGGTCGCGACCGGGTCGTCTGACGCGGACGGCGACGGGGAGGGCGTCGGCCCGACGCTCGCGCTCGGCCGCGACCCGGACGCCGACCGGACGGGCGAGGAGGGCGACGGGGACGGTCCCCCGCCGCTCGACGCCGACGGGGAGACGGTCGTCTGCCGGCACTGCGGCGCCGAGAACCGCACCGGCTACCAGTACTGTCGGTGGTGCGTCCGGTCGGGGTTCGCGGGCGGGGACGCCGGGGCCACCGCGGAGGCCGCCATGACCGAGCGGTCGCTGTGAGCGGGTGACGGTCGCGATGCCCGCAGACAGAGGTGGTCAGGCCGCGTCGACCTGACACCCGGCCGCGTAGTCGATACCGTCGATGGCGTCGATACCGTCGTCGCCGCACACCGGACAGTCCGGGTCGCGCGCGTACGGCACGGTCTCGAACGAGAGGTCCATCGCGTCGTAAAACAGCATCCGCCCGACGAGCGGCTCGCCGACGCCGACGAGCAGTTTCACCGCTTCCGTCGCCTGGAGGCAGCCGACGGTCCCGGGCAGGACGCCGAGGACGCCGGTGCTGGCGCAGTCCGGCACCGTTCCGGGTTCCGGCGGCTCCGGGAACAGACAGCGGTAGCAGGGGCCGTCGGGCGAGAGCGTCGTCACCTGCCCCTCGAACTTGTAGATGGCGCCGTGCGAGACGGGAACGCCCTCGATCCGGGCGGCGTCGTTCACCACGTAGCGGGTGGCGAAGTTGTCCGAGCAGTCGACGATCACGTCGTAACCGGAGATCAGTTCCCGGGCGTTGCCCGCGTCGAGCCGGAGTTCGTGGCGCTCGACGTCGACGTCGGGATTGAGGTCGGCGACGAAGTCGGCCGCCGAGTCGACCTTCGTACGCCCCACGTCGTCGTCGCCGTGGATCACCTGTCGCTGGAGGTTCGACCGCTCGACGTCGTCGTCGTCGACGATGCCGATCGTTCCGACGCCCGCGGCCGCGAGGTACTGGATCGCGGGCGATCCGAGTCCGCCGGCGCCCACGACGAGGACGCGTCCGTCGAGCAGTCGCTTTTGCCCCTCCGGACCGACGTCGTCGAGGATGACGTGCCTGGAGTAGCGGTCGAGTTGGGTCGCGTCGAGCGAGAGGCTCATGTCAGCACCCTGTACGGGCGCGGATATAATCGTGTTCCCGATCGCCGGTCGGGACGCCGCGGCCGGCGCTTCCCGAGCCGCCGCCGCGCGGACCGCGTTCACTCCGTCGACGCCGCCACGGCGTCGGTCATCCAGCAGTCGTCCACGTCGCCGAGGGAGCTGTCCGTGTCCCCGCTCCCGCCGCCGACGCGGACGAGCCGGAACTCGTAGCGGCCGGTGACGCTGCCGTTCTCCCGGGTGACGACCTCGACAGAGGCGGCGCCGTCGGCGATCTCGGGAACCGAGTACTCGGCGGTGTCGTACGTGAGCATCGGCGCGTACAGCGGCGTCTCGAACAGCTCAACGTACTCTCCGGTGGAACCGACCAGATCCTTGTTCCGCGGCGACGCGAACGCCCGCAGGGTCCGGATACCGTCGTTCGTCGCGTTGTCGTTGTACCGGAGCGCGTTCATCTGGATCTGGACGACCTGAAGCGCGGACCGCTCGCAGGTGGGCGCGAGGGCGGTGTTCCGCTCGGCCTCACCGGTCGGGTCGCCGTCCGCGACCGAGACGGTGTTCGCGCCGTCGTCGTCGCCTCCGAGCGACCCCTCGCTCCCGTCGTCGCTTCCGTTTGCCGGCCCGGTCGCGCCCGACTCGGTCGGTCCGGGGTCGGTCGTTCCGTCGTCCCCGACGCCGGCGACACCACCGAGTCCGTCGATTCCGGCGGTTCCAGCGGCGAACCCGGCCCCGGCCGCCGCGACGAGGAGCGCGACGACGGCGACCGCCGCGAGGACGGTCCGGGGAGACCGCCGATCGCTCGGCGCGTCGGCGGTGACGGACTCGGTCGCCGCCGCCTCGCCGCTCGGATCGGACGCGGCGGCGTCGCTCGGTCGGTCGTGAGCCCGCGAATCGTCGGCCGATTCGGCGGCGGGCCGGTCGGTGGGTGAGGGAGCGGTATCGCCTCTAGTCGCGTCCGACGCGACGGCGTCCATCGCCGTTCCGTCGTCGGCCGCCGTTCCGTCGCCGTCGACATCGGTCTCACCGTCGCCTCCGTCGTCCACCGCGTCGGTGTCGGAAGCGGCCGCGCAGTCGTACGCTTCGGACCGGACCGAGACGCCGAGGAGTCGGTCGGCGAGCGCGTTCGCTTCCGCCGGCGGGACGGCGTAGAGGAGCCGTTCGCGGAGGTCCGCCGGCGTCACCAGGTCGGCGTCGAGTTCGGAACCGAGGTCGTCGAGCGAGTCGCTCGCGACGACGACCGCGTCGACGGCGTCGTCGGGGGCGGCGTGACCATCGGGGACGCCTCGGTCCGCGGCCGCGACGGCGAGCAGTTCGGTCCGGCGGTCCCCCTCCCACACCGCGATGCGCGGCGGGTCGACCTCCACCTCGTCGGCGGTCGCCGCGTACGCCTCGGCGACGAGCGTCGCGAAGGCGTCGCTGTCGAGCGACTCGAGTTCGGTCGCGAACGCGTCGAGGGGGATGGGGCTGCTCGCGGTCACTTGGCGATCGCCACGTACTATTGGTAGTATGTGACGCGGTCTCTTTGCTCTTGCGTCGAGGAGAGACGGAGCGGCCGCTCGCCGTGAGAGCGGACCGCGAGTAAAACGTCGGAGCGGTCGAGGGCGCTACTTGCCCTGCCGGTCGTTCGAGGTGACGCTCGGGCGCGTCTTCTCGGTGCCCTTGCCGCGCTTGCGCTGGCCGCGGCCCTTGATGCCGGCGGAGGTGAGCCCGCGGTACGCGCGGCCCTTGTGGTCGTCGGAGCAGATCCAGTTCAGGTCGTCGTCGTTCTCGATCGCGGGGTGGGCGGGGTCAACGAGGATAACCTCGTGCCACTTCTGGGAGCCGTCCTCACCGACCCAGTAGGAGTTGAGCACGCGGAGGTTGCGGTACTTCCGCGAGGCGCGCTCCTCGGCGATGCGCTGGATCGACTTGCGCCGCGAGACGCGGTTGACGCCCTGGCGTTTCGAGCGGCGGCCCGCCTTGAAGCGCTGCTTGCGCGAGCCGCCCTTCCGGACGCTCACGCGGGCGACGATGACGCCCTGTTTGGCCTTGTAGCCCAGTTCGCGGGCCTTGTCCAGCCGGGTGGGGCGCTCGATGCGCTCGATCGCGCCCTGATCGCGCCACTCCTGTTTGCGCTGCCACTGCAGCTCCGCCAGTTTCCCCTCCTTGGGGGACCGCCACGCCTCCTTGATGTGCGAGTAGAAGCTTCGTGCCATTGTGTGTCCGCGGACGGTTGCGATTCAGCCGCGAGGGGCCACATATCGTCTCGTCCCGGGGCGCGCGGCGGCCGATCCGACCGCGGTCCCGGCGGCGAGTGCCCGCTGTGTCCGCACCAGCGAGTTAGCGAGAATACCCGCGGTCCGCTCTTAACCGCTTCGCTCCGCGGGTCGCGTGCGGAGATGTGGCACGCGGAGAGCGGAGGCGGACGGACGGGCGGTCTCTTCCGGGGTCGCGCGGTCGGACGGGCCGTTCGCAAACGCGCGCTCGGCTTATGTTGCGGGGACCGCGACGGATCCGTGGGCGCGGACGGTCGCGACCGCCGGCGTTCCGGCCGAGCGCGCGTCCGCGTCGTGGCGTTCCGGTCGACCGCCGAGCCGTTCCCCCGGGGCGGTCGACCCCCGCGCCGAGCGGACAGAGGCACACGCCGCGGTCGCCGACCGCGCCGCGGCCCGCACGCTCTGAGACCGCCCCGCGTCGATCGATTAAAGTTCACTTGTATCGATGAACTGCTAGTGGTACACATCGACGACGCGTCGGGACGCCGCGGGCTCGACGGAGGGGGTTCCGGATGGGCGACGTGAGGCTCGTCGTCGTCGCCGGAACGACCGAGACGGCCGCGATCGACGGGATCAGCGCCGCGGGCGCCGACCCGGAGCTGCGCGTCCACACGCCGAGCGCCGACCTCGAAATCGTCGAGGCGGGGCGCCCCGCGCCGGACTCCCCCGTGCCGGTGAGCCCGAACGGCTGTCCGACGCCCGCGGTCGTCACCCGCGCGGTCCGCGAACTGCTCGGCCCCGAGTCGCTCCCCGTCGAGTTCCTCGACGCCGGACTCGGAGCGCCCACCGCGGCGACGGTCCGGGACGTCGGCGCCGCACCGGGCGGCGACGTCCGCGACCCGGAACCGGTTCCGGAGGCGGCGACCGTCTTCGAGCGCGCCCGGGCGTCGGCCCCCGAACTCGCCGGGGCGGGCGAGGGCGACGACGGATCGGCCGCCGAACTGCTCGTCGCGGAGACGATCCCCGGCGGGACGACGACCGCGCTCGGCGCGCTGACCGCGCTCGGCGAGCGCGCCGCGGTCTCCTCGTCGCTGCCGGCGAACCCGATCGAGCGCAAGCGGCGCGTCGTCGCCGAGGGGCTGGACGCGAGCGGCCTCGACCCGGGCGACGCGGCCGGCGAGCCGATCGAGGCGGTCCGGCTGGCCGGGGACCCGGTCCTCGCCGCGGTCGCCGGCCTGATCGTCGGCTGCGCGGACGCCGGGATCGACGTCACCCTCGCGGGCGGCACGCAGCTCGCGGCCGCGGCGGCGCTCGCCCGACACGCCGGCGTCGACCGCCCGCTCCCGCTGGCGACCACGTCGCTGGTCGCCGACGACCCGACCGCCGACCTGCCCGCGCTCGCCGCCGACCTCGACCTGACGCTCGCGGCGGCCGACCCGGGGTTCGCCGAGGGCGACCACCCCGCGATGGCGGCGTACGCCCGCGGCGAGGCGAAGGAGGGCGTCGGCATGGGCGGGGCGCTCGCGCTCGCGGAGCGCGCCGGCGTCGCCGACGCCGCCGTCCGCGACCGGATCGCCGCCGTGACCGACCGACTGCTCGCGGAGCGCGCGCCGGGCGACGGGAGCGGCGACGCGGAACCCCGCGGTTCGGCCCCGTCGAACGGGGGCGGTCCGCGGTGAGGGGACTCGTCCTCGCCGGCACGGCCTCCGGCGTCGGCAAGACCGTGGCGACGCTCGCGGCGCTGCGCGCGTTCGAGGCGGCGGGGCGGACCGGCCAACCGGCGAAGGCGGGCCCGGACTTCATCGACCCGAGTCACCACGCTCGGGTCGCGGATCGACCGTCGCGGACGCTCGACCCGTGGCTTCAGGGTGAGGGCGGGCTCCGGCGGAACTACGCCCGCGGCGACGGCGACGTCTGCGTCGTCGAGGGGATGATGGGGCTGTACGACGGCAGCGCCGCCAGCACGGCCGGCGTCGCCGCCGCGCTCGACCTGCCCGTCGTCCTCGTCGTCGACGCGAGCGCCGGGATGGAGAGCGTCGCGGCGACCGCGCTGGGGTTCGCGGCGTACGCCGACCGCACGCCGCACGAGGTCGACGTGGCCGGGGTGATCGCCCAGCGCGCGCACGGCGGCCGCCACGCCGACGGGATCCGCGAGGCGCTCCCCGACGAGCTCGCCTACTGCGGCCGGGTCCCGCCCCGCGAGGACCTGGAGATCCCCGACCGGCATCTCGGACTCCGGATGGGCGAGGAGACGCCGCTCGACGAGGCGGCGCTCGACGCCGCCGCCGAGACGCTCCGGACGGACCGGCTGCTCGACATGGCTCGGGAGCCGACGCCGCCGACGGACGACCCGGCCGCCGGGAAGACCGGCGAGGGCGACGGCTCCGGTGCCGGCGACGAACCTCCGCGGATCGCGGTCGCGGACGACGCCGCGTTCCGGTTCGTCTACCCGGCGACCCGCGAGCGGCTCGCCGAGCGCGCGACCGTCGTCCCGTTCGCGCCCGCGGCCGGCGACGACCTCCCGCCCTGCGACGGCGTCTACCTCCCCGGCGGCTACCCGGAGCTCCACGCCGCGGCGCTCGCCGAGGGGCCCGCGCTCGGGTCGATCGCGGACGCCGCGGCCGAGGGCACCCCCGTCCTCGGCGAGTGCGGCGGGCTGATGGCGCTCGCCGAGACGCTGACGACGGTCGACGGCGAGACGCACGAGATGGCGGGCGTCCTCCCCGCGAGCGTCGAGCGGCGCGAACGATATCAGGCGCTCGACCACGTCGAACTGCGGGCGCGGCGGGACGCGCTCACGGCGAGCGCCGGGGAGCGGCTCCGCGGTCACGAGTTCCACTACTCCGCGGCCGACGTCGCCCCCGACGCCCGGTTCGCGTTCGACGTGGAGCGCGGGACCGGGATCGACGGCGATCGCGAGGGACTCGTCGAGCACCGCACCCTCGGCACGTACTGTCACCTCCACGCCGCGAGCGGGGCGTTCGACGCGTTCCTCGACGAGGTGAAAGGGTGACGGGGGCCGGCTTCCTCCCGGCCCCGGCCGTCACGCTCCTCGCCCCGCTTCTCCTCGCGGTCGCGCTGGACCTCGCGTTCGCGGAGCCGCCACGGCGGATCCACCCGGTCGCGCTGTTCGGGCGCGTCGTCGCGCCGTTCGACCGGGAGTGGGCCCGTCCGGGGCTCGTCGGCGTCGCGGTCGCGGTCGCGCTCCCGCTCGCCGCGGCCGGGGTCTGCGGCGGGAGCGTCGCGCTCGCCGCCGAGTACGGGCCGCAGACCGGCGGCGTTCCGGTCCTCGCCGTCGCGGTCGCGGCCGCCGTCTGCTTCTCGGCCGCAAGCCTCCGGATGCTGTGCGACGTAACGGGCGAGGTCGTCGCGGAGAGCGAGGGGGACCCGGACGCGGCCCGCGAGTCCGTCCGGGCGCTCGTCGGGCGCGACCCCGCCGCCCTCTCGCCGGGCGACCTCCGGAGCGCCGCGGTCGAGAGCGCGGCCGAGAACCTCGCGGACGGGTTCGTCGCGCCGCTCGGCTGGTTCGTCGCCGGCGCGACCGGCGCCGTCGCGCTCGGGGCGGCCGGCGGCCTCCCGGCGACCGCGGCGGGCGCGCTGGCCGCGGGGGTCGCCGCCGCGGCGTGGGCGAAGGCCGTGAACACGCTCGACTCGATGCTGGGCTACCGGTCGAAGCCGGTCGGCCGGGCGAGCGCCCGCCTCGACGACGCCGCCATGTTCCTCCCGGCGCGGGCCGCGGCGTGCTGTCTCGCCGTCGCCGCCCGGTCGCCCGAGAGCCTGCGGCGCGCGCGGTCGCTGGCCCGCGAGCCCGCCTCCCCGAACTCGGGATGGCCGATGGCGACCGCCGCGGTCGCGGTCGGCGTCCGCTTGGAGAAGCCGGGCGCGTACGTCCTCGCCGGGGGGTCGGAGCCGCCGACGCCCGCTGCCGCCCGCGACGCCGTGCGGCTCGTCGGCGCCGCCGGCGGCGTCGCGGTCGCGGCCGCGACGGGGTGGCTCCTCGCGCTCACGGGGGTGGTCGCGTGGTCGTGAGCCGCGCGGTCGCGGCGCTTCGCGGGGCGCTCGGGTTCTGCTCGCGGGTCCCCGTCGGCGGCGGCGAGGGCGACTGGGAGGCGTTCCGCCGCGCGCCCGCGGCGATGCCGGCGGTCGCCTACGCGCTCGGCGGCCTGATCGCGCTCCCGGTCGTCGCGGCGGCGCTGGGACCGGTCCGGGTGCCCACCCCCACGTTCGCGGCGGCGTTCCCCGCGTGGATCTACCTCGTCACCGGGATCACGCACCTCGACGGCGTCGCGGACCTCGGGGACGCCGCGGTCGTCCACGGCGACGCCGACCGGCGACGCGAGGTCATGAAGGACTCCGCGCTCGGCGTCGGGGGGACGCTCGCGCTCGCGTTGACGGTCTTCGCCGTCGCGGCCGCGGGGACGGTGACCGTCGACCTCGCCCGCCTCTCGCTCGTCGACGCCGTCGCCCTCGTGGTCGCCGCCGAGGTGGGCGCGAAGGCCGCGACGGCGACGCTCGTCTGCGTCGGGGAGGCCCCCCACGAGGGGCTCGGATCCGCGCTGACCGGGGAGTCCGGCCCGCGCGCGCTCGGCGGCGTCGCGCTCGCGACGGCCCCCGCCGCGCTGTTCGGCGCGTCGGCCCTCCTCGCGGGCGGCGGCGCGTTCGGGACCGCCGTCTCCCCGGCCGCGACCCTCGCCGCCGCGCTCGCCGTCGCCGGGGTCGCGTACGCCTGGGCGAACGCGCGCCTCGGCGGGGTCAGCGGCGACGTCCTCGGCGCGACGAACGAGGTGGCCCGCGTCGTCGGGCTCCACGCGGGGGTGATCGCGTGGACGCTCTCGTGATGTGCGGCGGCCGGGGGACGCGACTCGGCGACGGCGAGAAGCCGCTCGCGGCGGTCGCCGGGCGGCCGATGGTCGACCGCGCGCTCGACGCCCTCGCCGCGAGCCGGGTCGAGACCGCGTACGCGGCCGTCTCGCCGCACACCCCGCGAACGCGAGAACGACTGGTCGAGCGCCAGAGCGGTGGCGGGACCGAGCCGGAACCGGAGCCGCCCGAACTCGCCGTCGTCGACACGCCGGGCGACGGGTACGTCGCGGACCTTCAAGCGGCGCTGGCCGAGGGACCGACGGCGCCGACGCTCGCCCTCGCGGTCGACCTCCCGCTGCTCGACGGGGCGACCGTCGACGCGGTCCTCGACGCCCACGCCGCGGCGGCCGCCGACGCGCTGTCGGTCCGCGTGCCCGCGGCGCGCAAGCGGGAGCTGGGCGCGAGCGCCGACGCCGCGACCCGGTACGAGGAAACGCCCGCCGATCGCGTCCCCGCCGGCGTCAACGTCGTCGGCGCGCTCGACGGCGCCGGCGACGAGGCCGCCCGGGTCACCCGCGACGCCCGCCTCGCCGTCAACGTCAACCGCCCGGGAGACCGCCGACTCGCCGAACGGATCCTCGCCGGCGACCCGGACGCGCCCGCGCTCCCGAGCGGCGGGGTCGGCTGGCTCGACGCGGGCGACGCGGGCGAGGGGTCGGCGGGAGGTGAGTCGCGATGAACCGCGAGCGCGCGGCGGCGCTCGGCCGCGAGCCGCACGGGAGCAGCGACGACCCCGACCTGCTGGACTTCAGCGCGAACGCGAACCCCGAGGTCCCCGAGGGGGTCGAGCGCGCGTACCGCGCGGCCTTCGAGGCGGCGCGGACGTATCCGCCGGAGCCGCCCGAGGCGTTCCGGCGGGCCGCGGCCGACTACGTCGACTGCGACCCGGAGCAGGTCGTGCCGACGCCGGGCGGGCTGGCGGCGATCCGGGCCGCGGTCGCGCTCGCGGTCGACGAGGGGGACACCGCGCTGCTCCCGGCGCCGAGTTTCGGGGAGTACGCCCGCGAGGTCCGGCTTCAAGGGGGCGAGCCGGCGTTCGTCGACGCCGAACGCGTCCTCGACGCCGACCCGAGCGGCCACGCGCTCGCGGTCGTCTGTACGCCGAACAACCCGACCGGAACCGCCTACGACCGCGACGCGCTCCTCGCGTTCGCGGAACGCTGTCGCGCGGCCGGGGCCGTCCTCCTCGTCGACGAGGCGTTCCTCGGGTTCACCGAGCGCGCGTCGCTCGCGGGGAGCGACGGCGTCGTCGTCGCGCGGGCGCTCACCAAGCTGTTCGGCCTCCCCGGGATCCGGACCGGCTTCGCTGTCGCGACGGGCGACCTCGGCGCGGCGCTACGGGGCGCCCGCCGGACGTGGAACCTGAGCGCCCCGGCGCTCGCGACCGGCGAGTTCTGCCTCCGACAGGACGAGTTCGTCCGCGAGACCCGCGAGCGCGTGCGGCGGGAGCGCGAGCGGCTGCGCGACGCCCTCGCCGAGCGGTACGACGTGGCCCCCTCCGAGGCGCCGTTCCTCCTCCTCGACGTCGGCGACCGCGACGTCGACCGCGTGATCGAGCGGGCCCGCGAGCGGGGCGTCGCCGTCCGCGACGCGCGGTCCTTCCGCGGCCTCGACGCGCACGTCCGGGTCGCGGTGCGCCGCCCGGCAGAGAACGACCGCCTCCTCGCGGCGCTCGGCGTCGGCGGTGACGGGGCCGGGGAGGGCGGGTCGGACGGTGACGGAGGGGTGGAGAGCGATGTTTGAGGCGACAGTTCGCGAGGGCGTCCTCCGGCTCCGGCGACCGGGGACGCGCTGGCTCTCGACGGGGTGGGACGGCGGGCGGTCGCGGGCGGCGGCCGCGTACAACGTGACCGTCCCGGCGGGGTTCGACCGGACGGACCTCGCGATCTACCGCGACGAGCGGCTGGCGCGAGCGGAGTTCGGAGCGAAAGAACGCACCGCCGCCGACCGCGACGCGCCGCCGACCCTGTTCACGGGCGTCTCGATGGACCACGCCCGGGGCGCGCGGCTCGGACCGGTCGTCGCGTACGCGACCGTCGGGCTCTCGAACCCCGCGATGCTGCCGACGGAACCGGCGGCCGCGGCCGAGTCCCGCGAGCCGACGGGCGACACCGAGACCCCGCCGGAACCCGGAACGGTCAACCTGATCCTCGGGACGACGCGGCGGCTGGCGCCCGGGGCCGCGGCGAACCTCGTCGCGGTCGCGGCCGAGGCGAAGGCGGCGACGCTGCTCGCGGCGGCCGGGGTCCCGGGAACGACGAGCGACGCGGTCGTCGTCGGCGACGACCCGACAGGCGAGCCCGCCGAGTTCTCGGGCAGCGCCACGGCGGTCGGCGGGGCGGCCCGCGCCTGCGTCCGGGACGCGGTCCGCGCGAGCCTGCGGTCGCGGTACCCGGACGGCGACGTGCCCGGGTCGGCGGCGGACGCCGAACACGGCGTCGTCACCGACGAGCGGGCGGAGGTTTTCGACCCATGACAACGACCCACGACGACACGGACGACACGGACGAGGCACCGAGCGACGACGACCGGGCGCCGACGGACGGCGACTCAGCCGCCCGAACCCCGGGCGGCGGCGCGGCGCCCGAGCCGCGGCCGATCGAGCCGGCGGCGCCCGAGGAGTTCGGGCTGGTCCAGGTCTGGTGGGGGGACGGCAAGGGGAAGACCACGGCGGCGATGGGGATGGGCTTCCGGGCCGCGGGCCACGGCTACCGCGTCCACATGCTCCAGTTCATGAAGGGCGGCGCGGACAGCGTCGAGGGCGTTCGCGGCGAGTACAACGCGATCGCGGCCGTGCCGGGGTTCTCCTACGAGAACGCCGGCCACTACGGCTGGCACGGCCTGCTCGACGGGTCGGCCGACGACGAACACGAGGCGAAGGCGACGGCCGCCTTCGAGCGCGCGGAGGCGCTCGTCGCGGGCGCGGCCGACGCGGACCTGACCGACCCGCTCCCGCTCGACGGCGAGCCCGAGGACGGCGTCCACATGCTGATCTTCGACGAGCTGCTGTACGCGGCCGACCGCGGGCTCGTCGACCCCGACGACGTGGTCCGTCTCGTCGAGTCGAAGCCGGACGACCTCGAACTCGTCCTCACCGGGAGCCACGCCGAACCGGAGTACCTCGACGGCGTCGCCGACCTGATCACGAACGTCCGCAAGGTCGCGCACCCGTTCGACGACGGGCAGCGCGCTCGGCGGGGCACGGAGTACTGAGGATGGAGGCCGGGTTCGCGTGAGCGACGCCGACGCGACGGCGGCCGACGGCGGCGCCGACGAGACCGAAGCGGCGGACCGCGACGCCGACACCGTCCTGATCGCGGGCACGGCGAGCCACGTCGGCAAGAGCACGCTGGCGGCCGGGCTCTGCCGACTGCTCGCGCGGCGGGGCGTCTCCGTCGCGCCGTACAAGGCCCAGAACATGAGCAACAACGCCCGGGTCGCGCTCGCGCCTGACGGCGAGTGGGGCGAGATCGGCGTCTCCCAGCGCGTCCAGGCGCGGGCGGCCGAGGTCCCGGCGACGACCGACATGAACCCCGTCCTGCTCAAGCCCCGCGGCGGCGGCGAGTGCCAAGTGATCGTCGACGGCGAGGCGGTCGCGAACGCCCCGGCGTCGGCGTACTACGACGAGCACTGGGACGACGCCCGCGCCGCCGCGGTCGCGGCCCACGAGCGCCTCGCGGCCGACCACGACGCCGTCGTCGCGGAGGGCGCGGGGAGCATCGCCGAGATCAACCTCCGCGACCGCGACCTCGCGAACGTCGAGTGCGCCCGGTTCGCGGACGCGGCGGTCCTGATCGCGGTCGACATCGAGCGCGGCGGCGCGTTCGCGAGCCTCTACGGGACCCTCGAACTGCTCCCCGACGACCTCCGCGAGCGCGTCCGCGGCGCCGTGATCACGAAGTTCCGGGGCGACCCGACCCTCCTCGAACCCGGCATCGAGGAGATCGAGGAGCGGACCGGTGTGCCGATCGTCGGCGTCGTCCCGCACGACGACCCGGGGCTCCCGGCGGAGGACAGCCTCTCGCTGCCGGAGGCGGCGACGGGAGACGGCGACCGGGGTGACGGAGGGACCGGCCGCGACGCCGGCGTCCTCGGCGCCGACGACGGCGTCTCCGAGGAGGCGGCCGTCCGGATCGGCGTTCCGCGGCTCCCGCGCATCTCCAACTTCACCGACCTGGAGCCGCTGGCGCGCGAGCCGGGGGTCCGCGTCGCCTACCTGCCGCTCGACGCCGCGCTCGACGGCGTCGACGCGGTCGTCCTCCCTGGCTCAAAGAACACCGTCGACGACCTGCTCGCGCTCCGCGAGGCGGGGTTCGACGCGGCGCTGCGCGCCTTCGACGGCCCGGTCGTCGGCGTCTGCGGCGGGTATCAGATCCTCGGCGAGCGGCTCGTCGACGCCGACGTCGAGGGCGTCGGCGACCGCGAGACGGTTCCGGGGGTCGGGCTCCTCCCGGTCGAGACCGAGTTCTCGGCTGAGAAGCGCGTCGAGCGCGTGACGTGCGCCGTCGACGGCGTCGGGCCGATCGCGGGCGCCGAGGGGCGCGCGACCGGCTACGAGATCCGCGCCGGACGGACGCGGCTCCTCGATGACGCCGCGAGCGGCGACTTAACGACAGAGCCCCTCGGCGCCGAGAGCGTCGCCACCGACCGCGTCCTCGGGACCTACCTCCACGGGCTCTTCGAGACGGCGGTCGTGCGCGACGCCTTCGTCGAGCGGGTCTTCGCGAGCGGGGGTCGGACGCGCCCGGATGGCGCGGCGACCGACCGGTCCCCGTACGAACGCGCGGCCGACCTCGTCGCGGACAACGTGGATCTGGCCGCCGCCGGGCTCGACGGCCTCCTCGGATCGACGGAGTGAGGCGAGAGGCGGATCCGGCGGCGGAAAGTATATTGTTCCAAGCACCCAATACTGTCGCATGAGCGACGCAGCCGACGCGGACGAACCGACGGGCGACGACGCGAGGACCGAGCGCGAACGCATCCGCGAACGGAAGCGGCGGGAGCTCGAAGCGCGTCTCGACGAGGGCGACACGCTCGACGGGGCCGCCGGAACCGACGCCGGCGACGACGGTGGGGCGGGGACTCCGAGCGAGCCGGTTCACGTGAACGGAACGGAGGATTTCCAGCGGACGGTCGACGACCACGACGTGGTCCTCGTGGACTGCTACGCCGACTGGTGCGGCCCGTGTCAGATGATGGAGCCGGCGATCGAGGCGCTCGCGGCCGAGACCGACGCGGCGGTCGCGAAGGTCGACGTCGACGCGAACCAGGCGGTCGCTCAGCAGCTCGGCGCGCGCAGCATCCCGACGCTCGTCCTGTACGCGGGCGGCGAGGCGGTCGACCGGTTCGTCGGCGCGCAGGACCGCGCGACGCTCGAATCCGCGATCGACGAGCACGCCGCCTGAGACGAGAGCGCCGTCAGTTCTCGGCCAGCGTCTCTTTGAGGAGCTTCCGCTGTGCCGTCGCGAGGTGTTCGGCGAACGTCGACGGGGAGATGTCGAGCGCGTCGGCGACCGCGCGCGCGTTGGCGTCGCGGGGGCGCTCGAAGTACCCCATCCGGTAGGCGGTCCGCAACACCTCGCGCTGGCGGTCGGTGAGCCGGCCGCGGTCGACGAGGGTCCGGTCCGACGCCCCGTCGTCGCGCGCCGTGCCCTCGACGAGGTAGCGGACTTCGACGCGCTCCGCGCTCCCGTCGAGCGCAGAGACGACGTCGCGCAGGCGTTCGAGTTCGGGGAGATGGAGCGTCAAGAGGAGGACGCCGTCCTCGGCGCGGGCGTCCGCGATGGGGCAGTCGAGCTCCTCGATAATCCGGCAGGCGCACCCCCCGTCGCGCGGGCGGTCGTACCGGTACACCCGCTCGTCGCCGAGGTCGACCACCGACTCGGGGTCCGGGATGCCCTCCGCGGTGTCGACCGCGTCCGGGTGGCGGACGCGGAACTCCTCGGTGTGCGTGTCGCCCGCGTGCGTCCAGTTGATGCCAGTAATCGGGCCGTCGTGGGCTGTCGACGCGTCGACGAGCGGGCAGTTCCCCGTCCCGTGGATCGCGATCCCCGCCCGGACGCCGTCGGGCGTCGCGGGGTCGCCGGGGGACTTCCCGTCGGTTCCCATCGAACGCCGGTTCGTGCGACGGACACAAAGGCCTGATCCCCAACGAGCGGGACGTTCGGCCCCCGAGAAGGCCCGCAGTACTGAGGGTCGGCCTGTATCGGGCAGCCGCACCGAGTCGGGGCCGTGAACCGAGCGATCCACGCCCTCGGAGCGTTCGCCCTGGCCGGTGCCGGGGCCGGAATGAGCGTCGCGGCGACGGCCGGCCTCGCGGTTGGAGTCCACGCCGGGCCGGACCCGCTGATCGGAGCGGTCGTCCTCGCCGTCGTCGCGGTGAGCCTCGGATACGTCGCCGCGAAGGAGACCCGAGACGCGCTGCGGACCGACGGCTTCCGCGTCACGCGGACCGACCTCGGCAACGCGGCCGCCGTGGCCGTTGCGGCGCCGGTCACGTACGCCCTCTCCGTGACGGTCGGCACCGGGCCGGTCGTGGCGTCCGCGCTCGTCGGGCTCTGCGCGCACCTCCTCTCCGAGACGTACGGCGCCCCCGCGTACTGCGGCTCGTTCGTCGGGATGGCGACTCCGGCGGCCGGCGCCGAGCTCGGGTCGGTGGCCGCCGCGGGCCTCGCGGCCGCCGTCGCGTTCGTGGCCGCCAAGCGCGCGTTCAACGGGTTCGGCGGCAAGCTCGGGACGACGGCGTTCGTCGGCTGCCTGTCGGTGGCGGCGTTCGGCGGGCTGGCACCCGGGACGGGGACGGTCCCGGCGCCGACGGCCGCTGCGGGACTCGTCGTCGCGGCGGCCCTCGCCGCCGTCGCCACGTTCCTCGTGAGCGTCCGGCTCGGCCACGGCCCGGTCGTCGCGAGCGCGGTCGTCGGGCTCGTCGCCGGCGTCGTCTGTCCGCCGCTGTTCGCCGCGGGCGAGGCGGTCGCGGCGGTCGCCTTCTGCGCGTCGTTCGCCGGGATGGCCACGCCGGAGCGGATCCCGGGCCCCGGGGCGATGCTGCTGGCCGGCGGCGTCGCCGGCGCCGTCTTCGTCGGTGCGACGCCGTACTTCGTCGGCTTCGGCGGGAAGCTCGGCACGATCGCGTTCACCGCCTGCCTCGTGACCGCCGGCGCCCTGTCGCTCGGCCGCCACGTGGCGCCGGTCGGCGGGGACGCCGTGACGGGGTGAGCCGCCGCGGTCGGCCGACCGCGTGATAAAAGGCCACGCTACGCCGGTGTGGTTCGGAGGGGCCTAGAGCTCCTACCCGAAGCCGATGACCGACCCGAGCGAGACGACCGAGCGGCGCTTCGAGTCGAACCCCACCGTCTGCCCGTTCTGCGGCGTCGGCTGCAGCGTCGAGTACGCCGGCCGCGGGAGCGCGACCGGCGTCGAGGGACCGGTGAACGAGCGGGGCGAGATATGCCCGAAGGGGGCGGCCGCGTTCGACGTGGTCGACAGCGACGACCGCCTGACGGAGCCGCTGGTGCGTCACGACGGGCGCTTCGTCACGGCGCCGTGGGAGGCGGCGCTCGACCGCGCGGTCGAGGGGATCGGCGAGGTGGTCGACGAGCACGGGCCGGACGCGGTCCAGTTCTTCGCCTCCTCGAACTGCACGAACGAGGAGAACTACGTCCTCCAGAAGCTCGCGCGGGTCCTCGGGACGAACAACGTGGACAACTGCGCGCGGCTCTGTCACGCCTCGACGGTCGCGGCGATGAGCGAGCGGCTCGGCGCGGGCGCGATGACGAACACCCTCGACGACCTGGGGGAGGCGGACTGTATCCTCGTCAACGGCGCCAACCCGGCCGAGCAACACCCCGTCGCGTTCCGGTCGTACATCCTCCCGGCGGTCCGCGACGGCGCGACGCTGGTCCACGTCGACCCGCGCGCGAACGACACGACCGAGGCGGCCGACGTCCACCTCCCGCTGCGGCCCGGCACGGACATCGAGTTGCTGAACGCGGTCGCCGCGACGCTCGTCGAGGAGGGCCTCGTCGACGAGGCGTTCCTCGACGAGCGCACGACCGGGTTCGACCGGCTGCGCGAACGCCTCGTCGACGTGGACGTCGCCGCGAACGCCGAGGCGGCCGGCGTCGAGCCCGAGGCGATCAGGGAGGCGGCGCGGGCGTACGGCGAGGCCGACCGCGCCGCGATCGTGACGGGGATGGGGACGAGCCAGCACCGCTGCGGCACCGACAACGTCCACGCCCTCCTCAACCTCGCGCTCCTGACCGGCAACGTCGGCCACCCCGGGACCGGCATGAACCCCCTGCGCGGCCAGAACAACGTCCAGGGCGCGAGCGACGTGGGCGGGCTCCCGAGCGTGCTCCCCGGCTACGAGCCCGTGACCGACCCGGACGCCCGGGAGCGCGTCGCCGCCGAGTGGGGCGTCGAGCCGCCGGCGGAGCCCGGACTCACCGAGGTCGAGGCGACCCACCGCTTCGGTGACGACGTGCGCGCGGCAGTCGTTTTCGGCGAGAACCCGGCGGTCACCGAGCCGAACGCGACCGCGGTCGCGTCGGCGTTCGACGACCTCGATTACTGCGTCGTGATCGACCTGTTCGAGACGCGGACGGCGGCGCACGCGGACGTGGTCCTCCCCGGGAGCGCGTGGGCCGAGAAGTCCGGCACGGTGACGAACACCGACCGGCGCGTGCTGCGGATGCGGCCGAACGCCGACCTGCCGGGGAACGCCCGCCGCGACTTCGATATCCTGACCGCCCTCGGCCGGCGGCTGACCGACCGCCCGGAGGCGTTCGACTACGACCGCCCCGAGGCTGCGTTCGAGGAGCTGACCCGCGTCGCGCCGATATACGAGGGGATGAGCTACGCGGGGATCGGTGACGGCTACCAGCGGTGGCCGTTCGACGCCGACGCGGGGCGCGGCACGGAGGTGTTACACGCGGAGACGTTCGCGACCGGCGAGCGCACCGCGCCCCTCGCGGTCGTCGACCCGGTCCCGCCCGCGGACGACCTCGACCCGGACGAGCTGGTCCTCACGACCGGCCGCGTGCTCCAGCACTTCAACAGCGGCGCGCTCAGCCGGCGCTCCGATCGGCTCGTGGCGATGCGCGGCGAGGACGCCCTCCAGGTCCACCCGAGCGACGCCGCGGAGCGCGGCATCGAGGACGGCGACCGCGTGACCGTCTCGAACGAGCGCGGGACCGTCGAGGTCGCGGCCGAGGTCACGCTGGCGGTCCGCGAGGGCGTGACATTCTGTACGTTCCACTACCCGGAGCCGCTCGCGAACGCGCTGACCGGCGACGCGCTCGACCCCGAGGCGAAGATCCCCGAGTTCAAGCACTCGGCCGTCGCGGTCGAGCCCGCCGCCGAGGCGGGCGAGGGAAGCGGGGCGACCGGGGACGACTAGGCGATCGCCGACGCCGCGTTCCCGATCGTCCGTCCCCGAGCCGCCCCGCTGATCCCCGGTATCGCCGGTGAGAAGCACGGGTCACCATTTATATAACCCAAGCAGAGAAGCTTCGGTATGGCTACATCCGGAGAGTACGGCCGGGACGACTTCGGCCGGGGCGGCCTGAACGAGGGGCTCGACGCGTCGGAACTTGTCGACGAGATCGGGCTCGACGCCGACGAGATCGCGTGGCGAAAAGAGTTCGTCGGCTTCGACGCGGAGGACGAGCGGCGCCTGAGCCGGTACGAGGACGCATTCGCGGAGAACGCCGACCAAGTAGCGGACGACTTCTACGAGAACCTCACCGGCCACCAGCAGACGGTCGACGTGATCGGTCGGTCCGAGAAGGGTATCGAACAGCTCAAGCGGACGCAGTCGGCGTACCTCGTGACGCTCGCCGGGGGCGAGTACGGCGAGGAGTACTTCGAGGACCGGGCGCGGATCGGGAAGATCCACGACGTGCTGGAGATGCCGATGAAACACTACCTCGGCCAGTACGGCGTGTACTACGACCTCATCCTGCCGATCGTCGGCGACCGCCTCGCGGACTCGCTCACCGACCGGCTGGCCCCCGACGCCGCCGGTGAGACGGTCGACGACGCGACCGCGGCGGCGGTCGAGGAGGAGGTCGACGACGCGATCGAGGACCTGCTCTCTATCCTCCGGATCGTTAACCTCGACATGCAGGTCGTCACGGACACGTACATCCACTCGTACAGCGAGAAACTCTCGGCGGCGATCGAGCAGAACGAGCGGCTGATGGCGGACGTGGAAGAGGAGGTCGAAGAGCCGATCGCCGACCTGCGCGAGTCGGCGAGCGACGTCGCCGACAGCGCCGCCGAGGTCGGCGACGCGGCCGAGGACCAGTCGCGGCGGGTCGCCGAGGTCTCCTCGGAGGTGGCGAACCTCTCGGCGACGGTCGAGGAGGTTGCGTCGACCGCCGACGAGGTCGAGCGGACCAGCGGTCGGGCGGAGACGCTCGCGGAGGACGGGGCAGACGCGGCCGACGACGCCGCGGCGGCCATGGACGACATCGGTGCCGCGGTCGACGAGGTGGCGGAGGACGTCGAGACGCTTCAAGACCGGGTCGAGGAGATTGACGAGTTCGTCGACGCGATCAACGGCATCGCCGACCAGACGAACCTCCTCGCGCTGAACGCCTCGATCGAGGCGGCGCGCGCTGGGGACGCCGGCGCCGGCTTCGGCGTCGTCGCGGACGAAATAAAGTCGCTGGCGGAGGAGTCACAGGGCCACGCGAGCGACATCGAAGCGATGGTCGAGGGCATCCGCACCGACACCAATGAGACCGTCGAGAGCCTCTCGGAGACGACTGTCCGGGTCGACGAGGGGAGCGAGCGCGTCGACGACGCGACCGAGAGCCTCACTGCCATCGCCGAGGCGGTGACGGAGACGGCGAACGGGATCGACGAGGTCTCGGACGTGACCGACGAGCAGGCCGCCGCGGCCGAAGAGATCGCCGCGACGGTCGACGGGGTGGTCGAGCAGTCGAACCGGATCAGCGAGCGAATGACAGGGTTGGCCGAAGAGAGCGAGCGGCAGTCGGCGGCGGTCGAGACCCTCGAGCGGGCCGTTCGCCGGTTGACCGCAGACGGCGGCGGGCCTTCCGCGGCGTCTCGCACGGACGGCGGGCGGTCGGTGCCGGCCGGGCTGCCGGAGGGGATGCCGCAGTTCGTGATCGACCGTCTCTCCGACGAGGAGTTGCGGGCGATCGCGGCCGGAGAGCTGGAGATGGATGACCTGCGGTAAGTCGACGGCGGCGTCCCGCCCCGCAGGCCGGGGTCAGGGGGAGAAGTAGGCGTCCGGCCCGCGGACGCTCCGAAGCTCGCGGACCCGCCGGGCGCCACACCGGCCGCAGGCGGCCGGCTCGTCGGTTTCGTCGGGCTGCGCGAACACCGTCTCGCAGGCGTCGCAGACGATGTAGCGGAGTGCGAGCGACGGAGTCTCGGCCATGGGGTCGGGTAGGTGGCCGACGCACTTGAACCGACACCCCCGGAGCGTCGCTGCCGCCTCGAGCCGGCCTCGTCGCCCAGGACGCTATTGCCCCGAGCCGGCATCGCCGGTCGACTCGATCCGCGCCTCATACTTCGCCAGCGCCTCGGCGAGCGCCTCGTCGGCGTCGACGTCGGCTGCCTCGGCGAGCGCGAGCAGCGCGAACAGCGCGTCCCCGATCTCGTCGGTCGCGATCGAGGCGGCGTTGGGGTTGCGTCCGTAGTCGGTCGAGGTTGTCACTTCCTTCGCGATCTCGCCGACCTCGCACTCTAAGTTGAGAGCGTGGTACGCGAGGTCGGTCTTCAGTCCGTACTCATCGATGAACGCGGCGACGCGGTCCTGATCGTCCATAGAAGTCGCCTCCGCGCGATCGGTCAAGAGTCCCCCGCTGTCCGGTCGCCTTCGGTCGTGGCGAGGACGGCCGGTCGCGCAACCCATAAGCCGCGAGCGGCCCCACAGATCGTATGAAAATCGCCATCTTGGGCGGCACCGGCGACATCGGCGAGGGACTCGCGCTGCGGCTGGCGGCGGACACGCCCCACCGGGTCGCGGTCGGGTCACGAGAGGCCGAGAAAGCCGAGACCAAGGCCGAAGAGTACACGACGGAGCTGGAGAGCCGCGGGCTCGACGCCGCGATTACCGGCGGCGAGAACGCCGCGGTCGCCGCCGACGCGCGGGTCGTCGTCCTCGCGGTCCCGCCGTACCACGTCGGCGACACCGTGGAGGCGGTGGCGGCGTCGCTGGACGACGGCGACGTACTGGTCTCGCCCGCCACGGGGATGAAACGCGACGAGGAGGGGTTCCACTATCACAAGCCCGGCGCGGGCTCGGTGACGAAGATCGTCGCGGACGCGGCGCCCGAGGGCGTCGCCGTCGTCGGCGCGTTCCACAACCTCGCGGCCGCGCGGCTCGCGAACCTCGACGCCGAGTTGGGCGTCGACACGCTCGTCATCGGTGACGACGAGGACGCGAAACGGACCGTCGCGGACGTCGCGGAGGGGATCGAGGGGCTGCGCGCCCTCGACGCCGGCGGGATCGCCAACGCGCCCGAGATCGAGGGGCTCACGCCGCTCCTCATCAACGTCGCCTCGAACAACGACGGCCTCCACGATCTGGGCGTGCGGTTCGAGTAGACGGTCGTTCTGAGCGGGAGTTGCTTATAAATGAACAGCCGGGCGTTCAGCGTGGCTTATAAACGGGACCGGGCGGCGGCGACGGTCGCCGCTCCGGTGATCGATCACTTATAAATAACTGAACCCAGATCGACATCTGACACCGCCAAATCCTCATCCGCTCGCTTATAAATAACTGATTGTAGCTCGACGGTGAACACCGCCAAAGCCCCAGTCGCGAGGACGCCGCACACTCGTTGCGCTCCTCGGTCGCTCACTGCGTTCGCTCCCTGCGGTGCTTACGTCGTCTGCGGCGTCCTCGCGACTGCCCCTTTGAGCCCCGCCCCGCACGGCACCGCCCCGCCCCTCACGCCTCCCCAGCCTCGTCGCTGGCGCCGTCGGCGCCAGCGACTCCCTCGCGCTTGCTGTCTCGCGGCCGCCGAGGGCGGCCGCTCGCAGGCACGCGCCGCCGCAGTAATAGGGATAAGTGGCGTCGTCGCCGTCGCCCGAATCCGGCGCTCGGCGGGCGTTCCGTTAGGCCTTTGCGCGCCGGGGCCCTCCGAACGGTAGATGGAGTACTTGCAGCGTCGGGTCGGGCTGGTCGAGGACCGGATCGAGTCGGTCATCGACGACGTCGAGCCCGACGAGCTGTCCGAGGAGGTCGGCCATGTCGTCCTCGCCGGCGGCAAGCGGGTCCGCCCCGCGGTGACCGTCCTCGCCTGCGAGGCGTTCGACGGCGACCCCGAGCAGGCGGTCGACTTCGCGGCCGGCATCGAGTTCGTCCACAACGCCTCGCTCGTGATCGACGACATCATCGACCGCTCCGAGGTCCGCCGGGGCACCGCCGCCGCGTGGGCGGAGTTCGGCTACGGCCCGGCGATCATCGCCAGCGACGGCCTGCTCGGCGAGGCGTTCGCGCTGTTCTCCGCCGACCCGCGCGCGATGCGCACCGTCGCCGAGGCGATGGTCGAACTCGGGGAGGGCGAGGCGACGGAGCTCGCGGCGCGTCCGAGCACCGAGGCGGAGTACATGGAGCTGGCGCGCCGGAAGACGGGCGCGCTGTTCCGCGCGGCCGCCGAGCTGGGCGCGGTCGCGGGCGGCGCCGACCCCCACGCGATCGACTCGTTCGGGGAGTACGCCGAGCGCGTCGGCGTCGCGTTCCAGATGCGCGACGACGTGTTGGACGCCACCGCCGACGCCGACGACCTCGGCAAGCCGACGGGACAGGACGCCGAGATGGACCGCCCGTCGGTGCTCCAGGTCACGTCACTGTCACCGGAGGAGATCGACGAGCGCGCCCGGGCGGAGTCCGAGCGGGCGCTGGCCGCGCTCGACGATGCGGACCCGCCGGAGACCGAGGCGATCGAGTACCTCCGCGACCTCGCGGAGTTCGTCGTCGTGCGCGAGCGGTAGGCGGAGAGCGGTAGGAGAGAGCAGTCCGCGCGGCCCGCCGTACGCGAACCTTAGAGCTCGTAGCCCGCCTTCTCCATGAGGTCCGCGAACACGTCCGTCCCCATCGCCTGCTCGTAGACGATGGCGGTGAGCATCCCGCCGGGGTAGATCCCGTCGTTCTGGACGTGATCGACCTTGTGACAGTGCATCGGGTAGATGCCGGGATCCGCGTTCGCCTCGAACTCGACGGTGTACCGCTCCGCGGGCGCGACGTTCACCACGTCCTCGGGGAGCTGTAACACCTCGGGGTACTCGGCGCCGTCCTTCTCGACCGTGCGGAACCGGTGGTTGTGCGTGTGCATCGGGTGGGCCATGAACCCCGCGTTGACCAGGTGGAGCCGCACCGTGTCCCCCCGGCTGACGACGATCGGCGAGCCGTGGTCCGGGTTGAACGTGTACGGCGCGACGCGACCGTTGATCGTGAACGCGTCCGGCCGCCGGTTCTGGACGTCGTAGGCGGCGTCCTCGCCGCCGTACGACCGGGAGAGCCGCGTGTCCCAGTCCTTCAGCGTCATGAACTGCTCGACGTCGGCCGCCTCGTACCCCTCGGGGTCGATACGGAGGATCCCGTACATCCCCATGTCCATGTGCATCGGGGTGTTGAAGTGGCAGTGGTAGAGGTGGGTGCCGGGCACGTCCGCGCCGATCTCGTAGGTGTGCGTCTCGCCGGGCATCACGGTGAGTCCCGTCGTCGACGGGACGCCGTCGTCCTTCCACGACTTCGAGACCCCGTGGAAGTGGAGCGTGTGGGGCATCTCCCCGTCGGTGTTGTCGAGCGTGATCGACAGGTCGTCACCCTCGGTCGCCCGGAGGACCGGCCCGGGCACGCTCGGCGTCCCGTCGTCGGCCTGGAACGCCCACGTCACCGGCATCTCGACCGGCCCGCCCAGCGAGCCGCCGGGGTGGGCCGCGTGGCGGGCGTGGACCGTGCGCAGCGTCACCTCACGGCCGCGCTCGTCGAGGTCGACGACCTCCGGCGAGCCCGTCTCGGGGAGCGCGGGCTCCTCGTCGTCGGTCTGCGTCGGTCCCGCACCGTCACCGGTCGCGGCGGTGGTGACCGTCTGGCTCATACAGCCCGCCAGCCCGGCGACGCCCGAGAGCCCAGCCGCCTGAAGGATCGTTCGCCGCGCGAAGCCGCCGTCGGAACCGGAGTCACTGTGCGTCATGTCTCAATCGAGGGGAAGCGGCGGCATAACCCGGTCGCGGCTTCTCGCCTCGGGGTACGACTGACGAACTTGTTCGGGGCGTAGCATATAAACGAATCGGCGGTCGCGAAGACGTTCGGTCGGCGACGGTCGCGGCCGGCGGCTCGGGGGGACCGCGGCGACGCCGGCGCTCAGTCGTCCGCCGGCTCGCCGGTGTCGGCCGCTCCCTCGGCCGCCTCGTTCTGGCCGATCGGATCGCTGTCCCAGTACGCGTGACCGTCGTCCGCGCGGAAGCAGGCGGCGGTCCGGCCGTCACCCACGTCGTATCCCGGCGGCGCCGACTCCCGGCAGGCCGCGCGCGCCTCCGGACAGCGCGTGTGGAACCGACAGCCCGCGGGCGGGTTCCGCGGCGAGGGCACGTCGCCGTGGAGCGTCTCGAACTCCTCGTCGCGGGCGTCCGTACTCGCCCGCGGGACGCTCGATAACAGCGCCCTCGTGTACGGGTGCGCGGGGTCGTCGAATATCTCCTCGACCGGGCCGATCTCGACAATCTCCCCTAAGTACATCACCGCGACGCGGTCGCAGACGTGGCGGACCACGCCGAGGTTGTGCGCGATGAAGAGGAACGTGAGCCCGAAGTCCTCTTGCAGGTCTTCGAGCAGGTTGAGGATCTGCGCCTGAACGCTCACGTCGAGCGCCGACACCGGCTCGTCGAGGACGACGAAGTCGGGGTCTAAGGCGAGCGCTCGGGCGATCCCGATCCGCTGGCGCTGGCCGCCGGAGAACTCGTGGGGGTACCGGTCGATCTGGTCGGCGGAGAGGCCGACGCGTTCGAGCAGGTCCCGCGCGGTCTCGCGGCGCTGGGCCTTGTCGGCGATGTCGTGAATTCGGAGCCCCTCCGTGACGATGTCTCCGGTGGTCATCCGCGGGTCGAGACTGGAGAACGGGTCCTGGAACACGATCTGCGCGCGCCGCCGGAACTCCGTCAGTTCCTGCGACCCCATCCCGCGAACGTCCGTACCGTCGAAGGCGATCTCGCCGGCGGTCGGCTCCCGGAGCCGCAACACCGTTTCGCCGGTCGTCGACTTCCCGCAGCCGGACTCGCCGACGAGCCCCAGCGTCTCGCCCTCGCGCACGTCGAAGGAGACGCCATCGACCGCCTTCACGCTCGCCGACTCCTCCCCGAGCAGGCGGTCGAGGAGCGACGGGTCGTCCGCGTAGTACTTCTTCAGTCCCTCGACGGAGAGCAGCGAGTCGCTCATTCGTCGTCACCTCCGTCGGTCGCGGCCGCGGCACCGTCGTCGGGACCGGCGGCGTCGCCGCCCCCGCCGAAGTAGTCGTCCCGGAGCGCGTCCGCCGGGTCGTACTCGCGGGCCGCGAGGACGCACTTGACGCCGTGGTCGGCCGCGGCGTCGACCGTCGCCTCGGCCGGCTTCTCGAGGCAGGCGTCCATCGCCTTCGGACACCGGTCCGCGAAGTAACACCGGTCGTCCATCTCGGCGTCGACCAGGCTCGGGACGTTGCCCGCGATCGGCTCGAGCCGCGCCCGCGGGTCGTCCACGTCGGGGATCGAACCGAGGAGCCCCCGCGTGTACGGGTGAACGGTCTCTTCGAACACCGAGTCGAGCGTGCCGCGCTCGACGACCTCGCCCGCGTACATCACGCAGACGCGGTCGCACATCTCCGCGATCACGCCGAGGTCGTGGGTGATGAGGACGACGCTCATCCCGCGCTCCGCCTGAATCTCTTTCAGCAGGTTCAGGATCTGCGCCTGGATCGTCACGTCGAGGGCGGTCGTCGGCTCGTCGGCGATCAGCACGTCCGGCTCGCCGGCGAGCGCCTGCGCGATCATCGCGCGCTGGAGCATCCCCCCGGAGAACTGGCCGGGGTACTCGTCGACGCGCTCCTCCGGGTCGGGGATCCCGACCTGCCCGAGCAGTTCGACCGCCCGGTCCATGCTCTCCTCGCTCGTGTAGTCGCGGCCGGGAACGAGCCCGTCGAGCAGGTACTTCCCGAGCCCGTACCCCTGGGTCCGCGAGCGCGTCGAACGGGGGTTCGCCCGCGCCCGGCGCTGGACCTCGACCGCCTCGGCGATCTGCTCGCCGACCGTGATCGAGGGGTTGAAGCTGCTCATCGGGTCCTGGAAGATGACGCTGAAGGAGGGGCCGCGAAGCGACCGCCGGACGTTCGCCGGCACGGTCCGGAGGTCGACGTGGTCGCCGTCGACCCGCACCGCCTCCGCGTCGCTGAACTCCTCCGCGAGGTCGCCGTCCCGGTACCACACCTCGCCGGCGGTGATCCGGCCGGGGCTCTCGACGAGGTCGACGAGCGACAGCGCGGTCACCGACTTGCCGGACCCCGACTCGCCGACCACGCCGAGGATCTCGTCTTCCCGGAGGTCGAACGACACCGACTCGACCGCGTTGATCTGTCCCTCCTCGGTGAAAAAGCGCGTCGAGAGGTCGCGGACCGACAGCACGTCGTCGGCACTAGGAACCCCGGTCGGAGTCGCCTCGCCGGGGGGAGCGGCGCCGAGGCCGTCGGCCGCGTCGCCGTCGGTCGCCGCGGAGGACTCGCTCCCGGCCGGATCGCCGCCCGGCCGCCCGGCGTCGCTCATGCGGCACCCCCTTCACCCTCGATGCCGGGGTCGAGCGCGTCGCGGAGCCAGTCGCCAAGCAGGTTGATCCCGATCACCGACAGCATGATCGCGAGCCCGGGGATCGAGGCGATCCACCACTGCCCGGAGGAGACGTAGTCGCGCCCCTGCGCGATGTCGAAGCCCCACGAGAGCGTCGTGCCGGAGAAGCCGAGGAACGACAGCGAGCTCTCCAGGAGGATGATCGCCGCCACCTGTACGGTCCCGAGGACGATGATCGGCGTGATCGCGTTCGGCAGGATGTGCCGGAGGATGATCGTGTTGTTGTCGGCGCCCAGCGCGCGCGACGCCTTCACGTACTCCTGCCCGCGCAGGGAGAGCGCCTCCCCGCGGGCGACCCGGGCGAACCACACCCAGTTGACGAGGCCGACGACGATCACCACCGTTATCGGCAACACGAAGGTCTCGGGCATCTCCGGCGCGAGCCCGGCGGCGACGAACGGGTCGGGGATATCCACCGCCGCGCGGCCCCACAGCCCGATCAGCGCGACCGCCAACACGAGCGAGGGGAACGCGAGGCTGACGTCGGCGATCCGCATCAGCACGTCGTCGACGCGGCCGCGGTGGTAGCCGGCGAGCAAGCCGACCGGAACGCCGATCGACGCCGCCAGCAGCGTGCCGAGCACGCCGACGACGAGCGACGTCCGAGCGCCGTACACCACCCGCGAGAACATGTCGCGGCCGAGCCCGTCGGTGCCGAACACGTGGTCGGGGTCGGCGGTGATCTCGACCTCCTCGGTGACGGTCCGGATCTCGCCGTCGACCATCTGCGAGGAGGTCCGCTCCTCCGTCTGCGAGAAGCCGATCGGCGGCAGCTCGCTCTGGTTGAGCTGTTGGTCGGTCGGGTTGTGGGGCGCGATGAACGGGGCGAACACGGCGGTCAGCACGATGACCACCACCAGCGCCAGCCCGAGCTTCGCGAGCCCGCTCCGTTTGAACTCCTTTTTGAGATTTCGAATGACACGTGACGAGACCATATTAGTCGGTGATTACCTCCGGGTCGAGATACGCGTACACCACGTCGACGAGGATGTTGACGAGGACGAAGCTCGTCCCGATAACGATGAGACTGCCCTGTAGCGTCGGCCAGTCCCGGGTGTTGATGCTGTCGATGACGAGCGTGCCGAGTCCGGGCCACGAGAACACCGCCTCCGTGATCACGGCGCCGCCGATCAGCGTCCCGAGCTGTAAGCCGAGAACGGTGATCACCGGGATCAGCGTGTTCCGGAGCGCGTGTTTGTACCGGATCAGCGTCCGGGGGAGTCCCTTTGCCCGCGCGGCCTGGACGTACCCCTTGCTCAGTTCGTCCAGCATCCCCGACCGCGTCAGTCTGGTGATGAGCGCCATGAAGTACGTGCCGAGGGCGATAGCGGGCAGCGTGATGTACGCGAGCCAGGCGAGAAGCGTCCCGACCACCGGCGCCGGACCGACGACCGACTGCGCGACGTCGACGACGGTGACGCCGCGACCGCTGGTGTTGAACACGTTGAACTGCACGGCGAACACCAGAATGAGCATGATCCCGAGCCAGAAGTTCGGGGTGGAGATGCCGCCGAGCGACAGCAGCGTCGCGCCGTAGTCGACCGGTTCGTTGCGGCGGGTCGCGCTGACCACGCCGAGCGGAATCGCGAGGACGATGGCGACGACGCTGGCGGCGACCGCCAGCTCGACCGTCGCGGGGAGGCGACCGAACACGAGCGTCGCGACATCCTGGCCGCGGATGTAGGAGAACCCCATGTCGCCGCGAAGGAGGTCGAAGACGTACTGGCCGTACTGGACGTACAGCGGCTGGTCGAGCCCCAGCTCGGCGGCGATCGCCTGTCGCGTCTCCTGCGAGGCGTCAAGCGGCGCGACCGCGTTTATCGGGCTGCCGGGCGTGACGAACCGGAGCGCGAACACGACGGTGACGACGCCCCAGACGACGCCGATCCCTTGGAGGCTTCTTTTGAGTGCGAATCTTCCGAATGACATTACTGAGGATGTAGAGCGGTGAGGGTGGGGATCGCGTTACTGTTGCGTGGCGGTGTCCGGGTCGATGAACTCGTCGGCCCGCGGCTCCCAAGAGATATCGCTGGAGACGCCGTAGACGCTGAACTGCTGGTGCATGAACACCCACGGCGCGAGGTCGTGGGCGAGCTGGTTCGCCTCCTGAAGGATGTCGACTCGCTCGTCGGAATCCCGGGTCGTCTCCGCCTCTTCAAGGAGCCCGTCGAGCTCGTCGTTTTTCAGGACCGTGAGCGCGCCCTCGGAGGAGAGCAACGGCGTCAGGGTCTGGCTGCCGTCGAACTCCGCGTTCCCCCACCCGAGAAGGGTGAAGTGCGGGCGGTCCTCGATGCTCGGCGCCGTGACGTCCTGGACGAGCGAGGAGAACTCGCGCTGCTGCAGCTCACAGGAGACGTTCGACAGCGAGTCGATCTGGTTGGCCGCCGCTTGCGCGATCTCGACGTCGCGGAGGTAGCGCCCGATCGGCGTCTGAAGCGTGATCTCCGCGCCGGCGTATCCCGACTCCTCGACGAGCCGCTCGGCCTCGGCGGGGTCGTACGGGTACGGCTCGATGTCGGGGTTGTAGCCGACGTGGCCCTCGAGAGTCGGCTGCGCGGTGAGGTTCCCGAAGCCGTTGAGCACGTTCTCGATGATGCTCCCGACGTCGACCGCGTGGTTCATCGCCTGCCGGAACTGCTGGCTGGAGAACGGCTCCACGTCGTAGCGCATCTGGAGGAAGATGATCCGCGCGCTCGCCACGGAGTTGATCGTCGCGACGTCGGAGCTGTTCACCCGAGAGACCTCGTTCGGCGGGACGTTCGTCACGATGTCGGTCTCCTCCGCGAGCAGCTGGTTGACCCGCGTGCTCGACTCGCTGGAGGCGCTCATGGAGAGCTCGTCGACCGCCGGCGCGCCGTCCCAGTAGTCCTCGTTCGGCCCGTAGCGGACCACGTTACCCGACTGGTACTCGGTGAGACGGAACGGCCCCGTTCCGTTGGCGTTCCGGTTGATGTAGTCGCTGCCGTGCTCCTCGACCCACGACTGCTGCATGACGTCGCCGTTCGTCGCGAACAGCTGGAACGCGATCGGATTGTACCCGTCGAAGGAGACCGTCACCTCCCCGTCGCCGGTCGTGACCTCCGAGACCGGGCCGAGGTCGTTCGTCTGCGGACTGACGATGCCGACGTCGTTGAAGACGATTCGACGGATGCTGAACCGGACGTCCTCCGCGGTCAGGTCGTCGCCGTTGTGGAACGTGACGCCGTCGCGCAGGGTGAACCGGACGCTGCCGTCGTCGGTGCGCTCCCACTCGTTGGCGAGGCCGGCGATGATGCCGCCCTCCTTGTCGCGGTCGAGCAGGCCCTCGTACATCTGCCCGGTGATGATCTCGGTGTTCGTCTCGGCGTGGTCCTGCGGGTCCAGCCCGGAGTCCATCTGGCCCATGGTGACGCCGAGTTCGAAGGTGTCGCCGCCGGAGCCGCCGTCCGACCCGCCGCCGTCGGAGTTGTTCCCGCCGCCCGTTCCGTCGCCGCCGCCCGACCCGCCGCCGCCGTTGCCGGAACAGCCCGCGAGTCCGACCGCACCGGCCGTTCCGGCGTACTTGAGCACCGTCCGCCTGTCGACGTGATCATCGCTGTCAGTAGGCATAGGCGATCTCAAACGACAGAGCGTTATGAACCTACCGGCAGAGAGTGCCCCTACCGCGCCCGTCTGCTAGCGATCCGTTGACAGGAGCGAGTCGCGATCGGTGCGACGGCCAGCAGGGATCGGAGCGTGACGAGAACCGACGGGGACCGACCGGGACCGACGCATATGTACGGGTGCGGCCGGTAGCCGCGGATCGTGAACGGAACCGATCCCGGACCGCGATGGGGAGCCGTCGAGGACGACGCGGAGTCGACGGCGGCGGCGTACCGAGAGCGGGGCTGGACCGCGATCGCGGGGCATCCCGGCGACGTGAATCCCGTCGACGACGACGCCCGGATCGACGTGCTGTTGCCCGAGTCGGAGTTCGACGCGGCGCTGGACGCGGTCGGCGACGCCGCGATCGACGGCGTCGACGTGTACGCCGGCGCCGCGGACGGGGTCGCGTACCGGCTGGTGGTCGCCACCGACGAGGCGGCGGCGGTGGCCGTCTGCGTGCCGACGTACCTCGGAAGCGACGACCTGGCGTCGCTGCGCGCGGCCGCCGAGACGGCGGGAACGCTCACGGTTCGCCTGCGCCCCCTCGACGACCGCGACCGCGTCGAGATCGCGATCGACGAGCCGGCGGTGTTCTTCGACGCGCCCGAGGCGTGAGGCGGTGCGCGGACCGGGCGCCGGCCGTGACGGAGTCGCCCGGAGAGTCAGCCCTGTGAAAGGCCACGCTCGTGAGAGATCACGCTCATGAGAAATCACGCTCGTGAGAAACCACGCTCGTGGATATTCACGCCGCACGCGACTTCGACGTATTCATAGTTGTGCGATCGCGATCATCCGTATGAACCGCGCAGAGAAGGCGGCCCTCCAGCTACAGGCGGTCGCCGTGTTGCGGATGTTAAAAGAGACGCGAACGTACGAGGAGTTGTCCGACGTGACCGAACTGCCGGCGGGCGACCTGAACCGGTACGTGAACGGCCACGTGCTCCCCGGCACCGAGCGAGCGAGCGAGGTCGTCGAGTCGGTGGGGCGGGAGGCGCTCGCCGACGAACTGGTCGCGCGCGTCGAGTTCGACGACGAGGGGTACGTCGACAACTCCGAGGTCGTCTTCGACCAGTCGTTCCTCGACCTGGTGGCGCCCGTCGCGGCGGAGACGTTCGAGTTCGAGTCGCCGGACGTGGTGTTGACGGCCGCGACCGACGGGATCACGCTGGGAGCGGCGATGGCCTCCTTCTTCGACGCCCGCCTGGCGTACGCGAAGAAGTCGAAGGAGACCGCCGTCGAGGAGTTCATCGAGTCGCGCCAGCGGCTCGCCTCCGGCATCGAACTCACCTATTACCTCCCCGCGAGCGCGGTCGACGCCGGCGACACCGTCCTCGTCGTCGACGACCTGATCCGCTCGGGCGAGACCCAGGAGCTCCTCTTGGACATCGCGCTCCAGGGCGACGCCGACGTCACCGGCGTGTTCGCGCTCATCGCCGTCGGGGACGAGGGGATGGACCGCGCGCGAGCGATCACCGACGCCCCGGTCGGGGCGCTGACGACGTTCGAGTAGCCACGTTCGCGCATACTCTCCGCGAAAAAATCCTCTCAGGAGGTATTTCGATCCACGCATACGGATCGTGATCCGGCTCGTTCAGCAAGGCTTATCAGTCGATCCCGGGGAACACTCACCCGTTCAATGGGTCTTTCAGACAGGCTGGCCGCGCGGTTCGACGTGGAGTCGCACGGGTCGGACGTCCGCACCGAACTGGTCGCCGGGCTCACGACGTTCCTCGCGATGTCGTACATCATCGTCGTGAACCCCGCGATCCTCTCGGAGGCGATCCAGATAGAGGGGTACGGGCCGGGCGAGGTGTTCCAGATGATCGCCATCGCGACGATCCTCTCGGCGGCGATCGGGACGGCCGTGATGGCGCTGTACGCCAACCGCCCGTTCGGGCTCGCGCCCGGGCTCGGGCTCAACGCCTTCTTCGCGTACACGGTCGTGCTGGGGCTCGGCGTCCCGTGGCAGACGGCGCTGGCCGCGGTGTTCGTCGAGGGCGTCCTGTTCATGGTCCTGACCGCCGTCGGCGCGCGCGAGTACGTCATCCGGCTGTTCCCGGAGCCGGTGAAGCGCTCTGTCGGCGCCGGTATCGGCCTGTTCCTCCTCTTCATCGGCTTCCAGGAGCTCCAGATCGTCGTCCCCGACGACGCGACGCTCGTCACGCTGGGCGGGATCTTCGGGAACCCGTGGGCGATCCTCGGGGTGCTCGGGCTCGCCTTCACCTTCGGCCTCTGGGCGCGGGGGATCACGGGCTCGATCGTGCTCGGCATCCTGACGACCTCCCTCGTCGGCTGGGGGCTCACCTTCGCCGGCGTCTTCGACCGCGGCACGGTCACGGCGGCTCCGGGAGCCCTCCCGGCCCCTCAGTACGACATCACGCCGCTGGCGGGCGCGTTCGTCGACGGGCTCGGACAGATCGATCCGCTCACGTTCGTCCTGGTCGTGTTCACCTTCTTTTTCGTCGACTTCTTCGACACCGCCGGGACGCTCATCGGCGTCTCGCAGTTCGGTGACTTCCTCGACGACGACGGCGACCTCCCCGACATGGACAGGCCGCTGATGGCCGACGCGGTGGGGACGACCGCGGGCGCGGTCCTGGGTACCTCCACGGTGACGACGTATATCGAGTCGTCGACGGGCGTCGAGGAGGGCGGCCGGACCGGCCTCACGGCGCTGGTCGTCGCGCTCCTCTTCGTCGCGTCGCTCGTCCTGATCCCCGTCGTCGCCGCCATTCCGGCGTACGCCTCCTTCATCGCGCTGATCGTCGTCGGCGTGATGATGCTCCAGGGGCTCGTCGAGGTCGACTGGAGCGACCCGGCGTGGGCCGTCTCGGCCGGGCTCACCGTCACCGTGATGCCGTTCGCCTACTCCATCGCGGACGGGCTGGCGGCCGGGATCGTCGCCTACCCGCTGATCAAGCTCGCGATCGGCGAGGCCCGCGACGTCGACCCCGGGCAGTACGTCATCGCGGCGCTGCTCGCGGCCTACTACGTGCTCCAGACCCGCGGCGTCATCCTCTGAGGCCGACGTCGCGTTTCGGCCCGACCGAACCCTCTTGACGCGGCGGGTCGCATACCGACCGAGAGACGATGTCCGACGCGACAGACGCCGCCGCCGATTCCTCCGTGACCGTGGCCGACCGCGAGCGACACGCGCGGGACCCGGTTCGTCGGGTCGCGCTCGACTGCGTCGTCGCCGGAATCGAGGCGGCCCACCCGCAGAGGGTCGTCGCGGACGCGCTCGCGCTCGACGACGGCCGGCTGTCCGTCGCGAGCGTCGACGGCGCGACGACGACCCGGGACCTCGACGAATACGACCGCGTGCTGGTCGGCGGCGCGGGCAACGCGGCGGGCCACTTCGCGGCCGCGGTCGAGCGCCTGCTCGGCGACCGGATCGACGACGGCGCGGTCGTCACGGACGACCCGGTCGAGACCGAACGGATCGCAGTCCTGCCCGGCGACCACCCGACGCCGAGCGATCGGGGCGTCGAGAGCGCCCGGCGGGTCCGGGCGATCGCGGCCGACGCCGGCGAGGCCGACCTCGTGATCGGCCTGATCACCGGCGGCGGGAGCGCGCTGCTGGCCGCGCCCGCGACCGGGATCGGTCTCGACGACCTCCGCGCGACGACCGAGGCGCTGCTGGCGAGCGGCGCGACCATCTCGGAGATCAACGCGGTCCGGAAACACCTCTCGGCGGTGAAGGGCGGCGGCCTCGCCCGGGCGGCCGCGCCGGCCGACGCGCTCGGACTCGCGGTCAGCGACGTGACCGGCGACGACCCGGCCGTGATAGCGAGCGGTCCGCTCTCGCCCGATCCGACGACCTACGCGGACGCGCTGGCGGTCCTCGACCGGTACGGGATCGACGCGCCCGCGGCCGTGACCGACCGGCTCGAACGCGGCGCCGCGGGCGAACTCGCGGAGACCCCGGGACCGGGCGACCCCCCGTTCGACGGCGCCGGCGTCGACGTCCGAATCGTCGCGAGCGCGCGAACGGCCCTGAACGCGGCCCGCGAGGTCGCCGCGGAGCGTGGGTACGACCCGCTCGTACTCTCCTTGCGGGTGCGCGGCGAGGCGCGGGAGGCCGCGAAGACCCACGCGGCGGTCGCCGAGGAGTGTCGGGCGGCCGGCGAGCCGGTCGAACCGCCCGCGCTCGTCCTCTCGGCCGGCGAGGTGACGGTGACGCTCGGGGAGGAGCACGGCGAGGGAGGGCCGAATCAGGAGTTCGCGCTGTCGGCGGCGGTCGAACTCGACGCCGCGGGGCCGGACGGTGCGGGAGTCGCCGTCGCGAGCGTCGACACAGACGGGGTCGACGGCGCCACGGACGCCGCGGGCGCGCTGGTCGACGACCGGCTCGTGGACGGCGGTCGCGACGGGTCGCTGGACCCCGGATCGGCCGCGAGGGCGCTCGACGCGCACGACGCGTACCCGACGCTCGACGAGGCGGAGGCGCTGCTGCGGACCGGGCCGACCGGGACGAACGTCAACGACCTTCGCGCGGTCGCGATCGGGTCGGGCGAATCCCGTTCGGAAGGGACTAAGTGACGGCCGGCGAATTTTGCGACATGAAGACGCTGCTCCTCAACGCGGACGACGTCGACGAGAACGCCGAGATGGACCGCGTGATCGACGCGGTCCGCGGCGCGTTCACGGCCTACGAGCGCGGCGACGCGAAGATGCCGGCGAAGTCGTACGTCGACCTGCCCGAGTACAACGGCGACTTCCGGTCGATGCCCGCCTACCTCGACGTGCGCGAGGAGGACGTCGCGGAGGAGACGGCGAGCGGCGAGGGGTGGGACGCCGCCGGGATCAAGTGGGTGAACGTCCACACCGACAACCCCGCCGACCACGACCTCCCGACCGTGATGGGGACGATGATCTACTCGGACCCGGAGACGGCGTTCCCGCTGGCGATTCTCGACGGCACGACGCTGACGATGAAACGGACCGGCGCGGCCGCCGCGGTCGCGACCGACCACCTCGCGGTCCCGGACGCGACCTCGCTCGGGATCGTCGGCGCGGGCGTCCAGTCGTACACGCAGCTCGAGGCGATCGCCGCGGTGCGCGACATTGAGGAGGTCGTCGTGAGCGACCTCGACGAGGCGCGCGTCGCCGACTTCGTCGACGCCTTCGAGGACCGGTTCGACGTGCGCGCCGGCTCGGTTTCGGAGGCCGGCCACTGTGATATCCTCTCGACGGTGACGCCCGTCGAAACCCCGATCGTCGGCCGCGACGACGTGGGCGAGCACACCCACGTCAACGCGATGGGCGCGGACGCGGCCGGGAAACACGAGCTCGCGGACGACCTCCTCGTCGACGCCACCGTCGTCATCGACGACCACGAGCAGTGCACGCACTCCGGCGAGATCAACGTCCCCTACGCCGCCGGGACGCTCACCGACGACGACATCTACGGCGAGATCGGCGAGATCGTCGTCGGCCGTCGCGCGGGCCGCCCCGGCACGCCGGGGACGGCCGCGGACGCCGACGGCGTGCGCGGCGTCAGCGTCTTCGACTCGACCGGCCTCGCGATCCAGGACGTGGCGGCCGCGCGCGTCGTCTACGAGCGCGCCGACGAACTGGACAACGGCTACCCGTTCGACCTGCTCGGCCTCGACGGCTGACGGAAGCGGAGTTCGCTCGGCCGCGACGACCGCGCCCGACGCGCCGCTTTTCCCCCTCCGTCCCGTACCCGGCCCGTGAAACTCGTCAGCATCGCCGCCCTCGCGGAAAACCGGGTGATCGGGAGAGACGGCGAACTACCGTGGCCACACATCGAGGCGGACGTCAAGCAGTACCGCGAGCGCGTCGCCGGGTCGCCGGTGATCCTCGGTCGTCGCACCTTCGACTCGATGCGCGACGACCTCCCCGGGAGCCGCCAGATCGTCGTGAGCCGGAGCGTCGAGAGCGTCGGCGTCCCGACCGCGACGGTCGCGAACGGGGACGGGACCGCGATCGACCTGGCCGGTGAGGCCGCGAGCGAAACCGGCGTCGACACGGCGTACGTCCTCGGCGGCGGCGGGATATACGACCTCTTCCAACCGCACCTCGACGGGATGGTCCTCAGCCACGTCGACGGCGCCTACGAGGGCGACACGCGCTATCCCGAGTGGGACGAATCCGAGTGGGAAGTCGCGGCGGAGACCGCGTACGACCGGTTCACCCTGCGCGAGTGGGTCAGGCGCGGCAGGGCGAACTGAGGCTTCGGGTCCCGACCTTCCCGATACTGCCCTCGATATATACTCCTAATTACAAGTAAGAGAACATATCAATTCGGCATCAGTACCCAGGTTATGCGACCGTATTAAGTTGATCCTGTTCGTCACGTGTATCATTCAATGGTGCTGTGGTGGGTCGTCAGTCTGTTCGCCCTCTCGGGGGGCACCTGTTTCGCGGCCGCGTTCCGCGGGTCCCGCCTGCGGAACGGCGACGCCAGACGCGGGCTCCGTGCGCTCCTGATCCTCGTCGGCGTGTGGGCGTTCCTCCAGGGGGGCGTCCTGCTCGCCGCCGAGGAGCCGACCGCGGTCGCGCTCTACACCCTCGCGCTGACCGTCGGCTTCGCCACGCCGTTCGCCTGGTGCTACTTCGCGTCCGCGTACGCCGGCCGCGACTACCACCGCCGGACGCGGTATCGGCGGGCCGCCGTCGCGCTCTACGTCGCCGTGGTCGGACTGAAGCTCACGAACCCGGTCCACGGTCGGTACTTCGACGCGGCGCTCCGGACGGAGCCCGCCCGGCGGCTCGTCGTCGAGGAGGGGGCGCTGTACTGGGGATCGTTCGCGCTGGCGTACGCGCTGTCGGCCGGCGGCTTCTACCTGCTGTACCGGCTGTTCCGTCGGTCGGAAGGGTCCACGTGGACGCTGGCCGGGGTGTTCGCGGCGACCGGACTCGCCGTCGTGCCGAACGCGGTCGCGCGCGCGGCGCCGAGCGTCCTCCCGCAACTGAGCTACGAGCCGCTCGGCGTCGCCGTCTTCGCGGTCGGGAGCGTCTACCTGGTCGAGGACACGTTCCTCGCCGTCGAGGAGACGGCGACGCGCTCGTTCGTCGAGCGCACCGCCGGCGCCGTCCTGATCCTCGACACCGACGGGCGAGTCCGCGACCACAACGAGCGCGCGACCGAGCTGTTCCCGTCGCTCGCCGACGACGCGGACCGCATCGAGGAGCTCTCTCCGAGCATCGCTGACGAGTACCGCGACGAGCGGCCGACCCTCATCGACGTCAGCGACGCCGACGGCAGCGACCGGACCTACTGCGTCACGAGCGAACCGCTCGCGGTCGGCGGCGTGGAGTTCGGGTGGGCGCTGCTGGTCCAGGACGTGACCGCCATCGAGCGGCAGCGCGAGCAGCTCGATCGCCACGAGGAGCAGCTGGGAGACATGGCCGGCGCGATCGCTCACGAACTGCGGAACTCCGTGGCGGTCGCCGACGGCCATCTCGCGGAGGCGGCGGATCGGCTCGACGGCGGCGAGGAGGCGGCCGCGGCCGAGTCGGTCGCGGTGGCGCGCAGCCGAGTCGCTCGGATCGGCGGCGTCGTCGAGGATCTCCACACTCTCGTCCGGTACGCGCGCGACACCGACGAGCCGTCGTTCGTCGAGTTCGAGGCGGCCGTGACCGACGCGGCGACGGCGAGCGGCGCCGACGTCGACGTGGTGGTCGAGGGGGATGGGCAGATACTCGCGGCTCCGACCCGACTCAAGCAGCTGTTCAAGAACGCGTTCGAGTTCGCCGCGTTCAACGACGCGACCGCGGTGACCGTCTCGCTGACCGACGACGGGTTCGCGGTCGCGGACGACGGTCGGTTCACCGGGGACGACGGGGGATCGCTCCTCTTCGAGTACGAGAGCGCCGAGCCGAGCGCCGAGGCGGGCATGGCCCTGCCGAACGTCCGCGCGCTCGGTCGCGTGGAAGGATGGGCCCTCGAGCCCGACCTCGACTACGACGAGGGCGTCAGATACGTGCTGCGCGGCGCGACCGTCGAGCGGGACGCGTCGACGTGACGCGCCAACGAGCGAGCGGGGCCCCTCAGTTCCCGTCGACGCGCTCCGCGAAGCCGAACCGCGGCTTCACGTCGGTGACTTCGACCGTCAGCGTCTCACCGACGTCGCCGTCGACGAACAGGGTGTAGCCGTCGACGTAAGCGATGCCGTCGCCCTCGTCGCCCGACTCCTCGATCGTCACCTCCACCCGGTCGCCCTCGGCGACCGGCGCCTCGGTGTACCCCTTCGCGACGAGGTACACCTCCGAGGAGGCGTCCCGCGAGGCGGGCGGCGAGACGGTCCGAACGTACTGGAACGACGCCGCTACGTCGTCGCGGAAGGCGTCGAGGTCCTCCCCCTGGAACACCTTGACGACGAAGTCGCCGCCGGTCGCGAGCAGCTCGTCGGCGGCGTCGAGCGCCTGGCGCGCGAGGTGGACCGACCGGGCGTGGTCGAGGTTGTACTCCCCGGTCATGTTGGGCGCCATGTCGGAGAGGACCGCGTCCGCGCCGTCCTCACCGACCGCTTCCCGCAGGTAGTGGCGGGTGCGCTCCTCGGTCATGTCCCCGCGGATCGTCTCGACTTCGTGGTCGTCGAACTCGTCGATGCGCTGGAGGTCGACGCCGACGACGGTGCCGCCCTCGCCCACCTCCTCGGCGGCGACCTGGAGCCAGCCGCCGGGGGCGGCGCCGAGGTCGACCACGGTGTCGCCGGGGGCGAGGATGTCCGACTCCTCGTCGACCTGTTTCAGCTTGTAGGCGGACCGGGCGCGGTACCCCTGCTGTTTGGACCGGTTGTAGTAGTCGTCTTTGCCGCTCATGAGTCGATCACCGCGGCCGGGCACGGAACCGCCGAAATCGAGGGCGAAGTAGCGCTCATACCCGTAAGGACGGGGGCGACCCGGAAATGAACGTCGAATGCGGGCGCGGGCCGTCTCCGCGGTCGGGTTCGGCGGGAGGCCGGCGGCGGGCGGCTACTCGCGGTCGGGTCGCAGCCACCCCGCGACCCGTCCGACGCCGGACGCGACCGCGGCGAGGAGTCCCCGTCCGTCGCTCGGCTCCGACGCGGCGGCGTCCGTTTCGGACGAGCGGTCGGGCGCCCGTCGGGCCGCGACGATCGACTCGTAGTTGTCGATCACCTGCTGGCGCTGCCGCTCCTTCGACTCGACGACCCGTTCGAGCGCCTCGACCTCCGCTTCGAGCGCGGCCACCTCGTCCGTGAGCGCCCGGACCCGCTCGGCCGGCAGGTCGCGGTCGGGCGGCAGGTCGCGTTCGGCCGCAGACAGATCGCGTTCGGCCGCGGACAGATCGCGTTCGGCCGCGAGGGCGTCGTCGCGGACGCGTCGGTCGCCGGGACGGCCGCCGGCGTTCGAGCGGGCGCCCGCCGACGCGGTCGGTCGGAGCCGGGGACCGTCGATCGAGTCCACCGCTTCGACATCGATACTACCGGAGTCGAGGGAACCGGACGCTGAGGGCATCATCTGTGGGGATCATGTGTACACATACCACACTAAAAAAGGTCAGTCAGCCGCGAGTCGGACGCGCCGCTTGCGATCGGTTCACGCCGAGTCGCGGCCGCCCACCGACAGTTTCCCGTCGAGGCGATCAGGGCTTTGGTCCGCGGCGTCGCTCCCCGCTCCCGCCGGCCGGATCGTGAACCCGAGGCCCTCGTAGAACGCCCGCAGATCGGCGTCGAACCGAGCGGTGACGGCGTCGACCGCGGGATCCGACCGGGCGCGACCGACCGCGCCCGCGACGAGCGCGGAGCCGATCCCCCGACCGCGACGCGCCCGTCTGACCGCGACGGCGTCGACGTGAAGCCGGTCCGGGTCGGGACGCACGGCGACCAGCGCGCCGACGACCCCGCCGGTCCGCGTCGAGCGCGCCACGAGGGCGTCGCCGGCCGCGATCCGGTCGTCGACGGCGTCCGCGTCGGTCTCCAGCATCGCGGCGTCGAGAATTCGAAGCACGTCGAGGCGGTCGTCGGGGATCGCGGGCTCGACGGTCACGTCGTCGGGCGGGTCTGGCAGATCGTACTCTTCGGTCACGCGCCGCCGTCCGTCGCGTCGCCGTCCGTCGCGCCGCCCTTTATCAATCGGAGGACCCGGACCTCGTCGGCGTCGACGACGCGGTCGCCCGGGACCAGCGAGCCGTCGACCAGCGCCGACGCCTCCTGCGGGTGGTAGCCCGCCTCGCGGATCAGGTCGTCGTACGTCGCGTCGGCGGCGAGGCTGTACTCCTCCGTCCCCTCGCCGACGACCTCGACGGTCACGTCCATGGGCGCGGTAGCGGGCGGGCGGGCGTCAATCGCACGGTTCGAGCGGCTCCCCGACGGTCACTCCGCGGGAGGCTCCGCGCGGCCGTTCCACGTCCAGAGGAACCACGCGACCGCGGCGCCGATCGCGACCGTCACCAGCAGCCCGGGTCGAGGGACCGCGCCGATCCATGCGTCGACGACGAGCAGACCGGCCGCGGCCGCAGAGACGACGAGGACCGCCGCCGCGTCGCGGGCGAGTTCCGCCTCGCGATCGGGCGGGAGACCGCCGTCGTAGCCGGCTATCAGGCCGACCTTCCCGCGGGCGTGGATCGCCCACGCGAGCAGGAGGAGCAGGGCGACCACGTGGCCGATCACGACGGTATCGACGATGGCCATTGAGACGGGAACGCGTTCGCGGCGGCCGCGGCTCAGCCGTCCAACTGTTCGCGGAGCAGGCCGTTCACCTGTCCGGGGTCGGCGCTGCCGCCGGTCGCCTGCATCACCTGGCCGACGAGGAAGTTGATCGCGCCCTCGTCGCCGTCGCGGTAGTCGCTCACGGCGTCGGGGTTCTCGTCGATGGCGGCCTCGACGGCGGCCTCGACCTCGCCGCTCTCGGCTTTCCCCAGCCCCTCGCGCTCGATGACCGTCTCGGGGTCGTCGCCCTCGTCGAGCATCTCGCGGAGGACGACCTCCTCGGCGTTCTTCACCGTGAGCTCGTCGGCGGCGACCAGCTCGATCAGCCGCGTGAACTCGTCGAGCCGGCCCTCGACGTCGGTCACCTCCATCTCGCGGTAGTTGAGCTCGCCGAGCAGGTTGTCCGCGACCCACGTCGCGGCGAGGTCCGGGTCGAACTCGCCGGCCACGTCCTCGAAGAAGTCCGCGACCGCCTTCGTGGAGGTGAGCTTCGAGGCCGCCTCGCGGTCGAGCCCGTACTCCTCGCGGAAGCGCTCGCGGCGGGCGTCGGGGAGTTCCGGGATCGCGATCCGCTCCTTCCAGTCGGCCACCTCCAGCGCGGGGAGGTCGCCCTCGCGGAAGTAGCGGTAGTCCTTCTCGGCCTCCTTCGAGCGCATCCCGACGGTGACGCCGCGGTCCTCGTCCCAGTGGCGGGTCTCCTGTTCGATCTCGCGGCCGCGCCGGAGGACGTTCTCCTGGCGGGTGACCTCGTAGGCGAGCGCCTGCTCCGCGCCCTTGTGACTGGAGATGTTCTTCACCTCGGCGCGGTTGACCTCGTCGAGCGCCTCGGCGTCGATCGTCCCGTCGTCCGCGACGTGCTCGTCGGGGACGAGGGAGACGTTTGCGTCGACGCGCAGGCTCCCGTCGCGGCCGGGGTCGAACACCCCGAGGTACTCCAGCACCTCCTCCAGCTTCGCGAGGAACGCGCGCGTCTCGGCCGGCGAGCGGAAGTCCGGCTCCGTGACGATCTCCATGAGGGGGGTCCCCGCGCGGTTGTAGTTGACGAGGGTGTGGGTCGCGGACTCGATGGAGCCGCCGGCGTGCTGGAGGCTCCCGGGGTCCTCCTCGAGGTGCGCGCGGGTGATCCCGATCGTTCGGGGGTCGCCGTCGACGCGGACCTCCAGCTCGCCCGCCTGGCAGATCGGCGCGTCGTACTGGGTGAGCTGGAAGTTCTTCGGGAGGTCGGGGTAGTAGTAGTTCTTCCGGTGGAACGTGGTCGTCTCGGGGATGTCGGCGTCGATCGCCTTCCCGATCTTCACGGCGGCCTCGACGGCGCCCTCGTTGAGGACGGGGAGCGCGCCCGGCAGCCCGAGACAGGTCGGACAGGTGCGCGTGTTCGGCGCCTCGTCCTCGGCGGGCTCCGTCGAGCAGCCGCAGAAGATCTTCGTGTCGGTCTCGAGCTGGACGTGGACCTCCAGCCCGATCACGACCGTCCGGTCCGCCGTCGCGGCCTGCGTGCTCATTACCGGTCCGTTGTGAGCGGGCCGCCTAAATCGTGTCGGGACGACGGCCGCCGAGGCGGGCGCCCGGCGGGGCTCTCGATTTCGAGAGCCCGGAGGGAACGGTTATCAATGGGCCGTTCGTACCTCGCGAAATGAGTGAATCGATGATCTGTGGACGCGCCGAGCCGGACGGTGCGAAGGGCTCCCGCCGGGCGCCCGACCGAGCGCGCGAGACGAGCGGACCGGAACGGGCATGACCGCCCCGGACTACCCTCGTCGCGGACGACCGCCGCGGACCACCTCCGTCAGGGATGTCCGCTGAGTCGACGCTTCACGTCGGTGAGCCGGTCGAGGCGGCGTGGGGCGAACTCCCGGAGGAGACGCGCGTCCGCCGAGCGAGCGAGTTCGCGAGCGGTGCGGACAGCGGGCGGGAGGCGGCCGACGACCCGGACCGCGTGGTCGTCCGACTGCGCGTCGACCGGGAGCGCGACGACCCCGACGCGGCCGAGCCGAGCGGGGGCGGCGCCGCGGACGCCGACCTCGCGGCCGGGGGCGACGCGGTCGCGCTCGACCGCCTCGGGTCGGTCCGCGACCGCTACCCGGACGCGACCGTACTCGCGTACACGGTCCGCGACGACTCCGACGCCGCCATCGACGCGAGCCGGCTCGGCGTCGAGTACGTCTCCGGGCGGCGGCTCGCGGCCGACGGCGAGACGCTCGCGGACAGGCTCGCGGCGCGGGCGGCGGCCGACGGAACGGGAGCCGGCGAACGCGCCGCCGGCGCCGAGGCGGAGTCGGTCCTCGAACCGTTCATCCGGATCGTCTCGGACCGGGCGACCGACCTCGACGAGAAGCTCGATCAGCTCCTGGAGCTGGGTCGGGACCGGCTCGGACTCTCGGTCGGCTACTCCTCGCACGTCGACGGCGACCGGCTGGAGATCCGGCAGTACAGCGACGGGACGGGGACGCTGGACTCGTTCCTCGAGAGCGGTCCCGACGCGGACCGATCGGTCCCGCTCGAACTGACCTACTGTCAGCGGACGGTGCGGAGCGACGAGGTGGTCGCGTTCACGGACCCCGAGGCCGCGGGGCTGGGCGACGACCCGGCCTACGAGCGGTTCGGGTTCGGCAGCTACGTCGGCGGGCGCGTCGTCGTCGACGACGAGGTGTTCGGAAGCCTCTGTTTCCTCGACCCGGAGCGCCGCGACCGTCCGTTCGACGAGTCCGAGCGGCTGTTCGTGGAGCTGCTCGCCGACTGGCTGGGCCGCGGTATCGAGCGACGGATCGCCCGCGAGGAGCGCGAGGCGGCGATCGAGCGGTTCGAACGGACGCTCGAACGGATCGACGACGCGTTCTTCGCGCTCGACTCAGACTGGCGGTTCACCTACGTCAACGAGAAGGCGGGATTGCTGCTCGACCGCGAGCCGGACGAGCTGCTCGGCGCCGACATCTGGGAGGAGTTCCCGGCCGCGATCGGCGAGGAGTACGAGGAGAACTACCGTCGGGCGATGGAGACGCAGGAGCCGGTCTCGTTCGAGGACCGCTACGAGCCGCTCGACCTGTGGACCGAGGTGACCGCGTACCCCTCTCCGGACGGGCTCTCCGTGTTCTTCGCCGACGCCACGGAGCGGAAGCGCCGCGAGCGGATCCTCGAACGGCTCCTCGGCACCGTCGAGCGGATCCAGCGCGAGGACGACCGGGAGGCCGTCGCGGACCGGCTGATCGAGGCCGCCGACGAGGTCCTCGGCTACGAGATCAGCGGCGTCCGGCTGTACGACCCCGAGACGGAGCGGCTCCGGCTGGTCGCCACGAGCGACGGGCTCGGCGACCGGTTCGCGGACAGCCGCGGGCCGCGCCGCCCCGACGAGGGGCTCACTGGCGGGGTGTTCGAGGCGGGAGAACCGCGGGTGGAAGACGACCTCGCGGCGGTCGACGACGGGCGGTCGTACCACGGGATGCGCTCCGTCGCGGCGGTTCCGCTCGGCGACCACGGCGCGTTCATCGTCGGCGCCGTCGAGCCGAACGCCTTCGACGAGAGCGACGTCTCCGTCCTCGAACTGCTGGCGACGAACGCGGTCGCCGCGATGGACGCCGCCGACCGCCGTCGCCGGCTCCGCACCTACGAGGACGCGCTCAAGAACGTCGACGACATGGTGTGCGTGCTCGACGGCGAGGGGACCGTCACCTACGCCACCGCGCCGTTCGTCGCGTGGTTCGGCGCCGGCGGGCTCGACGAGGTCGTCGGAGAGCGACTCGCCGCGCTCGTCGACGACGCCGACGCGCCGCGGGTGGTCGACGCGGTCGCGGCGCTCACGGACGCGGCGACCGAGGGGAGCCAGGGGACGGAGCCGGCCCGGACGGTCGAACTGACCGCCGACCGCGACGGCGACCGCCGACCGCGACACGGCGAGTTGCGCCTGTCGCGGCTCTCCGACCACGGGACCGGCGTCGTCGGGTCGCTGTCGGACACGACCGACCTCCGCCGGACGCGGACCGAGCTGTCCGCCGAGCGCGACCGCTTCCGGCGGCTGTTCGACCGGATCCCGGACCCCGTGATGGAGGTCGTCTTAGCGGACGACGAGACGGTCATCGACGGAGTCAACCCCGCGTTCGAGTCGCAGTTCGGCGCGGACGAGGCGGCGCTCCGCGGTCGGACGATCGGGGCGCTGGACATCCACGACGACCGGCTGGGGAGCCGCGAGGAGCGCGGCGGTCCGGCGGCGGCGGACCTCGATTCGCTGGTCCGCGACCGCGGCTTCGCGACCGAGGAAGTCCGCCGACAGACCGTGGACGGGCCGCGGGAGTTCCTCTTCCGCGGGTTCAGCTACGAGACGGAGGGGACCCGCCGGGCGTTCGGCATCTACACCGACATCACCGACCGGAAGCGCCGCGAGCGGTACGTGCGGATCGTCAACCGGATCCTCAGGCACAACCTGCGCAACGAGCTGAACGTCGTGTTCGGCTTCGCCGGCGAGATCGCCGACCGGACCGACGACGAGCGGATCCGCGACTACGCCCGCCGGATCGAGGCCACCGGCAAGCGGCTGGCCGGAGTCGCCGACGGCGCCACCACGCTCCGCCGGGTCGTCGAGAAGGGGTACGTGACCGATCCCGAGCCGATCGACGTGGGCGCCGTCGTCGAGGAGGTCGCGGCCCGGCACGCGGCCGACAGTCCCGAGGCGCGGATCACCGCCGACGTGCCGGACGGCATCGCGGTGCGCGGCGACGACCGCCTCGCCGTCGCTGTCGACAGCCTCGTGGAGAACGCCGTCGAACACGGCGGCGACGCTCCGCGCGTCGCGGTGACCGCCGAGCGCGACCCGGACGCCGGGGTCGTGGCGGTGCGCGTCGCAGACGACGGCCCGGGGATCCCGACCGCGGTTCGGGAGGTGATCACCGGGGCCCGCGAGGTGACGCAGCTACAGCACAACACCGGCGTCGGGCTGTGGATCGCCGCCTGGGTCGTGGAGGCGTACGGCGGCGAGATACGGTTCGGCTCGGGGCTCGACGGCGAGGGGGCGACGGTGACCCTCGTCCTCCCGGCGGCGGAGCGAGGCGGATCGGGGCTCGCCGGCGGGGAAGAGCGGTAGCCGACCCGCGGCGTCCGCGCGTTCCGACCCGTTTATGGTCGCCGGCGGCCCGTTTCCCCGTATGACCGACGACGACCGACGACGCGAGCTGATCGCGGCGCTCACCGCGGCCGACGCCGTCCGGTTCGGCGAGTTCGAGCTGTCGCACGGCGGCACGAGCGACTACTACGTCGACAAATACCGCTTCGAGACCGACCCGGACGCCCTGACGCTCGTCGCCGAGGCGTTCACCGACCGGCTCGCGGACGCGGACGCGAAGCTGGCGGGCGTCGCCCTCGGAGCCGTCCCGCTGGTGGCCGTCACGGCCGCGGAGCTCGGCCGCCCGTACGTCATCGCGCGAAAGCAGGCGAAGGAGTACGGCACGGGCAACCGGATCGAGGGCCGACTCGACGACGGCGAGGAGGTCGTCGTGATCGAAGACATCGCGACGACGGGGCAGTCGGCGGTCGACGCGGTCGAGGCGCTGCGCGAGGCGGGCGCGACCGTCGACCGCGTGCTGGTCGTCGTCGACCGCGAGGAGGGCGCCGCGGAGCTGCTCGCCGAGCACGGCGTCGAGTTGGAGTCGCTGCTCACGGCGACCGAGCTGCTCGACGCGCGCGACGGGGAGTAGGGCGGACGAGCCCGGGAGCGCGGACCGGTTTCCCCGAGTTACGCCTCCGGCGCCTCGACCGTCGGCACCGCGATCCGGTCGAGCACGTCGTCGATCACGTCTCGCTCGTCGACGTCGTTGACGGCCGCGTCCGGGGTCAACACGAGCCGGTGGGCGAGCGTCGGCTCCGCGACGCGCTTCACGTCGTCGGGCGTGACGAACTGGCGGCCGGCGATGACCGCCGCCGCCCGCGCCGTCTCGAAGAGGCGCTGGGTGCCGCGGGGGGAGACGCCGGCCTCGACGCGGCGGTCCTCGCGCGTCGCCCGCGCGAGCGCCGCCGCGTAGCGTAACAGGTCGTCGTCGACCCGGACCGACTCGGGCACCTCCCGCAGCGCCGCCACGGCGTCGGGGTCGAGGACGCGGTCGACCGTCGGGGACTGCTCGACGCGTCCGGCGCGGCGGCGGAGCAGCTCCAACTCGCCGTCCTCGTCGGGGTAGCCGATGGAGGTCTTGATCGTGAACCGGTCGAGCTGGGCCTCCGGCAGCGGGAAGGCGCCCTCGCTCTCGACCGGGTTCTGCGTCGCGATGACGTAGAAGGGGCTCGGCAGATCGTGAGTCTCGCCGTCGACGGTCACCTGGCCCTCCTCCATCGCCTCCAGCAGGGCGGCCTGCGTCTTCGGCGGCGCGCGGTTGATCTCGTCGGCGAGGACGACGTTCGCGAAGATGGGGCCGGGGGAAAACGAGAAGGAGCCGTCGCGCTCGTCGAACACGTTGGTGCCCGTGACGTCGGCGGGCAGGAGGTCCGGCGTGAACTGGATCCGGGAGAACTCCAGTCCGAGCGCGGTCGCGAACGAGCGCGCCGAGAGCGTCTTGCCGGTGCCGGGCACGTCCTCCAAGAGGACGTGGCCGCGGGCGAGGATGCCGAGCGTGACGCGGTCGAGGAACTCGCGGTCGGCCACGACCGCGCCGCCGACCTCGTCGACGACGCGGGCGCAGGCGTCGGCCGCTTCGGGGACGTCCATACCGACCGCACGGGGGCCGGGCCGAAAAGCGTTGCCGGAAACCCGGGACCGCGAGGCGGGCGGCCGACGGATCCGGTCGCGTCGCGGACGCGATCGAAACGCATAACAGCGGAACCGGTCAACGTCGAAGCGAGCCGAGGTAGCCTAGCCTGGCCAAGGCGGTAGATTCGAAATCTACTGTCCATTCGGACACCGGAGTTCAAATCTCCGCCTCGGCGCTTCTCTCAGTCCCGTTCGGCGAGCGGCGGCGCGACCGCGTCCGTCCGATCGGCCCCTACGCGATCAGCGAGGCCGCGAGGAACATCCCCGACGCGGCCGCGGGCGGGATGGTGAGGTTGTCGTCGACGGCGACGCCGCGGACGAGCGGCGGGAGCCCGTCGGCGATCGCGGCGGGGACCGCGCCCGCCAAGGCGACGATCACGCCGGGGTCGGGACCGAACTCGGGGATCGCGTACGGGACCGCGATCCCGAAGCAGACGAACACCATCGCGGCCACCACCGAGAGCCGCTTCGGCTCCGTCGCCGCGTTCTCCCCGAGGCCGCCGCTTATCGGGTCGCCGACGGAGAGCATCCACATCGCGGGCACGGCGAACACCGGCGCGAAGACGAGCGCGGTGGCGGCCATCCCCACCTGATACAGCGCGTAGCCCGCGATCCCGTCGGCCTCGTACTCGCGGACGAGGGCGTCGTACAGCGGGTCGAGCGGACCGACCGACCCGGAGAGGCGCAGCGCCTCGAGGACGGCCGCGACCGCGACGCTGCCCACCAGCAGCCGTCCCGTCGTCTCCCAGGAGATCCACCCGAGCAGGTACGGGACCGGGTAGAGGGTGCCGCTCGCGTGGACCAGCCGCCGCTCGAACTCCACGCGCTCGCGCCACGCCGCGGCCGGGAGCGTCACGCCCTCAGTTCCCCGCGGTCTCGACGTCGGTGTCGACCGCGTCGTACCGGTCGGCGACGGACGCGAACGGCTCGCCCTCGCGCAGCGCGGTCAGCTCGTCGGCCAAGTCCGCGACCGGGATCCGGACCTGCGCCGCGGAGTCGCGCTCGCGAAGGGTGACCGTGTCGGGACCGTCGCCCTCGATGCCGTCGCGGTCGATCGTGACGCAGAACGGGGTGCCGACCTCGTCCTGCCGGCGGTATCGGCGGCCGATCGAGCCGGAGTCGTCGTACGCGACCGCGAGGCCCGCCGCGCGCAGGTCGGCCGCGACCTCGTCGGCGAGCGCGGTGAGGCGGTCGTCGTTCGTCACCAGCGGGAAGACGGCGGCGTCCTGCGGCGCGACCTCGGGCTCCAGGGAGAGGTAGGTGCGCGCCTCGCCGTCGACCTCGTCCTCGTTGTACGCGTGCGCCAGCAGCGTCTGGACGGTCCGGCCGACGCCGAAGGAGGGCTCGACGACGTGGGGCGTGATGTGCTCGCCGCTCTCGGTCACCTCCTCGACCGAGAAGTTCGCGACGTCGGCGTCGACCTCGCGGGTCGCCGCGTCGTCGCCCTCGCCCACCGTCACCGCGACCGTCTCGCCGTCGAAGGCGTCCGGGTCGCGCTCGGCGAGCGTCTCGAGCGCCTCCGCGACCGCGGCCGCGTCGCCGCCGAACTCGGGCCCGAGGACGGACATGTCGGGATCGACGGTCGCGCGCTCGACCGTCTTCGGCTCGTCGTAACGCTTGAACACGGTGAAGGAGTCGTCGCCGTGCTCGTCGTGCTTCGAGAGGTCGTAGTCGCCGCGGTACGCGAAGCCGGCGATCTCGATCCAGTCGCCGTCGACCTCGCTCTCCGCGTCCCAGCAGTCGGCCGCGTAGTGGGCGCGCTCGCCGGCGAGGTGCTGGCGGAACCGGAACCGGTCGAGGTCGACGCCGACGCGCTCGTACCACTCCTGGGCGACGCCGAGGTAGTAGCCGACCCACGGGGAGCCGATGACCCCCGACTCGACCGCCTCGCCGACCGTCGTCTCGAGGTAGTCGCCGTCGTCGGCCTCCTGCTCGGTCGCGGGGTACAGCCGGACCTCGACGTCGCGCACGCGGTCGAGGGGCGGCTCGTCCGCCTCGGGGTCGATGAACTGCTCCAGCTCGGCCTGCGTGAACTCGCGGAGGCGGAGCAGCCCGCCGCGCGGCGAGATCTCGTTGCGGTAGGCGGGGCCGATCTGGGTGATCCCGAACGGGAGGTTCCCGCGGGCGTACTCCTTCAGCCGCGGGAACTCGACGAAGATGCCCTGGGCGGTCTCCGGGCGGAGGTAGCCGGGCTGGGCGTCGCCGGGCCCGATGTCGGTCGCGAACATGAGGTTGAACGCCTCGACCGGCTCGCCGGCGAGCGGCGTGCCGCAGGCCGGGCAGGCGATCTCGTTGTCCGCGATCAGCTCCGCGACCTCCTCGCCGGGGAGCGCCTCGGCGTCCTCGACCTCGGTGGCGTCCTCGACGAGGTGGTCGGCGCGGTGGGACTCGCCGCACTCGGGGCACTCGACGAGCATGTCGTCGAACCCCTCCAAGTGACCGGAGGCCTCGAAGACGGGCTCGGGCATCACCGTCGGCGCCTCGATCTCGCGGTTCCCCTCGCGGATGGTGAACCGGTCGCGCCACGCGTCCTCGACGTTCCGCTTGAGGGCGGCGCCCTGGGGCCCGAACGTGTAGAAGCCGGCGGTGCCGCCGTACGCGCCGTTCGAGCCGAAGAAGAACCCGCGGCGCTTCGCGAGTTCGGCGAGCGCGTCCGCGGCCATCTACAGCCCCTCCAGCAGGTCCACGTCGCGGACGATCCCGTCGAGGTCCGTGCCCGACACGAGCGGGACCTGCTCGATGTCGTTGCTGATGAGCTCCTGGGCGACCTCCCGCGCCGTCCGCGTGGCGTTGACCGTGATCAGGTCTTCGGTCATGAAGTGACGGACCGCCTCCGCGGGGATCTCGACGTTCCGGGTCGGGAGGTAGCGCGCGCCGGTCGCCTTGATCCCCTCCCAGGACCACTCGGAGTCCTCCTCGGCGATCGAGTCGCCGGTGCTCGCCTCGCCCTCGACGACGCGGGCGACCGCGAGGATGTCGACCTCGGTGAGCATCCCCGCGACCGCGGCGTCGTCGTCGAGGACGACCGCGTACGGGACGCCGGAGAGCCCGATCTCGCGCTCGGCGACCGGCAGCGGCGTCGCGGTGTGGGTGGCGTTGACCGAGCGGGTCGCGAGCTCGCCCACCTCGGTCTCGCCGTCGACCTCGCCGCGGGCGATCGCCCGCACCACGTCGGTGACGGTGAGGATGCCGACGAGCTCGTCGCCGTCGACCACGGGGAGGCGCCGCGACCCCTCAGCGACCATCGTTCGGGCGGCGTCGACGATGTCGTCGTCGGCCCCGACGGTCGGCACCTCGCGCATCAGGAGCGCCAGCTGGTCCTCGTCCGGCTGGTCGATCAGGTCGTCGCGCGTGACGAGCCCCCGGTACACCTCGTCGCCGTCGACGTCCTTCACGACCGGCACCGACGAGAACCCGTGGTCCTGGATGTACTCCAACACGTCGTTCCGGCTCCCGGGGATCTCGACGACGACGAGCTCCGACCGGGGCGTCATGGCGTCTGCGACGTTCATGCCCGCCTTTCAGCGCGACACCTCTTGTATACTGCGAAGGTGTGCGGAGCCGAATCACCGAGGGGACGCGGGGACGTCGGTGTGCGGTTCGGGCCCCATGAGTCGATGAGAAACCCGACACGTTTCGCCGTATCGTCGGCCGATCGGCGGTTTTTCGACAGATACGTCGGCGGGCAGTCCCGGACATCTCCGATTCGACGGCCGATCTCGTCCGGGTTCGCAACTCTTATAAATACTGTGAACAATTCACAACCATGTCACGGAGTTCCACTCCTTGGGACGAGCCGGACCCCGACCGCCGCCGTACGGCGCTGCCGACGGAGCCGAGGCTCGACGCCGCCGCGCCGGACGTGATGGCGTCGATCGACTCCTCGTCGTCGCGACCGGAGTTCGTCATCGCGGACGTCTCGCGGGAGGACGCGTGGGTGTCGGTCGACGAGGCCGACGCGACCGTCCTCGAGGAGTGGTGTTGAGCGCGTAGCCGCCGCCCCGTTTTCCCTCGCCGTCGCCCCGTTTTCCCTCGCCGTCGCCCCGTTTTCCCTCGCCGTCGCCCCGTTTTCCCTCGCCGCCGCCCCGTTTTCCCTCGCCGCCGTCGCGTATGGCACCGGCGGCGGCGCCCCGATCACCGGAGTCCGCGAGACGCTTCCCAGCCGCGGATCAGCGAACCGACCGTCCGACAGGTCGGCGCCGGCACGCCGTGCCGGTCCGCCCGGTCGACGACCGCGCCGTAGACGGCGTCGACTTCGGTTCGTCGCCCGTTCTCGACGTCCTCGCGCATCGACGACCGGTTGGCGGCGGTGTCGCCGGCGACGCGCTCGACGGCCGTGACCGCCCGCTCGTCCGGGAGGTCGACCCCGACCGCCCGGGCGACGCGGGCCGTCTCGCGGGCGGCCTCGCGAGCGACCCCGCCGGCGGGCCCGTCGAGCGTCGGTCCGTTCTCGGTCCGCGCGAGCGCCGAGGGGCCGTTGATCCCGGCGTTGACCGCGAGCTTCTCGAAGCGTCGCACGGGCATGTCGTCGGCGACGGTCACCTCGACGCCGGCCGCCTCGAAGGCCGCTCCGACCCGCGCGGCGGCCGGGCTCGCGCCGCCGGAGAGCGCGCCGACCACCACCGCTCCGACGCCGGTGCAGGTGACGCGGCCCGGCTCGATGAACCGGGCGCCGTAGCTCGCGGTGCCGGCGAGGACCGTCGCGTCGAGCGCGGCGACCAGCCGCTCCTCGGTGAGCCCGTTCTGGAGCGAGCAGACCGCCTCGTACTCGCCGGTCGCGAGCGCGCGGGCCGCCGCGTCGGTGTCGTACGCCTTGGTCGTGACTAATGCGAGGTCGGCGGCGCGGTGCCGCCCGTCGGTGAGCGCTCGGGGCGTGACGCGGGCGTCGACCTCGCCGTCGATCCGGAGCCCGTCCTCCCGAATCCGCCGCATGTGCGGGTCGCGCCCGACGAGCGTCACGTCGTGTTCGCGCGCCAGCAGCCCGCCCACGAGGCTCCCGAGCGCGCCCGCGCCGTAGACGAGCACCTTCATGCGAGGACGGACGAGCGCCGACTGAAAAGGGATAACGGTGGGGTAACCCGCCGCCTCGGGGCCGCCGACTCCGACCAGACTCAACCCTTCAGTCCGCTCCCGGTCAGCGGCACCACCACGTCCTCGTCGGGACCGATCTCGCCGCGCCCACGGAGCGTCCGCAGCGCCGCGGGCGCGACCGCGCAGGTCGGTTCTGTGTAGAAGCCGGCGGCGTGGAGCCGGTCGAGTTCGCGCGTCGCGGCCGCCTCGGTGACGGCGAGCGCGTCGCCGCCGGTCGCGTCGACCGCCGCGCGGATCTCGCGGTCGCGGACCGGCTCCGCGATCTGGATCCCGTCCGCCGCGTCGTTGACCGCGTCGTCCGGATCGGCGGCGTCGGGGCCGTGAAGCGCGCGGACGATCGGCGCGACCCCGGCCGCCTGCGCGCCGTAGAGCCGGGGAACCGCGTCGATCCAGCCGGCGCGTTCGAGCCGGCGGAACCCGCGGTAGGCGCCGAGGAACAGCGTGCCGTGGCCGAGCGGCGTCACGACCGCGTCGGGGGCGTCCCAGCCGCGCTGGGACGCGATCTCGTACGCGACCGTGGCGGTGCCCTCGAGGAACGCCGGGTTCCAGGCGTGGCTGGCGTACCAGGCGGGGTCGTCGCCCGCGGGGTCGTCCGCGTCCTCACCCACGGCGTCGTCCGCGTCACCGAGCGCCGCCACGCACGCGTCCGTCACGTCTCCCCGGCTCCCCTCGATCCGGACCGGGTCGGCGCCGGCGCGTCGGATCGCCCGGAGCTTCGATTCCTTCGCGTCGGCCGGGACGTAGATCTCGGCGTCGATGCCGGCGCGGGCGGCGTAGGTCGCGACCGCGGCGCCCGCGTTGCCCGAGGAGTCCTCGACGACGCGCTCGACGCCCAGCTCGCGGGCCCGGGTCAGCGTCGTCGTCGCCCCGCGGTCCTTGAACGAGCCGGTCGGGAACACGTACTCCAGCTTGAACGACGCGTTCCACGGAGGGAATTCGGCGTCTCCGGCGGCCCCGTCCTCGCTCCGGTCGGCGTCGACGAGCGGCGTCATCCCCTCGCCGAGCGTCACCCGATCGACGGGGTCGTCCCCGACGGCGAGCAGGTCGTCGAACGCCCAGAGCCCGTCGCGCGCGTCGAACGACTCGGGGTCGGGCGCCTCGCCCGCGGGCGTCGGCGGGCCGGCGAACTCGAGGGGCGAACCGCACCGACAGCGCCAGCGGTCGCGGTACGTCTCGCCGCACTCGGGGCAACGGAGCCGGTCGGGTTCGGACGCCCTCGACGACGGAGTTTCGGAGTCGCGGGCGTCGGTAGGGGACCCCATCAGTATCGGTCGACGTTGGTTCCGATCGAGCAGACGTACTCGCCCGCGGCCACCTGTGGGAGCCGACGGGTCCGCCAGAAGATGCCGTCGGTGTCGGCGGTCACGCGGCCCTCTAAGGCGCCGAAGGTGTCCGTCACCTCGAAGAGGACGTCGCCTTCGGAGACGCGCTCGCCGAGCTCGCGCTCGAAGCGGACCAACCCCCCGGCGGGCGAGCCGTACTGGTCGAAGCCGCGGGCGCGCGTCTGGGATTCGAGAGAGGCGTCGCCGTCGAGGAACCCGTAGTGGCGGAGGACGTTGAACACGCCCTCGACGCCGTACCGGATCGACTCCTCGTCCCAGCCCACGCAGCCGCCGAGTTCTGGGTCGACCGTGGGGATACCGTGTTCCGGGCCGGCCCGTGCGAGCTGGCCGTCCGGGCCCTTGATGTCGAGCACGTGCCCGCAGCCGAACGCCTTCGCGAGCTCTAAGCAGTCGCCGTGGAGCCGGTGGCGGACGCCGCAACGCACGCGGGTCTCGTTTATCATCCGGCTCGTCGACCCCTGGTGGAGGTCAAGGATGTAGTCGGCGCGCGTGGCGGCCTGGAACGTCTCGTGGGCGATCCGTTCGCTGGTCGTCCCGTCGGCGTCGCCCGGGTAACCGCGGTTCATCTTCCGATCGTCGACCGGGTTCCGGTGTTCGGCGGCCTGGAACGCGAAGTGGTTCACGATGCCGACGACGAGGACGGAGCCCGACACCTCGGCCGGGTCGATCCGGGGGACGACGCGGTTGACGACGCCTAACCCGTTCAGTTCGTCGCCGTCGCTCACCGCCTGGACGTACAGCGTCGGCCCGTCGGCCGCGCCGTTGATCGCGGCGACCGGGAGCCGGACGGGGCTCCCGTCCCGCATCTCTCCCACCTCGAGACGGCCCGTGTCCGTCTCCCCCGGAGAGGCGCGGGCCGTTCCCAGCGTTATCATTACGCGGAGGTGGGGCGGCCGGGACTTTATCCGTTCGGTCCGCGGCGATCCGACCGACGCAACCTTTATCGCCGCTATCGCACAACCCAGTGGCACGCACTACCGCGGCGCCGGTCTCCCGTACCCGACGACGACCGTCGCGGCGAGTTCCCATGAGCATCGACATCGACCCGCTGCGCGAGGCCGACGGGATCACCGTCACGGACCACATCGAGAACACCCAGTTCGAGGTGTACACCGACCGGCCGGTCGACCCCCGTCCGCGCCCCGCGTCGGACCACTACTTCCCGGTCGACACCAGCGTCGCCGTCGAGACCGGCTCAGTCGAGATCCCGCGCGTCGCGGTCGTCGAGACGCGCGATGGTGAGGGTTCGTTACTGTCGCGCGGCGACTGCTACGAAATGCCCGATAGCACGTACCACGTCGGGATCGACCCCGCGCCGACGAAACTGTACCTCACCTTCGACGCCGGGTTCTCCGTCTCGACGACCGACCGGACCACCCGGATCGACCTCGACGCGCCGGCCACCGTCGGGCTCGGCTTCCGGTCGCTCCACCAGACGCCGGCGGGGACGATCACCACGCCGACCGATCCGGAGTCGCTGATGGACGCCGTCTCGCTGCTCGGGTCGGCGCTCCAGACGACCAGTCCCGAGCGGTCGTTCCCGACCCTGCGGGGCCATCCTCCCCTCATCGAGCCCGGCGAGGAGTTCCGCGTCCCCGAGCGGGTCGAGCCGGTCGAGAGCGGCGTGCGGATCGTCGTCCCGCCCGAGTACCGCTACCTCTACCCCGTCGTCTCGCTGGCGTACTACTTCGCCGCCGACGTCGTCCCCGGCGACGCCCCGCGGATCGAGGGCGACGGGTGGACGTACCCGCTCGAACCCGGGTTCGAGGAACGCACCGCGCAGGTGCTCAGGCAGTCGTTCCACATGGACTGTCTCGCCCGCACGGAGGGGTTCTACCCGGTCGATCTCCACGAGCGCGAGACGACGGGCCTCGACCTCGACTGGGGGCGGCTGTACGACCTCCCGCTCGTCGAGCGGCTCGGCGAGTACCTCGACGTTCCGTTCGAGGCGGTCGAGCCCGAACTGCCGCAGTGGACGCTGACGACGGACGTGCGTCCCGACCCAGGGAACGTGGAGATGCTCCCGTTCGTCGCCGGCGAGCTGTCGATCGTCCGCTCGCCGGAGACCGTCACGCCGGCGGACGACGACGGGGGCGTCGGCGTCGGCTTCTTCGGCGGCGCGGGCCGAAACTCGGCGGCGACCACGAGGCGGGAAGTCCCGGGCGGCGGCGTCGCCCTCGACAGCCGTGGGAGCCCCGCCGGCGGCGAGTTCGTGCGCGGCGCCGCGAGCGCGGGGGTCACCCGCGGGGCGGACGCCTCCACGGAACGCGGGGCCGTCCCGGCGCAGACCGAGTTCGTCCGACCGGAGCCGGTCGACACCGTCGAGCACGCGTGGGTCGGCGACGGCGTCCCGCTCGACGCCAACAAGGCGACGCTCGACGCGTACCACCTGCGGCTGGAGGCCGGGCAGGTCGAGCAGTCGCGCATCTCCGTCCTCGTGGTCTGTAACGACGACCAGATGCGCGAGGAGGGGAACGTCGCCGACCTCTACGGCCTCCGCGACATGGTCCAGTTCGACATCGAGGTGCGCCACGACCTCACGCGCGCGGAGATGCGCGAGACGCTCGAATCGGACGTCGACTTCCTCCACTACATCGGCCACGTCGACGACCGCGGGATGCAGTGCGCCGAGGAGTACTTGGACCTGACCGACGAGGACCTCGAGATCGGCGTCAGCGCTTTCCTGCTCAACGCCTGCCAGTCCTACCAGCAGGGCGAGGCCCTGGTCCACCGCGGCTCGCGCGGCGGCATCGTCACCCTCTCCGACGTGGCGAACTCGCCGGCGACGACGCTCGGCCGGATCATCGCCCGCCTGATGAACAGCGGGTTCAACCTCCGGACCGCGCTTCACGTCGCGAAGCGCGAATTGATTACTGGTCACCAGTACATCGTGGTAGGAGACGGGGGGACGACGATCTGTCAGAGTCGGAGTGGCGTCGCATTAGTGCTGAACATGAGTGAGAGTGGTGATGGAATGTGGGACATAACCACAGAGATATATCCCAACGGGACCTATGGCGCTGGTTCGATGAGTTCATTAAATCTTGGACCAGTTGAACAAAATTATTATATTCCCACGAACATCACCACAGCGGAACTAACTATAGATGAAATATCAAAATTCCTACAACTGGAAACAGTCCCAGTATTTTCGGATACCTCGCTGACGTGGAGTGACGAATTTCTGTCTTCTACGGACCAGGAGTAGCCGTTGCCATGTTTGCCGCCGCGGGCGCCGCCTGCGTCAGCAGCAGGAGGGCGGTGAACAGGACGCCGGCCATCTTCGGGTGCTCTGCCACGTAATCTGCCACACTTTCGTGCATATTCAAAAAGTATCAGGATAAATAAATATTAAGATTGTTCTGCGGCTGAATATAGTAGATATTTAAAGTTAAAAATAAATGTATTAAATTGGCAGAGCGGCAGATAAGCGGTATCTATCCAGTACCCGACATCGTGGACCCGGAAACGCGATCCGCACCGACGCGGCAGATCGAGAGACCGCGTTTTTCACCGGCGAGCGCGCAGGTCGAGCCGCAATGACCGATATTGAGGCCGCGATCCGAGCGGCGTTCGAACACACGGAGTACGACCTCGGCGACATCGCGGTCAACCGCCGACAGGTCCGCGTGCCGGTGATCCAGGAGGGCGCCGACCCCGACGCGCTGCGGGCGGTGATCGAGGAGGCGCTCGGGGCGGACGGGCTCGCGGCCGTGACGGTGACCACGGAGCGGATCGCCGGCGAGGACACCGTCGGCACCGTCGTGTCGTTCCGGTACCGGGACTGACGCGACCGGCGAGCGCGGAGGGACCCGAGCGCGGCGCCCGCGACCGCGACGCGGTACGGTTAACAGGGCGGTACCCGTACACACGGATCGTACGATGACGGCCGAGGACGGACACGACGGCGCACAGTACCTCGCCGGCTCGCCCGTTCGGGTCGCGATACTGCGGGCGCTACGCGACGATCCGCGGCGCCCCGCGGAGTTGACCGACGCGGTCGACGCCACCCGAACGACGGTCCAGCGGATCCTCGCGGGGTTCCGCGAGCGCGACTGGGTGGTGAAACGCGACGCCGCCTATCGGGTGACGCCGACCGGTGAGCGCGTCCACGACGCGTACGAGACGCTCCTGAGGGAGGTCGAACGCGCCGACCGTTACGGCCGGTTCGCGGCGACCGTCGAACGCGTCGGGGTCGACTTCCCCGGAGACGGGATCCCCGACAGCGAGCTCACGGTCGCGTCCGATCAGAACCCCCTGGCGGCCGTCGACCGGCTCACGGAGCTCCTCCGCGAGAGCAGCGGCGCCGAGATCCGGGCCGTCTCTCCCGTCGTCCTCCAGCAGTTCAACGAGGCGGCGGCCGCGGCGTTGGACGGCGGCGCGAGCGTGGAGCTGATCATCGACCGCGACGTGGCCGACGCGTCGGTCGCGGAGTTCGAGCCGGCGACCGACCGAGCGCTCGACGACGACGACGCCGAGGTGTACGTGAGCGCAGAGCCGATAGAGTACGGACTGTTCCGGTGTGACGACATCGCCTGCGTGACCGCGTACGACGAGCGGAACAACCCGCGGTGCGTGCTCGAATCGACCGACGAGGCGGTCGTCGACTGGGTCGACGAGGCGTTCGAGACGCTTCGAGCGGACGCGGCGCGGCTCTCATCGGTCGTCGAACGAGTCTGAACGGGCGTCAGCGACCCCTACGCGTCGTCGCTCGCGGCGGTGTCGTCGGGAGCCGCGCCGTCCGGCGTGTCGTCGTCCGGATCGAAGTTCGCGGGAACGACCGTCGGGTGATCGATGCCGACGGCGGGCGTGGTGGCGCTCATGATTCCGCTAGACGATACGCGACTCGCGCCCTAAAAATTACCCATAGGCATAACGCATCCGAGCGCGGGCGCCGGATGTGCCCCGGTTATATCGTCGCTACGCGATCTGCTCGTCGTACAGCTCCTGCGCGTGTTCGATGGCCGCTTTCGCGGCCGCCTTGTCCTCCCAGCCGAGCGTTTCGACCTCCTTGCCGGCCTCGAGGTTCTTGTACGTCGAGAAGAACTCGTCTATCTCGTCGCGGATCTGTCGGGGGATGTCCTCGAGGTCCTCGATGTGATCGAACCGGGGGTCCTCGGTCGGCACCGCGATCACCTTGTCGTCCTGCTCGCCGTCGTCGTCCATCTTCATCAGCGCGACGGGGCGGGCCTCGACGACGCAGCCGGGGAACGTCTGGTCCTCGACGAGCACCATCACGTCGAAGGGGTCCTCGTCGTCGTAGTACGACTGCGGGATGAAGCCGTAGTCGTACGGGTAGTGGACGTTCGAGTGAAGGACGCGGTCGAGCACGACGCCGGGGATGTCCTTGTCGTACTCGTACTTGTTCCGCTCGCCTTTGAGACACTCGACGACGGCGTAGATCTCGTCCGGCGCGTTCGGTCCCGTCTCGAGATCCTCCCAGAGGTTGACCATGTGCCCGTTGATGGGTCGAAGTCGGGCAAAGTCCTTTCGGGATCGCCTGAGCCGATGCGCTGGCGGCGGAACGGGGACGCGGCACCGCGTCACCGGCCCGAGCCCGCCAACCGCCGATCCGCGGGTTTCGATCGCGAACCGAAGCGACGGTACGACCGAGAGATCGTCGACCGGCTCGGCGCAAACGGAATCGATCAGTCGAACGCGCTCCGCGGCCGGATCGCACGGTTGTCCGCCGAGAGACCGTCGATACCGAGAGATCCGGACGAACGTTCGGAGTTACGCATCGCAGCGATCGTGAACGTTGAGAAAGACTATAAGTTCGGGTCCCCTTCCCTCAGGCATGTCAGAGGCACAAACAGTCACTGATGAATCGAGGGCGGCAAGCGATCTCACGGCGTTCCAGCAGAACATCCTCACCATCCTGGCCGAGGAGCCGATGTACGGTCTCGCCATCAAGCGCGAGCTGGAGGAGTACTACGGCTCCGAGGTGAACCACGGGCGCCTCTACCCGAACCTCGACGACCTCGTCGACTACGGGTTCGTCGGGAAGAGCGAGCTCGACAAGCGGACGAACCAGTACGAGCTCACCGAGGCCGGCCACGACATCGTCCTCGGCCAGATCGAGTGGGTCCTCGGGCGCTTCGTCACCGACGAGGCGCGCGCGGACGAGGTCCGTGCGCTGCTCGAGTAAGGGCGACGGCGCGCGGTCCCGCGCGGTCGACGGCATCGAATCCGATCGAAAATTCCTGGCACACGGCGCGGCGAAAGCCGCGTTCTCTTTTCGATGAGCCGCCGCTACGCCGGATCGTCGGCGGAACCGTCGGCGTCGGCGGAGTCATCGGCAGGATCGTCGACGTCGGCGGAGTCATCGGCAGGGTCGTCGATGTCGCCGGCGACCGACTCGATCACGGACAGCGACTCGTCGACGGCGTCGAGCTGCTCGTCGGTCGGCCACCCGTTTCGAACGAGGTACTCCTCGCGGAACTCGGCGCGCATCGCCGGCGTGGCGTCGTCGACCGGCCGGACGTAGTGGTTGCTCATGAACGCCGCGAACGTCTCCGCGGTGCGCGCGTGGACCTCGGCCTCGCGCTCGGCGACCGCCGCGGCGACCGCCTCGTTGTACGCGGCCACCTCGCGGTAGCGGTCGGCGTCGCCGGGACCGGACAGCGACACCTCGACCGCGCGGTCGGTGTCCTCGACGCGGTCGAGTCGGACCGTTCCGTCGTCCATCCACTCGTCGGGGTACAACACGAGCGTGTCGTCCTCGCCGCGGACGCGCGCGGTGTAGCCGTACTCGGCCGCGAGCGCGTCCCGCCGCTCGCGGTACTGGTCGGCGGCCTCCTCGATCTCGGGCGTCGCCTCCGCGGACTCGGCCTCGCGGGCGAGCCGCGTGAGCCGCTCGGCCTCGTCGACCGCCTCGACCGGGACGTCCGGGACGCGCTCCGCGTCGCGGTCGGGCGTCTCCGCGGCGTCGGCGGCGGCCGCGTCGTCGGGGGCGTCCGCTCCCCCGCCCTCCTCCGCCGCCATCATCTCGCGCGCGCGGTCCTTCGCCCACTCCGGCGGGTCGTCGTCAGTTCGCGTCATCGAGTGCCTCGTTCGCCAGATCGTCGGCGCGTTCGTTTATCTCCCGCGGTACGTGGGCGATCGACCACCGGTCGAACCGCTCCAGCAGCTCCCGGGCGCGGACCCGCTTCTCGCGGAGCTGGGGGTCGTTGGCGTTCCACTCGCCGCGCACCTGCTTGACGATGAGCTCGGAGTCGCCGCGGACGTCGACCGCGTCGAACCCGTACTCGTCGGCCGCCTCCAGCGCGCGGATCAGCGCGGCGTACTCCGCCTGGTTGTTCGTGACGCGGCCGATCCGCTCGCCGCCCTCGGCGACGATCCCGTCCGAGGTGACGAGACACCAGCCGATCCCGCCGGGGCCCGGGTTCCCGCGCGAGGCGCCGTCGAAGTAGACGTGCGCGCGGCCGCCGCCCTCGTTCAGGAGGGCCGTGAGCCGCGTCGGGTCGCTCCCCTGGACGACGACCTTGTCGTCGTACGCGACCGCGACCGCCCCGTCGCGCTCGGCGCGCCACCGCTCGTGGGGGGTGTTCCCCTCGTCGATCCGGACGCCCGCGTCCGCGAGTCGCTCGCGCGCGGCGGCCGGGTCGCAGTCGATCGTCGGCATTCGTCCGGGTTCGGCGCCCGGCGGCCAAAGGGCTGTCCGTCCGCCGCCGAGGTAAAAAGGACCGAATATATGAGGCGTAGCCGACACGGGCGGCGCGGCCGTCGTTCAGAGCGCAGCGACGCCGTCGACCGTCGATTCGAACCGACCGGACGTCGGCGCGACCGCCGGGCGGAGGGCGTGGTGACGCCGCGAACGACCGCCGAGTGCGATCGGTTCGGCGTCGAGCCAGAGGCCCCCGAGGACCGGCCGGCCGGCCCCGTCGAGAGCCCGTCCGGGGTCGACGCCGACGGACGGCGAGACGACCGACTCGGACGCCGGAGCGACCGCCGACGCTGCGGACGACGCGACCGACGACGAGAGCCCGACTTCCGAGGGGCTCCCGAGCGAGCCGCCGTCGAACTGAGCGCCGCGCGGGGGTATGAGACAGGATAACACGGTAACGAACTTTTAAGTTAAACGGATTGGATAGCATATAAATGCGATGACACGGCCCACCCGGCAACGGGATCACGACCGGCAGCGCGTGGGGGACGAAGACGCCGAGGAAGACGAGGTCGACGTCGCGGAGATCGAGGACGTCGACGAACTGGACCCCGAGGACTTCGATCCGGAGGATCTCACCCGGACGGCCGACGGGGAGCTGATACACGAGGAGACGGGGATGATCATCGAAGACGAGCAGATCGATCCCGGCCCGGAGTGGCGCGCGTTCAACCACTCGGAGCGGCAGGAGAAGTCGCGCGTCGGCGCCCCGACGACGAAAACGATGCACGACAAGGGGCTGACGACGACCATCGACTGGAAGGACAAGGACGCGTACGGTCGCTCCATCTCGTCGAAGAAGCGGTCGCAGATGCACCGGCTGCGGAAGTGGCAAGAGCGCATTCGAACGAAGGACGCCGGCGAGCGCAACCTCCAGTTCGCGCTCTCGGAGATCGACCGGATGGCGAGCGCGCTCGGGGTGCCGCGCTCGGTGCGGGAGGTCGCCTCGGTGATCTATCGACGCGCGCTCAACGAGGACCTGATCCGCGGCCGCTCCATCGAGGGCGTCTCCACCGCCGCGCTGTACGCCGCCTGCCGCAAGGAGGGGATCCCCCGGAGCTTAGAGGAGATCTCCGAGGTCTCGCGCGTCGACCGCAAGGAGATCGGCCGGACGTACCGCTACATCTCTCAGGAGCTCGGCCTCGAGATGCGCCCGGTCGACCCGAAGAAGTACGTCCCGCGCTTCTCCTCGGAGCTGGAGCTCTCCGAGGAGGTCCAGTCGAAGGCCAACGAGATCATCGAGACGACCGCGGAGCAGGGGCTGCTCTCCGGGAAGTCGCCAACCGGCTACGCCGCGGCCGCCATCTACGCGGCCTCGCTGCTCTGTAACGAGAAGAAGACCCAGCGCGAGGTCGCCGACGTCGCGCAGGTCACCGAGGTCACCATCCGCAACCGGTACCAAGAGCAGATCGAGGCGATGGGGATCCACAGCTAACGGGCCGGGGCCGACGGGAGGCGTACGGTTTTTTCGCTCGGTCACGGATCACGACACATGCTCGTCTGCGGAACCCAAAACGGGCTGTATCGGCTCGACGGGCCGCACGGCGACCCGGTGCGGGTCGCCGCGTGCGGGCGCGTTCGCGAGGTCGTCCGGAGCGGCGACGCCCGGATCGCCGCGACCGCCGAGGGGCTGTACCGCTCGACCGACGGGACCGAGTGGCACCGGCTCGACGGCCCGGACGGCCCGGTCTCCGTGCTCGCCGGCCCCGAGACCGTGCTGGTCGGGACGGGCTCGATCGACGTGCTCCGGGCGCGGCCGGCGGCCGACGGCGACGGGTGGCGCTTCGACCCGGTCGGCGACCTCGACGCGCATCCGCACGGCGAGCGGTGGCGGGACCGCGCGCCCGGGGCGTCGCCGAGCGTCAGGACGCTGGCGGTCCACCCGGAGAACGGCGTGCTCGCGGGGCTCGAACCCGGCGGCGTCTACGCGTTCGACGGCGACTTCTGGCGGCGGTACGGGCGGGGCGTCCACGACGACGTCCACGACCTGCGCGTGCTCGACGGCGGCGCCGTCGTCGCCGCCACCGGGAACGGGCTCTACCGGACGGACGACGGCGACCGGTGGTACCGGCTCGACACCGACTTCCGCGACTTCTGGGCGAACTACTTCCGCGAGGCGGTCGTCCGCGACGGCCGACTCTACGCGGGGGCGAACCGCTGGGGGCCGGAGGCGCCCTCGGGCGTGACGCTGTCCGGGCCCGTCGACGGCGACGGGTTCGACGCCGACCCCGTGCCCGCCGCCGAGCCGGCGTTCGTCGCCTCGTGGGCGGTCGCCGACGGGACGCTCGTCGGCGGGACGCTGCGCGTCGACGAGGACGGGTTCGCGGGCGGGGAGCCGACGCCGCTGGTCGTCCGCGAGGACGGCGCGTGGCGCACGGGCGCGACGCTACCGGCCGGCGTGACATCACTCGCGACCTGAGCGGCGGGCGACGCGCCGCGGGTCGGGACGAAGCCCCGCCCGCCGCCGACACCGTCAAGTCGCGCTCGGCCCTACACGAAACGAATGCGGCTCGACGAGTTCATCGAGTTCGAGGCGAACGAGCGCGCCGAGCGGCGGCGCCTCGCCGCGGAGAAGGATTACGGGATCGTGGACCACCTCGACTCCTTCGAGCGCCGCTTCGACGAGCACGTCTCCGACGACGCCGTCGTCGGCAGCGTCTCGCCCTCTATCTTCGTCGGCCGCGCGGACTACCCGAACGTCTCGACCGGGCTCCTCTCGCCGGTCGGCCGCGAGGAGCGCGCCGCGGCGTTCGAGACCTCCGCGGCGTGGTACGACGAGGGCGTCTCCATCTCGGACGTGTTCGACCGGCGGACGAGCCTGCTCAACTCGACCCGCGGGGTCGACGTGGCGGACGCGGGCGCGACCGGCGGAGTGAAGTCGGTCGGCGGCGCGAGCGGCCCGGCCGAGAGCGTTCACGACGCGTGGGACGGCTGGCTCGGCGTTCAACGCGAGGTCGCGATCGCGGACCGCCCGGTCGACGTGGAGATCGGTCTCGACGGCCGGCCGGACCTCGACTTCGAGGTCGGGACCGAGGACATCAAGACGCCGACCGGCCCGCGCGCTGCGGCGCGGACCGCCGACCTGGGCGAGAATCCGCACGTCCCGCGGCCGGTACAGAAGACGCTCGAGGACGACGACTGGCGCGCCGAGGGGGCGATGGCGTTCCTCTACCGCCGCGGCTTCGACGTGTACGAGATCAACACGATCCTCTCGGCGGGCGCGCTCGGGCGCGGCGAGAACCGCCGGCTCGTCCCGACGCGCTGGTCGATCACGGCCGTCGACGACACGGTCGGCCAGTTCCTCCGCGGGTCGATCCGCGACGACCCGACCGTCGACCGGATCGAGGTCCACCGCAACGAGTACCTCGGCAACGCGTTCTGGGTGATCCTGGTCCCGGGCCGGTGGGAGTACGAGCTCGTCGAGATGAAGTCGCCGGGGTCGATCTGGAACCCCGACCCCGAGGCCGGCGTCTACCTCGCGGCCGCGAGCGAGGGCCGCGAGGGGCGGACCGGCTACGTCGAGGAGACGGCGGGCGCCTACTACGCGGCTCGGCTGGGCGTCTTGGAACACCTCGACGACCGCGGGCGGCAGGCGAAGGCGCTCGTCTTGCGCCACGTCTCCGACGACTACTGGGGGCCGGTCGGCGTCTGGCAGGTGCGCGAGGCGGTCCGGAACGCGTTCGAGGGCGAGCACGGGGCCGCGGAGACGTTCGGCGAGGCGGTCCGCGGCGTCGCCGACCGCCTCCCCGTCTCGCTCGGGCGCCTCCGCCGGAAGTCGACGATGGCCGCCGGGCTCCAGGCGAACCTCGCGGACTTCGCCGACGCGGACTGAGCCGGCTGGCGGCGACGGTTATTTATAAGCAACTGTGGGGGCGGTATCGTCTATTTATAAAGAGACGTGCGGTGGCGCGTGCCCGCGAGCGGCCGCCCCCGGCGGCCGTGAGCGGCACCGCGCGAGGGACGCGGCGACCGGAGCGCAGCGGAGGGAGCCGCGAGGCTGGGGAGGCGTGAGGTGCGGTCGCTGTGCGGGGCGGGGCGGGGCTTCGGGGGTGTCAACAGCGTCTATGTAGTCAGCCGCTCACAGATAACAGATACAGACACGGGGGCGCTTCTCACGGTAGTCGTCTCAGTCCTCGGCCCAGTAGTACAGCTCCTCGCGGGGCGCGTCGCAGCTCGGGCAGTTCGCGGGGAGCTGGTCGCCGATCTCGCCCATCTCGCCGCACTCCCAGCAGCGCCACATCACGTAGGCGGTGCCGAACACGTCGCGCGCGTCGGTGAGCGTCAGCGTGTCCGTGTCCGACGGCGACGCGACGTAGAAGCCGTCGTCGTCGACCCCGCGGATCGACCCGAGGCGCTCGCCGTCCTCGTTGTACACCTCCTGCCCGATGCTCACGTTCGCGAAGACGGGTTCTTCGGAAGCCATACGCGGCCGTACGCGCTGATCCCTTATAAGTGTGGGAGCAGATAGCACGCCACGTTCGAGATTTCGACCGCCGCTCGACGGGGAACACCGCCAAAGCCCCAGCCGCGACGACTCGCGGCTGCCCCTTCGAGCCCCGCCCCGCACCGCACAGCGACCGCACCTCACGCCTCCCCAGCCTCGCGGCTCGCTCGGGTCTCCCTCCGGTCGCCCCGTCGCTCGCCGCGTCCCTCGCGCGTGCCGACTCGCGGCCTCCGCTTCGCTCCGGCCGCTCGCAGGTGCGCGCCACCGCCGTTCCTACGGGTACCGAACGAGAATCGCCGTCAGAAGAACCAAGATCCGTCCGTTCAGGCGACCGGGGTGCGCTCGACGACGGTCCCGTCGACGGTCGGGTACTGCTCGACGATCTCGCCCTCGTCGAGGTCGCCGTCCTCGACCATCTCCTCCAAGAGCCACCACGCCACTTCGACGTGGTCCGACTTGACGGTGTAGAACTGCTCGGGGACGCCGAGCGCCTCGAAGCGCTCGGGGGCGGCGAACGCCTTCCCGTAGACGAGCGTGCCGTCGTCGGTCACCTCGTCGAACTCGCGACGGATGTTCTTCGCCATCCGCTTCAGGCGGTTCCGGTGTTGGGCGGCGTCTTTGAACACCGACGTACAGAAGTACACCTTCTCGTGGCTCGCCATCTCCTCTAAGATGGCGTCCTTCGACCCCTCGACCGCGGACATGTGGCCCTCCTGAAGCTCGAAGCCCTTCTCTTGCATCCGGCGGTAGTTCCCGTCGGACATCTCGAACTCGTTGATGTTACAGAACTCCGCGGCGCCCTCGTCGAGGAACTCCAGGAACTCCGGCTCCGCGCGGATGCCGGGGATCTCGAAGGCCGGCGTGAGCCCCTCCTCGCGGGCGATATGGAGTATCTCCTCCCACTCGGTGCCGTGCATGTCGCCCCACAGCTCGAGGGGCGGGTGGAAGCGGATCTCGTCGAGACCCGCCTCCGAGAGACGGCGCATGTTCTCGCGGCCGCCCGTGATCCCGGTGTAGAGGTGGGTGTGGTGGTCCTCGCCGAACTCGTCTTTCAACAGTTCGAGGTACCGGGTCGTCTTCGCCATCGCCTCCTGCGGTTCGCCGCCGGTGATCGAGGTGCCGAGCGCGCTCATGCGCTTAGCCTCCTCGATCACGTCTTCGTCCGACTCAACCTTCCGCTCGTTGGCGTACACGTCGGTGACGTTCTTCCGGTTCTCTCCGAGGGGGCAGTAGAAGCAGTCCCGCTGGTCGCAGTAGCCGTAGACGAACAGCACCATCTTCCCGCCCTTGGCGCACTGTTCACAGCCCTTGGAGATCATCTGTCTCTCGTTACCGGCCGCGGCCTGAAAAAGCGTCCGAACCGCGCGTTGCCGGGAGACCCGTTGTCACGGGCGCGAGTAGACCGGACACAAAGTATGTACCCCCGCCGCGGCCAGTGGCGCCCATGGACCGAGACCCGACCGCCGACGACGCCGAGCACAGGGCAGCGAGCGACGCGATCACGCGGCGCCGGGCGCTCGCGGTCGGCGGCGCCGTCGGGCTCGCGAGCCTCGCCGGCTGTACCGCGCTGGACGTGGCCACCGGTGAGGGGCCCGCGGAGTTCGCGGCCGGCACCGCGACGGTCGCCGACGCGACCCTCTCGGAGAGCGGGTACGAACTCAACGAGGTGTCCGACGACGTGATCGCCCGGGAGGTGGAGGTGGCCGGGCGGACCCGCGAGGTGCGCGTGACGAACACCGTCGCCGAGTACGACAAGGCCGTCGAGCTGTTCGGCGAGCGCTACCAGGCCGCCGTGTTCGCCGCGGTGACGACGCCGCAGATCGAGGTGCTCGGTCGGGCGCTCAACCCGATCGCCGAGATGGGTACCCGCGAGCGCGCCGACCTCATCCTGCGCCGGTACGAGGGGGTCGGCGACCTCGAGCGCGGCTCGGAGTACTCGACCGAGGTCCTCGGGTCCGACGCCGCGGTCGTCGTGTACGCGGCCGACGGCGAGATCGCGGGGACCGGCGCGACCACCGAGCTGGAGCTACACATCGGCGAGCCGGTCGGGGTCGACGACGACTTCGTCCTCCCGCTGGCGGCGTATCCGGCCGCGTTCAGCGACGGCGAGAACGTCCGCCGGATGATGAACGGGCTCGAACACGAGCCGAACGAGGGGAGCTGACGGCGCGGGTCGGCCGCCGCGTCGGACGCGGGGAGCTGACGTCGCGGGTCGGCCGCCGCGTCGGACGAGCGCAGACCGACGCCGACCGGGACCCCGCCCGGCGCGGGCGCCGGCGTCGCGCGACCGCGCCGCGAGCCGAAAACATATGCCGTCCCCCGGCGTAGCTTCGAACGATGCTGCTCGTCCTCTGCGTCGACCTCGACGACGACCTCGGCCGCAAGACGGGGATCCCAACCCCCGTCATCGGCGACGAGGACGTCACCGAGGCCGCGGTCGCGCTCGCGACCGCCGACCCGGAGGACTCCGACGTCAACGTCCTCTTCCAGGGCGTCAACGTCCACGACGAACTCGCCGCCGAGGGCGAGGCCGTCGAGGTCGCGGCCGTCACGGGCGTCGACGGCGCCGACGTGAAGGCGAACCGGGCGGTCGGCAAGGAGGTCGACCGCGTGCTCGCGGAGCTGTCGACCGGCGAGGAGGTGTCCGCGGTCGTGATCACCGACGGCGCCCAAGACGAGTCCGTCCTCCCCGTGATCCGGTCGCGGATGCCGATCGACGGGATGCGGCGCGTCGTCGTCCGCCAGGCGCAGGACCTCGAATCGCTGTACTACACGATCAAGCAGGTCCTCGCCGACCCGGAGACTCGCGGCACGATACTGGTCCCGCTCGGAGTCCTCCTCTTGATCTACCCGCTCGTCGTCGTGGCGAACCTCTTCGACGTCGCCGGCGCGGCGGTGCTGGGGATCCTCTCGGGCGGGGTCGGCCTCTACTCGCTGTTCCGCGGGCTAGGGCTCGAAGAGACCGTCGACGGCACCGCCGAGACCGTCCGCAACGTCCTCTACACCGGGCGCGTGACGCTCGTCACCTACGTGGTCGCGCTCGCGCTCGTCGTCGTCGGGATCGTTCAGGGAGTCGACACCGTCGACGCCATCCGCGGCGTCCGCGGCGGATCGCTCGCCGCCGGGACGGCCCTCGCCGCGTTCGTCCACGGGCTCGTCCAGTGGCTCAGCGTCGCGGGCGTCACCTCCAGTCTCGGGCAGATCACCGACGAGTACCTCGCCGGGCGGTTCCGGTGGCGCTACCTCAACGCCCCCTTCTACGTGGCGTCCATCGCCGTCGTACTGTTCGCGGTCTCCGGGTTCTTCCTCCCGGAGGCGCCGGGCGTGACGGCGCTCGGGCTCTCGGAGCTGGCGATGGCGCTCGCGGCCGGGACGCTCATCGGCGTGTTGAGCACGCTCGCGTTCGCGGTGGCGGAGTCGCAGCTCCCCTCCGCGGAGCCGGTGTGAGGGGAAAGAGGTGGCAAAAAGGACGGCGCCGTCAGCGCGGCGTCCAGGAGTCGCACGCCTCCATGTCGTCCATGAGCTCGTCGTAGTGAGCGCAGTAGGGGCGCATCCCGTCGTCGGTCCGGACGTAGTCGAACTCGGCGCAGTTGCCGCAGTACGCGTCGCCGGGCCCGTCTCGGGCGGCGGGGGAGCCGGGAGCGGGCCCGGACTCCGGTGCCGCCGGCGACGACGGGACATCCGTCGACTCCGCCTCGTCGAGCGGCGAGGTGATGTCGCTCTCGGCGCTGCCGCCGTCGCTCACGCCCGGTGAACCGGGACCGGAGCGGCCGGCGGCGCGGGACCGTCCCGTCGAACTCGTCCGTCCGCGCGCGCCCGACGCACCGGAGTCGACCGCCTCCCCGGAGCCGGGAGCGGGTCCGGACGAACCGCTCGACGAAGACGGGGTCGAGCCCCGCGCCGCGGAGTTCTCGGCGCCGCCGTCGTCCGGGCGGTTCGTCTGCGTCTCGACGTCGCCGTCGGGGGTGCCGCCGAGGAGGCCGACGCCGCCGCGGCTCCCCAGTTGGTCACGGGGCACCTCGACCACCTTCGTCTCGCCCTTGTGGGTCACCTCCATCGAGACGGTGCCGCCGGGGTCGTTGCGGGTCTTGAAGTTCGCGACGCCGACAAACACGCTCCACAGCGTCGTCGCGGCGCCGAGGAAGTAGACGCCCGCGGTCGGGAGCGTCAGGTCGGTCAGTTCCGGACGCGGCCCCCCGACCCACTGCTGGGGGTACGCGTGCGCGAACAGCGCCACACCGAGACACATGACGGCCGCGCCGACGAACGCCGCGGCGTAGGTGTTGCGGTCGGCCGGGAGGACCGCCATCACGCCGAGCAACACGAGCGGGACGCCGACGCCGCCGACGATCCCGCCGACCTCCCGCGCGGTGCCCGCGGTGTAGCCCGCCGGTAGCACCACCTCGGCCGCCACGAGGATCCCCACGACGAGGAGCAGCGCGCCCGCGACGAAGGATCCCACACCGAGGTACAGCCGATGCGGGTCGACCCCGGAGCGCCCCCGTCCGCCGTACGCCTCCGAGAGACTGGTCATAGGCGGGGTACGTCGTCCACCGTGAAAACAGTACGTCAGACGATCACGGATCGCGGGCGAACGCGGCGGCCCGAACAGGGGGCCGCGGGCGAACCGAACGGGGAACGCGGCGGCCCGAACAGGGGGCCGCGGGCGAACCGAACGGGGACTCCCGCCTCAGACCAGCGCGTCGACGTCGACGTGGGCGTCGAGCAGGTCGGCCATCCGGTCCACCGTCCGGACGTCGCGGGTGCGCCCGCCGCGGACGACCTCCTCGGCCCGGTCGATGGCCGTGACCGTGTCGGTGTTGACGGCGAGGACCGGCTTGCCGGCGTCGGCGGCCTTCCCCAGCACCGCGCCGGAGGGGCGGTGTCCGCCGGTGAGGACGAGGCAGGCGACCCCGGAGGCGTCGAGCGCCGCGGTCTGGACGTCCGCGCGGTCGCCGCCGGTGATGACGGCGGCGTCGCGGGCGCGCCGGAAGTAACGGAGCGCCTCGTCGCCGCCCATCGCGCCCACGAGGAAGCGCTCGACGAACGCGTCGGTGGGCGCGTCGGTGAGGAGTTCGGCGCCGAGCTCGTCTGCGAGTTCCCCGACCGTGACGCCCGCTAACTCCTTCTCGTACGGGAGCGCGCCGAAGACGGTGATCCCCTTCGACTCGAGGAACGGGATCCCGTCCTGGTCGAGCGACTCGAAGGCGTCGTCGGACACCTTGTTGAACACGACGCCGGCGAGGCGGTCGCCGAACGCGTCGGCGGCCGCAAGCACCTCGTCGAGGTCGTTCGGCGAGCCGTACTCCGCGACGAGGACGACCCGCGCGTCGAGCAGCTCCGCGACGTCGACGTCGGTGAGGTCGACGACGCCGCCGGTCGTCCAGCTGCCGCCACCCTCGACGAACACCCGGTCGTTGTCGGCCGCGATCCCGTCGTACTCCTCGCGGATCCGGTCGCGGAGCGCGTCCGGGTCCTCGGTGCCGCGGATCGCGCCCTCGACGAACGTCGGGGAGTAGACCACCGGCTCCATCTGGTGCATCTCGGCGTCTAAGCCGAGCACCTCGCGGGCGAGCATGGGGTCCTGATCGAGGGTCTTGCCGACGTTCGACTGGAGCCGGGTCCCCTTCGGTTTCATGTAGCCGACGCTGCGGTCGCGGTCGGCCGCGAGCCGCGCGAGGGCGACGGTGATCGCTGTCTTTCCGGCGCTGTCTCCGGTCGCGGTGACGAGTGTGGTGGGTGTGTCAGTCATCGGTGGGTTCCTCCGCGTCGAGCGGCTTCGGATCGGTCTCCGCGTCGGTTCCCGGCGGGTCGAGTGCCTCCGGGTCGACGGTGAGTCTCACGTCGACGGCGGCGGCGTTCGTGCCGCCGTCGTCGTCGGGCAGTGCGACGAGGGGGTTGATGTCGAGCTCTAAGATGGCCGGGAAGTCGGTGACCAGCTGCGAGAGCCGGCCGATCGTCTCGATGACGGCGTCGACGTCGACGGGGTCGCGGCCGCGGGCGCCCCGCAGCAGCGGCGCCGACTGGATCTCCTCGGTCATCTCGCGGGCCTCGGGCTCGGAGACGGGCGCGACGCGGAAGGTGGTGTCCTCCATCACCTCCACGAAGATGCCGCCGAGCCCGAACATCAGCAGCGGGCCGAACTGCGGGTCGCGGTTCATCCCGACGATCGTCTCGACGCCGTCGTCGAGGTCGACCATCTCCTGGACCTGAACGCCGAGGACGGTCGCGTCCGGCTGGTAGTTGCGGGCGCGGGTGATCAGGTCCTCGTAGGTGTCGGCCACGTCGTCGTCCGCGACGCCGACGGCGACGCCGCCGATGTCGGACTTGTGCAGGATGTCCGGCGAGACGATCTTCATCACCACGTCGCCGTCGACCCCGGCCGCGACCTCGCGGGCGCGCTCGGGCGAGTCGACGATCTCGCCGGCCGGCGTGGGGATGCCGTACGCGTCGAGCAGTTCCATCGCCTCGACGCCGAGGCGGTTGTCGTCGCGGTCGCGCACCGCGTTCAGGATCTCGCGGGCGCGTTCGCGATCGACGTCGAACGACATCGGCGGCGCGTACTCGCGCGCCTTGATGTCGCGGTAGCGCGCGAGCGTCGCGAGGCTGTCGATCGCGCGGGCGGGATCGAAGTAGCAGGGGATCCCCTTCGACTGGAGCCGCTGTTTCGGCTCGCGAGTCCGGTCGCCGCCCATCAGACAGGCGGCGACGGGCGCGTCCATCTCGTCGCTCACGTCGGTGATCGCGTCCGCGAGCTCGTCGAAATCGATCGTCGCCGTCGGCGCGGCCAACACCATCGCGGCGCCGACGTTGTCGTCGGCGACCGTGATTTCGAGCGCCTCGCGGAACCGCTCCACGTCGGCGTCGCCGATCACGTCGACCGGGTTGTGGATGTTCGCCTCCTCGGGCATCGACCCCGCGAGCCGGTCGGTCGTCTCGGCCGTGAACGAGGCCATGTCGAGGTCGGCGTCGCCAACGGCGTCGGTCGCCATCACGCCCGGGCCGCCGGCGTTCGTGACGACCGCGACGCTGTCGGTGTCGGGAAGCGGCTGGCTGCCGAGGATGCCCGCCGAGTCGAACAGCTCGTCGACCGACTCCGCGCGGATGACCCCCGCCTGGTCGAGGCCGGCCTCGTACGCCTTGTCGGAACCCGCCAGCGTCCCGGTGTGCGAGGAGGCGGCCTGCGCGCCGGCGCTCGTCCGTCCCGACTTCACGGCGACGATCGGGGTGTCGCCCGTCGTCTCGCGGGCGGTCTCGATGAACTCGCGGCCGTCCTCGATCCCCTCGAGGTAGCCGATGATCACGTCGGTCTCCTCGTCGTCCCCCCAGTGGTCGACGAAGTCCGTCTCGTCTAACACCGCCTTGTTCCCCAGCGAGACAACGTCCTCGAACCCGATCCCGTTGTCGTTGGCCCAGTCGAGGACCGCGGTGACGAACGCCCCCGACTGGCTCATGAAAGAGAGCCCGCCGGGGAGGGCGTTCTCGGGGCCGAACGTGGCGTTCATCCCCGAGGGCGTCGACATGATCCCCAGGCTGTTTGGGCCGACGAGGTTCAGGTCGTACTCGTCGGCTAGCTCCGCGAGGCGACGCTCCCTCGCCGCTCCGTCCTCCCCCGTCTCGCCGAACCCGGCGGTGATCACGACGACGTTGCGGACCCCCGCCTCGCCGCACGCCTCGATGGCGTCCAACACGATCGAGGGGGGAACGACGACGACCGCGACGTCGGCGTCCGCGTCGGCGACGTCGTCGACGCAGGCCGTGCCGAGCACCTCGTCGTAGTTCGGGTTGACGGGGACCGTGTCGCCGTCGAAGTCGTCGAGGAGATTCGACGTGACGGCGCGGCCGACGGCGCCCTCGCGGGCGGTGGCGCCGACGACGGCGACCCGGTCCGGGTCGAACAGCTCGTTGAGCGTACCCATCAACGCGGGAGTACGCGAAGCGGCGGCTTAAGATCGGTGGGAGGTTCTTCGAAATCGGGTCCTACGGTGAACGATCGATCGGGTTCAGGTCAGGGGTCGGTCGATCCCGGGGATCGCTCGGAGGGTGCGTCGGCGTCGTCGGCCCCGCGGTCCGCGGCGGACGCGGCGACGGCCCCCTCGCCGGCGTCGGATTCGGGGGAGACCGTCTCCGAGCCGGCGACCGGCGCCGTCGCCCCGCCGTCCGGCTCGGTCGAGACCGAACTGACCGCCGAGCCCGCCGGGCGCCCGCGCTCCGCCACCGAGAAGGAGGGGTCGCAGTCGGCGTCGGGGACGCTGATCGTCACCTCGTTGCCGTCGGGGCCGGCGTCGAACGCGAGGTCGCCGCCGGAGCGGTCCGCGATCCAGTAGACGAGCCACAGCCCCATCCCGCCGGTGTGTCTGAGGTCGTCCATCTTCCACCGGTCGGTGATCGGGTCCCGCTCGGCCGCCGGGATGGGGGGCGCGTCGTCCCCGACCGCGATCTCGACGCGGTCGTCGGGCGCCGTGACCTCGACCTCGACCGTCGCCGCCCCCTCCGCGTGTTCGATCGCGTTCTCGATCAGCTCGGCGATCGCGTAGTCGAGCTCGGGGTGCGTGAACGCCCGCGCGTCCGCGGGACAGGAGACCGCGATGTCGGCGGGCGAATCGCGCGCGTCCCCGACGGCGTCCGCCACCGCGCGCTCGACGAGCGGGGCGACCCGGAGCGGCTGCGGCGGCTCGTGCTGGCGGAGGAGGTCGATCACGCCGCGCTGCTTCTCGGCGGTGGTGAGCAGGTCGTCCGCGACGCGGCGGACCGTCTCGGCGTGGTCGATCAGGTCGGCGGCGAGTTCGGCCAGGTCGACGTCCGGGGGATCCGGTTCGTCGCCCCCGGACGCCGTCGCCGCGGCACCGACGGCGTCGTCGACCCGGTCGGCGATCCGCTCCGCCGTGCCGTCGACGATGTTCATGTCGTTGCGGATGGTGTGCCGGAGCAGGTTGTCCATCACCGTGAGCTGTCGCTCGCGGCGGTACTCGTCGGTGACGTCGCGCGCGAACCCGGTGACCGCGACCACCTCGCCGTCCTCGACGACGGGGCGGGCGGGCACCCGGACCCAGGTGGTCGGCCCGTCGGGCGAGCCGATCCGGTAGTCGAGGTTCGTCGGCTCGCCGGCGGAGAGCCGCTCCATCGAGCGCTCGACGTCCGCCCTGTCGTCGGGGTGGACGGCCTCTAAGAACTCTCGCGGCCGCGCTTCGAGCGTGTCGGGGGCGATCCCGAACACCGACTCGACCGCGCCGTTGACGAACAAAAGCTCCGTCCAGTCGGCGTCGAACATCCACAGCACGTCCGGCGAGGTCGAGGCGATGGTCTCCAGGCGCCGCCTGGACTCGACCTCGAGGGTGATGTCGCGAGAGCTCAGCGCGTAGCCGTCGAGCCCGGTGTCGGCGGGCGGGAACACGCGGGTGCGGAACCACACCCAGTCGCCGTCGGCGGTCTCGTAGCGGTACTCCAACGGGGCGTCCGTCTCGTCGCCGTCGGCGACGAGCGCCTCGAACGCCGCCCGGACGCGGTCGGTGTCGTCGGGGTGGACCAGCTCGAACGCGTCCGTCCCGACGAGCTCCTCGGGGTCGAACCCGAGCAGATCGCGCGTGGCCGCGTTGAGGTACCGGAACCGGCCCGCCTCGTCGATCACCGCAAGCTTGTCTTGCGCGAGATCGAGAAGGGTCTTCGGCTCCGGCGGGCGAGACATATCGAAAGCGTCCCGGAACTGGCCTAAAACCTTGACCGTTCGATTATCAGGTCCGAGAACTATCGCCCGACGGCGGGGGTGGCCGCCGCAACCGAGCGGGCCGGTCAGTCGGCCGAGACGCCGGGGGCGTCGAGCGCGGCGGCCAGCGGGTCGGCCCCCTCGTCGTCGACCGTGAGCGCGACGCCGTCGTCGTCGAGTTCGATCGCGGCGTCCGCGGCGTCGCGGACGTACTCGGCGGCGTGGTCGCCGTCCGGGTCGAACCGGACGCCCTCGGCGAGCAGCGGCGTCTCGCTCAGCAGTTCCACCTTCCGGTAGGCGGTCGAGAGCGCGATGTCGCAGTCCTCGGCGAGCTCGCTCGTCGTCTTCGGCGTCGCCGCGGCGGCGAGGATCGCCCGGCAGTCGGCGTCGGCGAGCGCCTCGAACGTCGCGTCGAGCGCCGCGTCGTCCTCGGTCGTCGTCGTGGCGTCGGTCGTCCGCGGGGGGCGTTTCATGTCTGTACGTACCCGCTCCAGCCCCCCGAACGGTTGCCCATCATATGCTGGGGGTTTTATACCGCGGTCCGGGCCCGCCAACGTTTTTGCCCGGGGCGGGTAGGGACGAACGAGATGGGATCGGGAATTCGGGCGGAGGTCTCGCTGCCGACCGCGCCGTCCCCGTTCGACGGCGTCGTCGACGGGACGATCCCCGTCACCGAGGTCTCGCGCTGTACGCCCGACGGCGACCGCGAACGGGTGGTCGTGGAGTTCATCGCGGGCGCCGACCTGTCGGTCCCCGACGGGGTCGAGGTCGTCTTCGACTACGGCGGCCGGGCGGCGTACCGGTTCGACGCCGCCGTCGACCCCGACTCGCCGTTCGCCGTCCTCGACCGGCACGAGACGCCCGTCTCGGAGGCGACGGTCCGCGACGGGCGACTCCGGATCACCTTCCACGCGAGCGACCTCCAGACGCTGCGGTCGGTGTTGGAGGCGTTCCGCGAGGGGTGTCCGGACATGGAGGTGTTGCGCCTGCTCCAGTCGACGACGACGCCGACGGAGTCGGACCTGGTGACCGTCGACCGGAGCGAGCTGACCGAGCGCCAGCGCGAGGTGCTCGCCGCCGCCTACGAGGCGGGCTACTTCGACCACCCGAAGGGGGCCAACGCCGGCGAGGTCGCGGAGTCGCTGGGGATCGGTCGGTCGACGTTCACGGAGCACGTCGCGGCCGCCCAGCGGAAGCTGTTCGGGGCGCTGTTAGATTAAGGATCGATGATCACGTTCCGAGGCCGCGGGAATCCGAGGCCCGTTTGATGGGCGTGGGTGTCGTACCCACGGGTATGACGGGGCGATCCACCCACACCTTCGTCTGCCCGGAGTGTCGGCGCTCGATCGAGGTGGACGACGCGATGCGGGCGACGCTGCTCGAGACGGGCTGCGTCGTCTGCGGCGCACCGGTCACCGAGGAGAACGTAGGCGAGACGCCGGCGATGAGCTGAGCGCCGGACCGCACGCTCGCGTGCCGCCGCCGGGCGCGGCGGCGCCGACGGACGGCCCGGGGGACCCTGCGCGCCGTCGTCTCGTTCCCTTTATCACCTCGTGCGAAGAAATTCGGGGTATGCCGACGAACAGCGAGGTCGAGATGTCGCCGGCCGAGGTGGACGCGCACCTGTCCCGTCACGAGACGGGCGTGCTCGCGCTCGCGCGCGACGACGCCCCGTACGCTATCCCGGTCTCCTACGGGTACGACGCCGACGAGCGCGCGTTGTACCTCCGGCTGGTGTCGACGCCCGACAGCGAGAAGCGCGAGTTCCTCGCGTCGACGCCGGAGGCCCGCGTGGTCGTCTACGAGGAGGACGGCGACGAGTACGCGAGCGTCGTCGGCGTCGGCCCCCTCGAACGGGTCGACCTCGACGAGCTCACCCCCGAGACGATCGCGCAGTACGGCGAGACGCAGCGCCCCCTCTTCGAGATCTGGGCCGACGACAAGCCGGACCTCGACATCGACCTCTACCGCTTCACGCCCGAGACGTTGACCGGGCGGACGGTCGTCGTCGAGCGCGATGAGGAGTAGGCGGTCGGGAGGGTGACCGATCGGGGACAGTGAGGCGACGATCGGGCCTGCGGAAGAACGATGATAGAGTTACGAGCGCATACCCCCGTCTTTAGGCGGGGGTCGAGCGGACAATAGCGTACACCTCCATCGACGACGCTACGGCTGGATTTCCCATCAATTCACCACCAGTATTAAGATACTCTGATACATAGTGTACAACGCAAATGAAGACCACACGGCACGCGACCTACAACCTCAACTACCACATAGTGTGGTTGCCGAAGTACCGCAACTCGGTACTCAAAGGCGAGGTCGCTGACCGTGTGCGAACCATCCTCCACGAAATTGCCGACGACAAGGGCCTCGAAATTCTCGATCTCACCGTCCAGCCCGACCACGTTCACCTGTTCGTCAGTAGTCCGCCCAAGAACGAACCGGCGCTCCTCGCCAACTGGTTCAAGGGTATCTCCTCACGCAAGTACAACCACCGCTACGCCGACCACGACGGCGAGAAAATCGGCTGGGCGCGAGGCTACTACGCAGGAACCGCCGGACACGTTTCCAGCGAGACTGTCGAGAACTACATCCAGCAACACACGGAGGGTGATTCGTGACCGAACTCACAAAGACGCTGGAACTCAAACTGGTAGAGCCGAACGCTCACAAGCGGCGGAAACTCCGAGAGACGCGAGAGGCGTACCAGCACGCCCTCCAAGACGCCTTCAACCAGAACTGTACCACACAGACTGAGGCGAACGACGTGGTGGTCACCTACAATCTGAGCGGGTACGCGAAGAACGCACTCAAACAGTACGTCCCGCAACTCACGGCGACCTACAACGCGGGCGAGCTACACGACGACCACCCTGTGCGCTTCACGAACGAGGGGCTACGACTCGACCACAAGCCCGAGAACGCGATCGAGTGGTACGTCAAAATCCCGCACCACGAGGACTACCACCTCTGGCTGCCAGCACAGCCGAATCCCAAACAACGAGACTGGCTCGAAGCGGTGAACGCTGGTGACGCGACGATGGGTGAGAGCCGGCTGTTCGAGCGAGATGGGATGTGGTTTATCCACGTTACTGCCACTCGCAACGTGGAGGAACGCTCCGGGGCGTCTGCCGAGAAACGGATACCTATCGGAGTGGACATCGGGGAAGCGTCACTCGTCACGGTGTGTCACCGCGACGATCACGGGTCCCCGACCGCGCCCAAACTGTGGGCCGACGAGGGTAAGACCGTTCGTCAGCTCCGCAAAACCTACTTCACCGCCAAGCGCCGACTCCAGACGCGCGGAAGCGAGCGTATCGCAGAGTCCTTTGGCGACGACCTGTGGAACCGGATCGAAAATGTGTTCCACCATGTCACCCGCGAAGTCGTGGAGTACGCCGAGTCCATCAAGAACCCCGTGTTCGTTCTAGAAGACTTGACCTACATTCGGGAATCGATGGACTACGGCGAGTATATGAATCGGCGTCTCCACGGATGGGGATTCGCCAAACTCCATGCGCAGATACGCTACAAGGCCGTCGAGAAGGGTATCCCCGTTGAGACGGTACACCCGCGCAACACCTCGAAGGAGTGCCACGCGTGCGGTGAGGTAGGCTACCGCCCGCGTCAGGCGACGTTCACGTGTACGAACGATGCTTGCTGGGTGGGTGAGTATCAAGCGGACGTGAACGGAGCGATAAATATCGCAGACCGCTACCTCAGCGGAGAGAGCCATTCAAGAGAACACACGGATGGCGATGACTCGGCTGAGGATGGGGGGCGTTTGACCGCCCCACAAGACAGCCACGCCGATGCTGAGACCCAGCAAGGGACGCGTGGAACGAATGCGTCTTGAAACCGCAGGGCCGCTCTCGGCCTGAAATCCCGTGGTGGGATTCCCGCGTCTTCAGGCGCGGGAGGGGGTCAATTTGTGGTTGACATCCTCCCCGCCTTGAGAAGCGGGATTTTTATTTTGTAACTTCCAGAACACCACACGAATGGCGTCCAGTAGCGATTCCACGACCTCGGTCGACGACGAGGTCCGCCGCCTGTACGAGCGGTATCAGTCGGCCGAGACGGACGCGGAACGCCGAGCGATCGCCTTAGAGATGGGTGAACTCGACGGTCGACGCCACGCGGTCATCTACGAGCGACTCGAAACGGAGTAACTGTTTTCTCGGGTCCCAGCTCTCAGTGCGACTCGATCCGAACGCGCTCGCCGAGCATCGTCCGCGGCGAGCGCCGCCGCTGGCGGCGTGAGCGCGACGAGGAGTAGCGATTTTCTGATCTGTCGGCGTTCGTTTCGCGTTCTCGGGAGGAGTCACGGCGCGGCCGCGGCCGCGTCGTCGGCCTCCGGATCGAACGGGAGGTTGATAACGAGTTCGTCGAACCAGACGACCGGGCGCTTGCTTTGGCCGTCCTCCTCGAAGAAGATGATTCCCAACCGGGCGAGCCGGCTGAGTTCCTCGTGAACGTTCTTCACGTCCCGATCGACGACACGTGCGGTCTCGTTGATGCTCTCCGGCTCCTCCCGGCGGATCGCTTCGATGAGATCGAGGACGCGCGGCGTCAGCGTCGCCATGAGGTCGTCGTAGCTGGCGAACGCGAGCGTGGGCGTGGCGTCGGCCGCGTCGCCCCGTTTGAGCGTCTCGATCGCGTCGGTGACGTCGTCGTGGAACTCGCCCGGCGGGTTCACCGTCACGACGAGGGTCGATTCGGCTCGAAGCCGTTCGCGCTCCATCGGATGTCGCGGCGGCGTGGTGTCGGTCATGGGTATCACCGTGGCGTCGTCGGTTAGTGAGGCCACACATCCATTGGTACATAGACCAATGGTATCAGATTATTGTTCATCGAGCATTTGGATGCCACGCTCCACGACCGTCTCAGAGATGAACAAACTCGTTTCACGTTGGAGTGCGCGCATACGAGATTTCGCCTCGTCCTTACCGAGTACCTTGCGACCGTAGCCGAGCGCGATAATGCCGACGGTACCGTGTACGTCGACGCCAGCGTCGGTTGCGGCCTCCCGGGCAGCAAGGTCATCCGTCAGCAGGACGACGCTTCGATCCTTCGCGATCGCAATTGCGGCGCGCTCTCCGGCATCCAGTTCTGTTTCGTCAACTCGACGTTCGTCGGCTTCGACGAGTTCGTACGAGAGATCCGATAACCCGGCAGGAACACCACCGGACTCGACTTCCTCGTAGACGGTCTTTGGAACGAGGAGCGTGTCGAACGTCGCGAGTAGTTCAAGCGAATCGATTTCGGCAAGATGAATGAGCGGTCCCGCGTCCGAGACTGCCGCGAGTGTCACGCGTTCAAGCCCCAATCGACGTCATCCTCGACGACCGAACGCTCTCGGTCGGCTCGCTCGACCGTCGCCCGCCCGACGCGGTCGATCGCCGCCGCACGGTCGAGGTCGCCGGCGAGGTACTGCGCGAGGACGAGATCTTTCCAGAGGGCTTCGAGGCCTCGTTCGAGGGCGCGCTCGAAGACTTCGGACTCGGAGAGCTCGCGAGCCGCCGCAATTTCGCGAACGCGGTCGGAGATCTCAGCAGCCATGCCGTATTCTTATCCGCCAACGTTCTTAAATCCGCGTCCGCTGCGGGGAAAATCCCAGATCCCGAACCGAGTCACGAGTCGCTCTCGGCGTCGTCGAACGCAGCGCGGGCGGCGTCGAAGCGGTCACGGTCTCGACCACGGAGGCGGTCGACCACGTTTTTCGCAGTTTCAGCGTCGGCTTCGGAAAGGAGGCCGGCCGTATCCTCTGGATCCGGATCACGCGTCATAGATCGCAGTTGAACGGCGATTTCAAAGAGCATTCCGCCGGTCAGGAGTCGTTTTTCTCGGAAGCGACGAGCGAACTGGCGTCAGAACACGACCCGATCACGACGAGCGCAAGCGCCGCCGCTGGCCGAGTCGAGCGCGATAAAAAAAAACCGCGTGTGGGTCGGCCCGCGAGGGCCGATGGTTAGTGACTGCGAGTCGCGACCGCGGCAGCGACGTTAGTCGTTGCGGCGGGTCGCGAGCAGCGCAGCGGCGATGAGCGCGACGAGCGCGACGATGGCACCGAAGCCGGGCGTGCTGCCGTCGGTGGAGCCGGAGCCGTCACCGGAGCCGTCGCCGGAGCCGTCACCGGAGCCATCACCGGAGCCGTCACCGGAGCCGTCACCGGAGCCGTCACCGGAGCCGTCGCCGGAGCCGTCACCGGTGCCGTCGCCGGTACCGGAGTCGGCGGCTTCGAGCGTCAGCGTCGCGGTCTGGCTGCCGTCGTCCGTGAAGACGCCGTGCTCGTACTCGCCAGCGTCGAGACCGGACGTGTCGACGTCCGCGAACTCGACGGTGGTGCTGTTACCGGCACCCAGCGTGACTTCCTGACTGGCGACCGAGTTACCGCCAACGCGGAACTCGACAGTCTGGGTGGCCTCCTGGCCGCCGGTGTTCTCGATGGTGGCCGTGATGGTCAGCGCGTCGCCGACCGTCGCGGTCACGTCCTGCGGGTTGAGCTCCGAAACCGCGAAGTTCGCGGGCTCGGAGACAGCCTCGACGACAACGCCGTCAGTGCTCAGCTCGGTCGTGAGCGGCGACTGCCGCGTCGAGACGGTGAACGTGTCGTTCACGCTCTGCTCGCTGAAGTCGAGGGAGGCCGAGAAGGTGCCGTCCGGCTGGACGACGACCGACTCGGCATTCTTGATGAAGTTCGTCTCAGCACTGTCACTCTGGACACGCAGCGCGAACTCCGTACCAGGCGCGACGTTCATCTCGCCCGCGATGGACTGATTCTCGGCGTTGCCGACCTCAACCGGATCGAGGTCGAAGGAACCTTCAGCCTCAACGGCATCGAAGGTCGCGTTCGCCGACTCGTACGCGGCCTCGATGTCGTCAGTGCTGTCGTCCTGTTCAGCGTCGGTCAGGAGCGGCTCCTGAACGCTGAAGTCAGCGGTGTACTCGTCGTCGGCCTGAATGCCGTCGACGTTGCCGTTGTCTTCAAGCGCACTGTTGACCGTGTCGAGGTCGAGGAACACGTAGTAGTCGCCGTTCTCGTCGTCGTAGACGACGTCGACGGCCTGCTCGAACTCGGAGGCGCTGAAGTCGTCAACAGCGTTGATCTCGTTGGCTTCCTGGTTCGCACCGGGGTTCTGCTCGGTGAACGTCAGGCTTGCCGCGTGGATCGTGTCAGTGTTGTAGGTGTTCGTGGTACTGAGCAGGTCGTAGAGCGCCGCAGCGTTGTTGTTGGCGCCCTGCGCGTCGAGGACACCTTCGAGACCGGTCGCGGAGATCTGGTGGACCAGCACGTCGCTGGGGTTACCGAGTGCGACCGTGTCCGTCTGGGTCACGACGCCATCCTCGACGCCGTTCAGAATGGCGTCGACAGCGGCGGCGTCACCGTCTTCGTCCTGAACGTCCACGACGTCGTCGCGGACATCAGGGGTGGTGCGCCAGAGCTGCATGTCGCCAGTGGAACGCTCCTCGATGATGAGCGAGCCGATGTCGGTCGAGTCCTCGATCGCGGCGCTCGCGTCCGTACCGCTAACCGCAGTCGGACTCACGGTGACATCGTAGTCGCCCGTGTCGAGGAGGTCGGTGAGACCGCCAGTCTCGGCTTCGAGAGTGACGCTGTCGTCGTCGTTCGCCACGTCGACGAGGGTACCGCTACCAGCGCCGCCGGCGGCGTACGTGTTGAACAGCAGGTTAACTTCGCCGTCGCCACTGCCGTCCTCGACGGTGATGTTAGCCTGGTAGTTGGTGTCTTCGAGGTCGCCGACCACGACGGTACCGGTCGAGGTCTCGGTGAACTCGACAGTGATGTTCGCGATGTCACCCTGGGCAACGGTGGTGCTGCCTTCGGGGAGTGCGAGTTCGCCTTCACCGGCCTCACTGACCTGAACCTCGCCGGTCTGGGCCGTGATGTCGGTGGCGTCGTGCGTGACGACGACCGTGTAGTTACCTGTTTCCGAGGGTGCCTCGAAGCTGTCCGTGACCTGACCAGCACCGTCGAAGGTACCGGTCACGGTGTCGACGGGGCTGTCCTCGTCGACATCCGCGTCAGCCTCGAAGAGCTCCGCAGTGTAGGCGCCCTGCGGGTCGTTGGAGTTAGCGTCGAATTCGATGGTCTCGTCCGTCTGGACCTGCTCGTCGACGAGCTCGGCCTCAAGGCCGAGGTCCAGCAGCGTCACGTTGACGCGATCAGTCGAGGAACCATCGTCGAACCGGAACACGTACTCGCCGCCACCGAGGTTATCGGTGTCGTAATTGAATTCCGTACCAGGTGCGGTGCTGACCGTGTCGACACGGGTGCCCTGGTTGTTAGAGGCGTCTTGGTCGAACTCGAAGATGGCAATCTCCGTTGCCGAGCCAGCAGTGAACCCTTCAAGCCGGATAACCTCACCGGAGAAGGCTTCAGTGTCCGCGTCACCCTGACCGATGGTCGTTGAGGTTTCTTCGAGCGTCTTGAACTCGGACGTCTCTTCGTTGCTGAAGTCGTCCGTGAAGACGTGTTCGACACGGTTGTCGCTCGAGACATCGCTCGTGTTGAAATCGATGTCTAGGTTGAAGGTACCGTTGTGGGAGGTACCATCGGCAGAGGAGTCAGAGACGTTGAACGTGATCGTCTCGTCGTCCGCATTCAGGCTGACCTGATCGAGGGAGACACCAGTCGGGAGACTCGACGCGGTGATGTCCGTCGCCGCGTCGTCAATCTGGACGCCAGCAGCGAGCGCTTCGCTGATGTCGACCGTAACCTGGTTGTCTCCGTCGTTCGGGACACCGATGTCAACGGCCTGAGTCTGAGTGACCGGGCTGTCCTCTTCCGCGAGGTCAGCACCACTGGTCACGCTAACGTCCTGAACACCAGGCTCGACCGCGTCGAAGGTCGGCGACATGGTGGTAGACCCGTCGCCAACGGTGTACGAAACACCAGCAGCCGCCGAGAGGTCAGTCGTGTCGTGAGTGATGTCGACGGAGACGTTGGTGTTCGTGTCACTACCGTCAGTCGTCTGGACGACGACCGTGTTGTTGCTACTGAAGTAAGTAGCGTTGTCGATGGTGTCGTCACCAGGAGATGTCGCGCTGACACTCTGCGGAGCCGCACCAGCAGAGACAGCGGCACTCACGTCAATCGTAATCTTTGCGCCTGCAGTATCAGAGTCTACGGTTACTGTCTGCACCGTAGAGTCCTGTCCGATGGCCACGTCACCGGCAGAAGCCGACGTGACAGCGGCCGCGGCCGGCGCAGCAGCGAAGCCGGCAGCGACCACGGACAGAACCATAACCGCCGCGAAGAAGACCGCGTTGGCCTTCTTGCGTGTGGTATTGTCGTTTGTCATTGTTGTGTTGTGTTCTGCGTCGCGACACCCTGCTTTGCCCCGATCTCGATCGCCCGTTTGTCGTCGTCCAACATCCCATCGAGGGCGCGGCCGGACTTGATCGGACTTACTCGCGTCGGCGTCGCATTTCACACCGTCTAGGTGTTCCGGGTAGGGCTGCGTCCGTAACAACTGGCGTCGAGTATAAATGCTTTGTGTGGTCTCCTGAAGTGTGTGAACGCCACACACACCACGTAGCGGGCGTCAGACGGTCGTTTTCAATGTTGAGAGTGTCGAACGGAGACAGCCGTTCTGGGGTGGTGTAGCCGGTTCCGTGTAGGTCCAACGACCGGAACATCTACATACTCGCTGTGGCGAACATAAAACAGGGTTCGGACCCTCTCAGGCGACTGGGTGCTGATTTTCAGGGTAGGGACCTGCCCAGTCGTCTGCGTTCCCGTTCCGACGAGTGTTCTGAGTACGGTCAGTCCTCCGTCTCGTCGAACGCCTTCGCAGTAGCCGCACTCCACGAGCCGAACCGCCGCTGGTACGTAGTACACCCGTACGCGCCGTGGTCGGTCATGTCGTTCATCGAGGGACGCTTCTCCAGGTCGTCACTGAGTCGATGGAGTTCGGCAAGTAGTTCCTCGTCTGTCGGCCCGCGATCCGCGTCGAAGCCCGCCGCGTCGAGCGCCTCGCGCCACGACCCGAACCGGTTTCGGTACTGCTTCTCGGTGTACTGGCCGGCGTCTCGGACGTCCAGTAGCGAGGGCACCTTGTCGCGCTCATCGTGAAGCCGGTGGAGGTCCGCGAGCAGCTCGTCATCGCTTGGCCGGTCAGGCTCGGTCTCGAGCCCGGCCGCTTCGAGGGCCTCACTCCACGAACCGAACCGCCGCTGATAGGTCGCGATCCCGTGATTCCCCGCCTCGACGACGTCGGTCGCAGTGGGCACGCGGCCGAGGTCCTCACGGAGGCGGTGGAGATCGGCGAGTAGCGCGTCATCTGATACCTGCTGGTGACGGCTCGACCGGTCCGCCGGGTCGAGTCCGGCCGCTTCGAGGGCTTCGGCCCACGACCCGTACCGCTTTGTGTACGTGCGTGCGCGATGGTCTCCGTGTTCGACCATCTCTGTGAAGCGCGGTGGCTCGCCGAGCTCGTCCGCGAGCTCTCGGAGATCGTTGAGCAGCTCGTCAGTCGATACTTTTGGCCCGGGTGTGGCCGGGTCGTCCGGTTCGGCCACCGCTCGCGACTGGAAAAAATTGTCAGCGTCGATGTGATCGAAGGCGGTATCGAGCGCCTCGGCCCACGACCCGAATCGATTCTTGTACGTTGAGGGCCAGTACTCGCCCTGGTCTTTCATCTCCTCGATCGTGGGGGCGCGGCCGACCTCGTCGTGAAGGCGCTGGAGTTCGTCGAGAAGGTCTTCGGTCGGGATACGCTTCTGGGGATCGTTCGGCTCGAATCCGGCCTTCGCGACGGCGGCGTTCCACGAGTCGAACCGGCGGAGGACGGTCGTGTCGGCGATGTCGCTGTGGTCGCAGAACTGTTGGAGCGAGGGCGCGCCGTCGGCGTCGGCGACGTCGGCGACGCGGCGGATCTCGTCGAGGAGGTCCGCGTCCGAGTACCGGGGCATATTCGAGGGAGTATTCCGGTCCTCCTCGGAGAACCGATAGCCGTCTCGGTCTCGCGGTTCCGCGACGAGCGTCGACAGTTCCTCGGTCGTGGAAATCACGTCGCAGTGGATCGCCGCCTGTAACAACAGGACGAGATCCCACACCTCGACGCCGACCTGTGCTCCACGCGTGCCGACGTGCGCGTCGTCGGTCACGAGTCGCGCGTCACGCTGCGACGCGATCGCGAGGCACCGCGCGTCAGTCGAGGAAAGCGCGTGATCGCCCAGATCGTCCGCCAGTTCGAGTTCGGCTCCCGTCGGAGCGACGATTTCGAGCCAGCCGTCGTTGTACGATTTGACGGCGTCGATACGCGTGACAAAATCGTATCCCTCGGCCGCGGCACGGTCGAGTTCGTCGATGACCGACAGCGGCGTCTCGACGGTCTCGAACACCGACGGGAGCAGTTCCAGCCGGTCGATCTTCGCGAGGGAACTCAGGACGTTGTTGTCGATGAGCGCCATCCGTCGATTACTCGAGGAACGTCCCCAGGCGATCCTCGCGGACGGACTCGCTCAGGAATCCGGCCTCCCGATCGATCCCCCGATCCGCGAGTTCGCGCACGAAGGACTCAGTCGAGACGCCGGCCAGTTCTGCCCCCCGGTTGAGACTCACCGCTCCGGTGCGGTACTTCTCGACCGCGAGCGAGAGCCGAAGCTCCGGACGCCGACGCAACAGCTCGCGGACGGCCTCCTCGACCACGGCGTCGGTGTCGTCGTAGCCGCCGGCGGCCGCGATGGCATCGAGGTCCGCTTCGAGCCCGGACATATGACTCGCTATGTCGGAACTACGGATAAATATGCTGCCGCACTCGATATCGCCGCCGACTTATCTCCCGTCTGACTCCCACAGCGCGCCGACCCGCTCGTCGACCCACGGCAGCACGGCCCCCTCGATGACACGCGTGAGGTCCGTCGCGTAGCTCCGGTCGACCGCGGCTGTCGTGTCTGCGTCCGGGAGCGGATGGAAGTGGTCCCGCGTGTTGTGCGGCTGGTCGTGGCGGTCCCATCGACACTGCCGCCGGTCGCCGGCGCGTCGCTCGTGGTACGAGACGTGAAAGTCACCGTTCGTGTACGCGCGGAGTTCGAGCGAGACGACCCCGACGAGTTCGGGGTGGTACTCGGCGTCGAGCGTCACGGCGAGACGCTCCGGCTTGTTCGTGGGGAACAGCGACGTCTGGCTCACCTCGTCCCGTCGACCGAACGCGCGACCGAGATACCGGAGGGTCGCCTCGTCGACGGACCGCGACGGGGCGGACTCGGTCACGCAGCGTTCTCCTCGGCGGACAAGTCGGAGCCGCGACCGCGCCGGACGGCCTCCAGCCGGTCGATCCGTTCCCTGACGGTGTGCCACTCGCTCAACGCGAGCCACACCGTCTCGACGTCGTCGTACTCCGCGTGGTCGAGCGCGTCGACGTCGGTCGGCGACTCGGCGTCGAAGCGCTCTCGAAACGCCGCCTCGCGGTCGGTGAGCTCGGCGAGCCTGTCGTGGAGCTCGTCGCGTGATAGGGCTTCGAGTCGGTTTCGGAGTCGCCACTCGAAATACGATTCGTTGCGGGCGAACGTGAGCGGCGACTCCGAGACGCGTTCGACGACGCCGATGTCGGCCAGCCGCTTGAGATGCCGCCGCGCGGTGTCCGGCGCGCAGGCGGCGCGCTCCGCGATCTCCGACACCCCCGCCGGGTCGTACAGCTGAAGCGCGACCCGGTACACGCGTTCGTCGGCGGGCTCGGCGTCGAGGTCCGCGCTGAAACCCTCGGCGAGTCCGAACTCCTCGCCCGGCTCGTCGACAGGCATACTCGTCAGTAACAGCAGCGACTATATAATTCTGGTGCCGGCGAATTATTTAGTCTGGTCGGCCGACGTAGCAGCGGATTCGCGTGAAATGTGAGTCCCGTCGCCTCAGTCGGCGCCTGTTCCCGCCGTGTGAGACGCGGGCTGGCCCGTGTCGGTACCAGCATCGTCCCCGGACTCCGCCTCGGCCGCCAGCGTCTCCACGTTCGCGAAGACGAAGCCGGCGAACCCGACGCGGAGCAGGAGGTCGAGGTACTCCAGCGTCACCGCCGCGGTGAACTGATCGAACAGCCCGGCGATCTGGAGCATCGCCCACGCGATCAACACGCCGAACGCGAACAGCGCGAGGTTCCGCGTCTTCGTGAAGAACAGCTCGCGTTCGGGCGGCTGCCGGGCCGCCGCGCCCGCGAGCGGGCCGAAGAACAGCCCGAGCAGGACGACGTAGCCGACGAGGATGGCGAGGGTGCCCGCGGCCGCGAGCGGCCCCGCGAACACCTCGGCGAAGTCGTAGCCGAGCCGCATCGCGGCGGTGATCGCGACGACGCCGACCACGTAGCGCCGGCTCGCCCCGGAGACGAACGCCGCGAACCCGAACAGGAACGGGTACGCCACGTAGTCGGAGAGCAGTTGCCCGGCCTCCAGCGTGCCGTTCGCGACCGCAAACGTCCCGATCCCGGCGCCCCACAGCCCGATCCCGGCGCCCGCGGCCGCGACGACCGCGACGAACGGGTAGCAGTATCGGCGTAGGTCGGCGGGCTTGCGCCGCGCCAAGGCGAGCAGCGCGACCGCGGAGACCGCGTACACGCTCGCTGAGGCGAACCGCACCGTCGACGGCTCAATCATCGGCGCTCACCTCCGCGTCGCCGGCGGTCGGACTCGCGGCGGCCCCGGCCCCGCCCCCGACATCGGCCGCGTCCGCACGCGTGTCGAACTGCGCGAGCCGGTCGGTGAGCGACGCGGTCCGCTCCGAGAGCGCCGTCGCCATCTCCGCGAGGTCGCCCACCGTCTCGGCCGTCTCGTCGGCGGTCGCCGCGAGCGACCGGGCGCGGTCGGCGGCGTCGGTCGCCGAGCCGTGGACCGCCTCGACGCGCGCCGCGACCGACTCGATTCCCTCGGCGCCCTCGTCGGTCGCCCGCGCGATGTCCGCCATCGCGACGTCGACGTCCTCGACGGTGCCGGTGAGCTCCTCGATCGCCTCGCCCGCGGCCTCGACCGCCGCGGTCGTCTCGTCGAGCTCCGTCATCGTCCGGTCCATCTCGCCCGCGACCGCGGAGACGTCCTCCGTCACCTCGCCGACCGTCGCCTCGATCTCCGTCGTGGACTCGCGCGTCTCCTCGGCGAGCTGCTTCACCTCGTCGGCGACCACCGCGAACCCGTCGCCGTCGCCGCCCGCCCGCGACGCCTCGATCGAGGCGTTCAGCGCGAGGATGTTCGTCTGCTCGGCGATGTCCGCGATCACGTCGGTCGTCTCCGCGACGCCGTCCATCCGGTCGTCGAGCCCGGCGACGAGCTCGTCCAGCTCCGCCAGCAGCTCGCCGATCGCCGCGATCGCCTCGACCGCCTCGGTCGCCCGCCGCTCGCCCTCCGCGCCCAGCTCGGCGGCGGCGGTGGCGTCGCCCGCCACCTCGTCCGTCGTCGACGCGATCTCCTCGACGGTCGCGGAGAAGTCGTCGGTATCGGCGGCCGTCTCGCGCAGCCGGTCGGTCTGTTCGTCCAGTTCGTCGGCCAGCGCGCGCATCTCGGCGGCCACCTCCTGGTTCATCGCGGCCACGTCGTCGGCCGCCGCGGCCATCTCCTCGCTCGTGGCCTCCACGTCGCCCGCGAACGCCTGAATGTCCTCGACGGTCGTCGAGAGCCCGCCGGTCATCTCGTTGTAGGCGGCCGTGATGCGCTCGATCGCGTCCACGTCGCCGTCGGCGTCGAGCCGGCGGGTGAGGTCGCCCTCCGCGGCGTCCTCCATGGCGCCGCCGATCTCCTCGGCGCGCTCCAAGAGGGTGTCCGACAGCTCCTCGGCCTCCTCGCGGGCCGCCTCCGCCTCGGACTGCGCCCGCTCGGACTCCGCGACCGCGTCCCGGAGCGACCGTCGCGTCTCGTCGAAGGCGTCGAACAGCCGGCCGATCTCGTCGCCGCGGTCGGACGTGGCGCGAGCGTCGAACTCGCCGCGGCCGACCGCCTCGGCCGTCTCCGTCAGCCGCCGCAGCTCGACGGCGACGTTGCCGACCAGCACGATGCCCAACAGGCCGAGGTTCAGCGTGACGACCACGCCGACCGACGCCAGCGCCGCGGTCGCCGCCGCCGGCGTCCCCACGGTCGCGACGTGGGTCCCGAAGAGGGCGATGAAGCCGAGCGTCACGGCGAGCGTCGCGAGGACGGCCGCCCCGACCCGCCGACCGTACCGCGCGGTGATCGCGTTCATCATCTGTTGTTCGCCCGGAGCGAACTGCCCTACTTAGGAGTAAAGACCAAATTACACGACATGATAATTTGCTCGCGCGGCGGGGGTCGTGAAGCGAGCGCGGCGGAGGCGTCGGACCTCCGTCGGAGGGCGTTCGGGACCGGTGTTTTTCCCGCGGCCGCGCCACGGGCGACCATGCCCAGCGTCAGCGAGACGTACATCGAGAACCGCCAGCGCGTTCAGCCCACCCACACGAACAACTACGCCTCCGCGCACGGGGGGAACGTCGTCAAGTGGATGGACGAGATCGGCGCGATGTCCGCGATGCGCGCCGCCGGCGAGACCTGTGTCACGGCCAAGATCAACGGGCTCGACTTCAAGCGGCCGGTCCCGCAGGGCGACACCTGCGTCATCGAGTCGTACGTGTACGCGGTCGGACGCACGAGCCTCCGGACGCGGATCCGCGCGTACCGCGAGTCGCCGCGCACGGGCGAGCGCGAGCTCACCACGGAGTCGTACTTCGTGTTTGTCGCCGTCGACGCCGAGGGGAACCCGACGCCCGTCCCCGAACTCGAGATCACGGGCGAGCGCTGCCGCGAACTCCGCGACGAGGCGCTCGCCGCGGAGCCGGACGAGGATCGATAGGAACCCCGACAGACGGCGTCGTCCGGGTTCGGTTATGAATCGGGACCAATGCCAATTTGTTGTACTTGAAACACAACGAAAAGCGGTAACACAGTTGTGGTCGTACCACAACGTACAAAGCCGATGCCTGCCACGGTCGTGTATCGGGAGGCGTCGGAGAAACCGGACGGCAGCCGGTACGAGATGGTCGCGTGGCGGGTCCCGGAAAACGAGGAGTACCCGGAGGGGGTGAAGTACAGCCTCCAGTACATGGACGATGACGGCGACACGCTCCTCCGCTACGACAACGCGCCGCACCACCGAGACATCGGGCGACATCGTCGGCACACGCACACGGGAGAAGTCACCAAACTGGACTTCACCGGTCTCGCCGACCTGATCACCGACTTCCAAGCCGAGGTGAACGACATCCATGACCGACGAACCAACTGACACCCACCCCACCCACGACGAATTTACTCCTGACCCGAACGATGCCGAGTACCCCTCGACGCTCCGAATCACGTCGCTGCCGGCAGAACAGGCACAGGCGGCAGCGATCGAGCGCGCCGAGCGCTGGGAGGACGGCGAGGCGGTCCCGCACGTGGTCAACTTCGAGGACCGTGCGCGGCTCCGCCAGTTGCTCACGGACCGCCGGATGGAGCTCTTAGAAGCCGTCATGGAGCGCCCGCCCGAGAGCATCCGCGCGCTGGCGGACCGGCTCGACCGCGACGTCCACGTCGTCCACGACGACCTGTCGCTGTTGGCCGACTACGAGATCGTCCACTTCGAGGCGGACGGCCGCGCGAAGCGGCCGTACGTCCCCTACGAGACGGTGCGGATCGAAGTCGAGTTCGGACTGCCACGCGGCGACGAGTCGGAGTCGACGGCGTCGGCGTGACGCGCGTGTCGTCGGGCCCGCGTCGAGGCCGCGCACGTCGACGCCGACCCGTCGGTCAGTAGTCGCCGAGCACGCCGAGCCGCCGCGCCCGCCCCGTCGCGTACTGGAAGACGAGGTAGCCGCCGAGCAGGTAGCCGACCGCGACCGCGACGAGCAGCGCCAAGTCCGCGAGCGGGAACTCCCACAGCCGCACGCCGTCGACCATCACGCGCTGGAGCATGGCGCTGCCGTGCGCCAACGGGAGCACGCGGGTCCACGGCAGGTCGAAGACGGGCGCGGAGATCAGTCCGACGAAGCCGAACTGGAGCAGGTTGAGCCAGTTGCCGATCCGCTTGTACAGCACCGTCACGCCGCCCGCGGCGAAGCCGAGGCCGAGCACCGAGACGATCGACAGGCCGGCGACGACGACGACCGTCACCGGCGCGAGGCTGAGCCGCGTCCCGGTCGCGAGGAGCATCACCGCGAGGATCACCGCGCTCGTGAGGAACGTCCGCACCACCTTCGCGACCCCCTTCAGCAGCGCGACGGGCGCGAAGCCGAACGGCGTAGTGATGTGGCGTTCGAGGGTGCCCCACTGCACCTCGCTGCCGATGTCGTTCGACACCGACGAGTACGCGCCCACCGCCAGCGTCCACAGGAAGTAGCCGACGACGATCCCCTCGATCGAGTCGGCGAGCGCCTGCCCCGCGAGCAGCTGGCCGCCGAGGAACAGCGCGGCGAAGAAGAACAGCGACACCACGATCCCCCCGATCGCGTTGGCCGGGTACCGCACGAAAATGAGGAACTCCCGATAGAGGACCGCCCGCGCCAAGTGGTAGTAGGTGGCCGGCCGGGGCTCGTCGCCGGTCGCGGGTTCGTCGCCGGTCGCGGGCTCGTCGCCGGTCGCGGGACCGGCGGTCGGGGACGCGTCCGGGGGCCGCCCGCCCCCGCTCACGAGGACTCACCTCCGAGCCCGGCGCCGGCGGCGTCGGGAACGGTGCCGGTGCGTTCGAGGAACACGTCCTCGAGGTCCGGCTGGACCGTCCGGATGTCGGAGACGGTGACGCCGGCCGCGCGGAGCGCGTCCGTCAGCTCGTACAGTCGGTCGCCCCCGGCGGCCACCGTCACCGCGGGCGGGGTCGCCTCGCGGTCGACCCCGACGATTTCGAACCGCTCGCGGAGCCCGTCGACCGTCTCCGCGTCCAGGTCCGGGCTCGCCACGCGCACCGCGTCGCTCGCGGCGGCGCCCAGCAGCGCCTCGACGGTGTCGTCCGCGACGATCCGACCGTTCGACAGCATCACGACACGGTCGCACACCGCCTCGATCGTCGTCATGTCGTGGCTGCTGACGACGATGGTGAGCCCCTCCTCGGCGGCGAGCCGGCGCAGCTCCGCCCGCAGCGTCCGCGCGCTCTCGACGTCGAGCCCGAGCGTCGGCTCGTCGAGGAAGACCAGCTCGGCGCCGCCCGCCAGCACGCTCGCGAGCGACACCTTCTGTTTCATGCCACGCGAGAGGTCGCGAACCGGCGTGTCGGCCTTGTCGGCCAGGTCGAGGCGGTCGAGTAGCCGGTCGTGGCGCGCCGCCACCGAGTCGGGGTCGACGCCGCCGATCGTCGCGAAGTACCGGAGGTTCTCCCGGACCGTGAGCCGCCAGTAGTCGTTTCGCGCGCCCTCCAGCATCGCGTCCACGTCCGCGTAGGCCGCCCGGCGACCGTCGCGCACGTCGGTGCCGAACACCCGCACCGACCCCGCGTCGGGGATGACGATCCCCAGCGCGCACTTGATCAGCGTCGTCTTGCCCGCGCCGTTCGGCCCGAGCAGACCCACGACCGACCCGCGCTCGACCCTGAGGCTCACGTCGTCGACCGCGACCACGGCGTCGTCGCCGTCACCGAACCGCTTGGTGAGCCCCTCGACCGCGAGGGCCGGCGGGCCGGGCTGATAGTCGGGCGATTCCGCGCCGCGTGTCGCGTCCGTCTCGTCGCGCTCGCGGGGACCGCCGCGCGCGCTCGTCGCGCTCCGTGCCATCGCCCCCCGTACGGGCCGGCGGCGGATATATCCGCGCTCGCCGGCGACCCCCGGTGTGGACCTCGACCGCTTCGCCGCGGACGCCCCCTGCGACGACGCGCCCGGCGACGCCCGCGTCTGCGTCGTCGCGACCCGGCCGGACACCTTCGAGCGCTGCCGCGACGGCTTCTACCCCGCGCCGCGGTCGTACGACCGCACCCGCGCTGCCTTCGACTACATGGCCTTCTATCGGACCGCGCCGGCGTCCGCGGTCACGCACTACGCCCGCGTCGTCGACCGGACCGAACAGACCCGAGGCGAGCCGGGACCGATGGCCGAAGCCGACTGGGAGGCGCTCATCGACCCGTTCTCCGGGGAGCGCGTCGTGATCGTCTTCGCGTTCGACGACCTCGTGCCGCTGGAGCGCCCCGTCGAGAACGACCTGAACGGCGTGCGCGGCGCGTGGTACTGTACCGTCGCAGATCTGCGCGCGGCGGAGACGCTGTCGGGGCTCCGCGACCGGTCCGAAACCTGATCTGCCGGGCGAGTCCGCCCGTCCGTCACGGCCCCGTAACGCCGACGGCGTAGAGAGAGTTCGCCGCCAATTTTAAGTGAGTGGGTGTAAAGAGCGTTTTACTGTAAAGCGCGGTTGACACCGCGTGCGCCACGCCATGACCGACAGACCGTCACGCCCGGTCCGGGTCCCCGCGCCCGCGGCCGGTCAGGGAGGTGAGCCCGCATGATAGAGCCCGTCACCGCCGTCGCGCTCGGCTACATACTGGTGCTGTTCGCCGTCGGAGCGTACGCCGAGCGGCGGTTCGCCGCGGCCGATCCGCTGTTGAGCGTCCCCGGATGGGTCCGCACCGTCGTCGCCGGACTCGCGCTGGGCGGCCCCTGGCTGGTGTACTTCGCCGGCCTGCTGCCCGTCTCGGACGGCGCCGTCGCCCACGCGGTGGTGCTGACCGCCGCGCTGGTGCTGTGGGTGCTCGCCGAGCGGGTGGTCGGGGTCGCCGACCGAGGCGGTGCCGGTGCCTGCTGACGCCACCGGGCCGTCGAGCGAGGACTGGCTCGCGGCCCGGACCCGCTACCGCCGGCTGTCGACGGGGTCGCTGCTCGGCGGCGTCGCCGGCCTGTTGACCGCCGACGCCGCCGGCTTCCCGCTGGTCGCCGTCGGCGTCTACTGGCTGGGGGTCGTCGGCTTCTTCGCGGTCCGGCGGGCGGCGCCGATGACGCTGTTCGACGAGCGCGACTGCGCCCTGGAGCGCCGCGCCAGCTACGACGCCCTGCGCGTGGTCGGCGGCGCGCTCATCGTCGGGGCACCGGCGGCCGCCGCCCTGGAGCAGACGGGCCGGCTGACCGTCCCGCCGGTCGTCGACGGGGCGCTGTTCGGCGTCGCGACCACCTTCGGCGTCTTCGGGCTCGCATACCTCGCCCGGCGGTACGCATGAGAAACGACGTCCGCGAGCGCCGGGAGGCGGCGGGGCTCAGTCAGGGCGACCTCGCGGCCGCGCTGGAGGTGTCCCGACAGACGGTCAACGCCATCGAGCGGGACCGCTACGACCCCTCCGTCGAGCTCGCGTTCAAGCTCGCGCGGTTCTTCGACTGCCACATCGAGGAGCTGTTCGACCCCGACCTCGACTGGGAGCCGCCCCGGGAGTGAGTGGCGGACGGGAATCGGCGTCGACGCGTGGATTCGCGCCCCCGGACGGTGTTCTCCACGGGAGAGGCCCGACGCCGCGTCGACGTCACCCGCCGTCGGCGCGCACCGAGGAGGTCGCCGCGTCGACGCGCGCGATCCGTTCGCGGTCGCCCGGCTCGGTCGCGGCGTGATCGGGATGGAGACACGCGAACAGCGCCTCCAGCGAGTCGACGAGCCGGTGGCTCGGTCGGTTGAACAGCCCGTTGCCGTCGACGGCGTAGACGCGACCCTCCACGACCGCCGCGATCTCGTCGGACCCGGGCCGTGCCGCGAGGTCGTCGACCGCGTCGACGGCGCGGTCGCGGTCGAACCCGCAGGGCGCGACGACGAGCGCCTCCGGGTCGTGTGCCCGCAGGTCCTCCCACGCCACCGGCTCGGAGGGGCCGTCCGGCTGGAACGCGGGGTCGCCGCCCGCGAGTTCGACCATGTCGCGCACCCAGTGGCCCGCCCGGAGCGGCGGGTCGGTCCAGTCGAGGACGGCGACGCAAGGGCGTCCTTCGTCGGCGACCGCCCGCTCGGCGCGCTCGCGGACGGTCTCGACGCGCCCGCGGACCTCGTCGCGGAGGTCGCTCGCGGCCGCTTCCTCGCCGACCGCGGCGCCGATCCGCGCCACGTCGTCGAGCGCGTCCCCGAACGAGTGGGGGTCCAAGGCGAGCACGTCGGGCTCGGGGTCGAGGCGCGCGGCGGCCGCGCGGACCTCGCTCGCGTCGACCGCGCAGACGTCGCAGGTCGCCTGCGTGACGAGCAGGTCGGGGTCGAGGGCGGCGAGCCGATCCTCGTCGAGGTCGTAGACGGCGCCGTCGACCTCGCGCATCTGCTCGTCGATGTCGGCCGCGGAGCGGTCGGCGTGGTCGACGACCGTGCTCGTCAGCGTCGGCAGGTCGCGGGCCGCGGGCGGGTGGTCGCCGCTGTGCGACACGCCGACCGGCTCGACGCCGAGCGCGAACAGCGTCTCGGTGGCGGAGGGGAGGAGGGAGGCGACGCGCATACGTGAGGGGAGGCGCTCGGGGACCAAAAGTCAGGGGTTCGGCTCGCCGACGACGTCGGCGGCCGCCGCCGCGTACGCGGCCGCGAGGTCGCCGTTCGGGAGGGCGTCGCGCGCGGCCGCACAGCCCCACCGGACCCGGTCACGCCGCTCGCCGGGTGGGAGCTTGTTCGTCGCCACCGTCTCCGCGGTGTCGAGCAGGGCGCGCGCGGTGTCGGCGTCGCCGCGCTCGGCGGCCGCCCGCGCCTCCGCGAGCAGTTGGTCGAGGCTCGCCCGCACGTCGTGGGGGACCTCGTCGGGGTCGGTCACGGCTGCGTTCGGTCCTCTTTGCCCTCGCCCGCCAGCCTCGCGAACGCGAACTCGGTACTACTCCCGAGGGGGTCGGTCGCGGTCCGCGTCTCGACGTCGGTGAACCCCGCCGCCCGGAGCTGGTCGAGCGTGCGCTCGCGGCCGGGCGCGGAGAAGAACATCTCCCCGCCCATCCAGCCGCGGCGAACCGTCTCGAACCGGCCGCTCGGGAGGGTCATGAGAACCCGGCCACCCGGGCGGAGGACGCGGGCGAACTCGTCGTACACCTCGGGGTGGCGCTCGCGCTCGACGTGAAACACCGCGTGGTACGCCGTGACCGCGTCGAAGCGGTCGGCCGCGAACGGGAGCGCGGACATCTCGCCGTGGACGAGGCGGGCGTCGGGCACCGTCTCGGCCGCGAGCTCGAGCCCGCGCCGGGAGACGTCGAGTCCGACGCTGCCCGGCGGCAGGTTCGCGAGCGTGCGGGCGCCGTCGCCGCAGCCCACGTCGAGGACGGACGGATCGGCGGCGGAGTCGGTCTCGGGGTCGTCCGCGAGGGCGTCGCGCAGGTCGTCGATCAGCGCCGCGTCCGAGCCGTCGGGGTCGCGGCGGGCGGCGTACGTCTCCGCGACCTCGTCCCACGCGCGGCGCACCGCGTTGCGGTCCATGCGGGGCGTACGAGCGCGAGCGACAAGATTGCTCGGGCGAATCGGCGAGGATGGGGCGTCGGCTGCGCGGGGGTCAGCGAACCGACGACTCGCCCGTAACGACGCGGGGCCGGCGAGACGACGGTCGGGCATTTATGCCGCTGCCGCGCGACGCCGACGCATGGAGATTCTCCACACCTGCCTGAACGTGGCGGACGCCGACCGGGCCGCCGACTGGTACGTCGACGAGCTCGGGTTCGAGCGCTCCTGGGAGTTCACGGTCGCGGACGGCGACACGCGCAACGTGTACGTCGCGGACGGCAACGGCGTCGAGTTCCAGCTGTCGGACACGCCCGGGGAGGCGCCGAGCGCGGACGGCGACCGCTACGACCACGTCGCCGTCGGCGTCGACGACGTGGACGCGGCGTTCGAGGACGTCGATCACCACGGCGTCGTGGAGGCGCCGACCGACCACCCGGAGGCCGGCGCGCGGGTCGCCTTCGTGAAGGACCCCGACGGCCACGTCGTCGAGCTGATCGAGTCGCTCTGATCGGTCGCGGCCGGTTCGGAAATGAGGTCCGGGACGCGATCGACACTGTGCGCCTGCCTCGCCGCCGACGGAGATCAGGTCCTCGTACCACCACCGCGTGTCGATGCCGTTCTTCCGGAAGCTCAACACCGTGCCGCCCCAGTCCCCATCACGGGCGGCCGCGACCAGCGGCTCGCGGGCGACCGGCTTGCCGTTCGGCGCCACCGCGTCCCCCAGTCGAGGAACACCTCGGCAGCGTCGCTGTCGGCCGCCGAGCGCATCATGTCCTCGTCGCGATCTGGCGGACTCGGCACGGTGGCAACCGGAGGGCGGATCGGGGTCGCCGAGGTCGGACGTGGGCCGGACGACCGTGAAAAGAATACTGCGTTCGCCGACGAGGTCTCAGGCGACGAAACCGGCGGTCACCGAGACGGGGGGGGGAGGGCCGAACGGGGCGACCGACGGAACGCCGACCCGCGTTGTTCGGGTAGAGGGGGAGAACACACGTCTGCGGGGACCTTTGTCGGCGATCGGATACAACGCCCTCGGTCGGATATGAATTACGCTGACACAGACAAAACAAACGACAATGTGATCATAATCGTCAATATCGTCCCGATAATCAGCTGATATATGAACGATCTCGACGTGCCGAAACGTGTCCATATCGTTCCGCTGGGATACGAATTGGACCGGATCGTCCGTCCGGTCGTCGACGGGAACGCCGACGAGGTGATCCTCCTCGAACCCGACGCCGACAAAGAGGGCGTCGACCGACCGTCATACCACGAGACGGCCCGTCAACGCGTTCGAGACGAAGGGATTCGGACCGAGACCGTCGAGTGCGACATCTTCAATCTCTTCAGTTCGCTCGGGACGATCGCCGAGATCTCGAACCGTCTCCGTGACCACAACGTCTACGTGAACCTCGCGTCGGGGTCGAAGGTGACCGCGATCGGCGGGATGATCGCCTGTATGGTCACCGGCGCGATCCCGTACTACGTCCACGCGGAGGAGTACGCGGGCGGCGAGGAGCGACCGGTGGCCTCGGGCGCGAAGCCACCGGAGACACTCCCGAAGTACCCGATCGAGGAGCCGAACGCCGAACGCGTCGCCGTCCTCGCGTACGTCGAACGGAACCAGCCCGTCACCAAGAGAGAACTCATCGACTACGGCCGCCGGGAAGGCCTCCCTTTCGTCGAGCGCTACGACACCGATGGGGTTCAGAACCCGAAACGCGGGTACTACCGGCGGCTCAACACGCACGTCGTCGAGCCGCTTGAGAGCCGCGGGTTCCTCGAGGTCGAGGAACACTCCAAGTATCAATACCTTTCCGTCACCGAGAGCGGATCGAACCACCTGCGCGCGTTCCGCTACCTGCTCCGCGACTGAGTCGAGCCGCGATCGATGACTCACCCCCGCGGCCTCACGAATCCGGCACCGCAGCCTGCCCACGCCTACGCGTTCGGGGCGGGCCGTGCGAACCAGTACCCGTACCCGAACGGAACAGCGCCCGTCACGACGCCGAACAGCACCGCGAGCGGCCCGAAGACCAGCCCGACGACCCCGAGCGCGCCCGCGATCGCCGCCGTGGCGAGGAGCCCGATCCCGAGCGTCACACCGGCGAGCAAGGCCCAGCGTCGCTGCGCGGCGAGCACGCCGGCGAGGGCGCCCGACGCGACGACGGTCGCGCTCGCGGGGCCGGTGACGAAGCGGGAGAGCGAACCGCTCTCGAACAGGGCGGTGCCGGCGAGCGCGACCGGGAGCCCGAGCGCGGCGACCGCGGCGGCTCGACGCGGGGTGAGGAGGCGGTCGCGCGTCGGCTCTCGGTAGCGGTACGCGAGGAGGCCGAGCGCGACCGCGACGTACCCGCGGCCGACCGGCGTGAGGACGAAGCCGACGGCGGCGCTCGCGACCTGCGCGAAGACGGCCGCCTCGCTTTCGACCGCGACGGCGTAGTACGCCCCGTCCTGCCGGTACAGTCCCGACCGGATGGTCGCGTTCGTCGCGGTCCCCTCGTCGATGGCGGTCCGCACGCCGGGCGACGCGTTGGCGACCGGGCGCGCGACGGCGTCGAACACCGTCTCGGGGTCGGTCTCCCGCATCTCGATCGTCGCGTTCGTCGTCTCGCCGCGCGTCGAGAGCGACCACTCGTAGTAGGTCCCGTCGTACGCGACGTACGGCGGTTCCACGTCCCCGATCGCGGTGTACAGCTCCGGCGAGAGCGACCCCGCGAACGATCCGGTCGCGGCGGCGGTCCGGACCGGCTCCCTGTACCGCTCAGGGGTGTCGGCGAGCCGCTCGTCGAGGTCGGTGACGTTGCGCGACGCGTCCGCGACCGGGGCCGGGTCCTCGCCGGGTTCGACGGCCGTCGCCTCGTAAGTGATCTGCGTGTCGCCCGCCGTCGCGTGGAAGGCGAAGCTGAGTCCGAGACCGACGACGAGGAGGGCGATGATCGCGACCGTTCGGGCGGAGGGAGGCACGGACCGGAATACATGAGAAGCAGTTGTAAATTTGTGGTTCGGGAGTCGGACGAGGCCGAGATGGGGCGGTCGCTCGGGGCCGGCGACGCACGATAGAAAATCGGGGTTCGAGGCGGGGTCGTGCCCGACCGCGTCAGTCGTCGGCCGGGGCGCGCGGCTCCGCCGGGGGCTCGGTCTCCTCCGTCTCGCCCGCCGGCTCGTCGACCGCGTCGACGTCGGGGGTGTCGTCGAGCTCGTCCGCCTCCTCGGACCGGTGACGCGCCTGGACCTCCTCCCAGGTCATCGCCTCGTCGTGGTGGTGACACATGACAACGAGTAGCAAGGGACGAACGCTTCTAAAGGTTACGCCGAATCGAACGGGAGACACGTTCTCGCGGCCGGTTACGCGTCGCCGTGGGGCTTCACCAGCACCTTGATCGCCTCGCGCTCGTCCATCATCCGGTACCCTTCGGCCACGTCGTCGAGGCCGACCGTCTCGGTGAAGACCGGCGCGGGGTCGAGCGTCCCCTGGAGCACGTCCGTCATCAGCTCCTCGGCGTACGCGCGGACGGGGGCGACGCCGCCCGCGAGCGTGACGTTCTGGCCGAACATGCCGAACACGTCGAGTCCCGCCTCCTCGACGCCGTAGGGGACGCCGACGTACCCGATCGTCCCGCCGGGACGGACGGCGTCGATCGCGGTGTTCATCGCGCTCGCGGCGCCGACGCACTCCATCACGTGGTTCGGCCCGCCGTACGTGAGCTCGCGGATCCGCTCGACGGCGGCCTCGCCGCGCTCGGAGACGGTCTCGGTGGCGCCGAACTCCGCGGCGAGTTCGAGGCGGTCCTCGTGGTGCCCGACCGCGACGATGCGCTCGGCGCCGAGCCGGCGGGCCGCGAGGACGCCGCAGAGCCCGACCGCGCCGTCACCGATGACGGCCACGGTCGACCCCTCCTCGACGCCCGCGCTGACGGCCGCGTGATGGCCGGTGCCCATGACGTCGGTGAGCGGGAGTAGCGACCGGAGCGTGTCCTCGTCGTCGGCGTGCCGGTCTGGGACGCGGACGAGGGTGCCGTTGGCGTGGGTCGAGCGGACGTACTCGCCCTGGCCGCCGCCGTTGTCGCCGCCCCACGAGTCGCCGTTCTCGCAGGACGTGTGGAGCCCCTTCCGGCAGAACTCGCACTCGCCACAGGAGATGGCGAAGGGGGCGAGGACGCGGTCGCCCGGGTCGACGGCGGTGACGTCGTCGCCCACCGCCTCGACGATTCCCATCGGCTCGTGGCCGACCGGGGAGCCTGCGTCGCGGTCGCTGTCGCCGCGGTAGAACCAGAGGTCGGAGCCGCAGATCGCGGTGTGGGTGACGCGGACGATCGCGTCCGTGGGGGCCTCGATCTCGGGGCGGGGTCGCTCTTCGACGCCGATCTCGCCGGGGCCGTTGAAGACGGCTGCGCGCATACCGTCGATGCGGCGCGAACGCACAAAAGCGCGGCGTCAGCGATCCCGTCGGCTCAGATCCCGCCGCCGGCCATCGCGAACAGCGCGACGGCGATGACCGCGAACAGCCCGCCCACGCCCGCCTTGATCGTCCCCGTGTCCAGCGCCGTCGAGACGTACGGCGCGACCTGGCCGCCGAGCGTCGTCGCCGGGACCGTCCAGACGACCATGTTCCACGGCGTCGTCGCCAGGTCGATCGCGTGGCCGCCGACCAGTCCGCCGCCGAACACGTGAACCACCGAGGCCAGCACGGCCGTCGTCGCGACGACGATGTGGTTCGTGCCGATGGCGACGCGCACCGGCACCTGCGTGCGGAGCATCGAGATGATCCCGAGCTCGCCGATGCCGAAGCCGGCGAGCCCCTGGAACACCCCGCCGACGCTGTAGTTGAGGAACCGTTCGAGGTAGCCGCCCCGGGAGTACGTGTAGTCGTCGCCGTCGCGGTCGACGCGGGTGACGGTGCCGGAGTCGTCGGTGTCGACGCCCGCGGGCCCGAGCTTGTTCTCGTCGTCGGGGAGGTCCCGCGCCGACCCGCCGTCGGTCGCGACCTCCTCGTCCGCCTCGCTTTCGGTCGGGTCGCCGTGAGCCAGATTGGCCTTGAAAAGCAGGTACGCGGCCGCCAGCAGGGCGATCCCCAACAGCGCGTGGAACAGGGGCTCGGGGATGACGAAGGAGAGCAGCGCCCCGCCGACCACGAAGGGGATACCCCCCAGCACGAGCGACAGCGAGAGACGCCGGTCGACGAGCCCGTACTGGATGAACGCGAGCGACGAGCTCGACAGGCCGAACGACTCGCTGATGAGCCCGATCTGTACCAGCGTCGTCGGCTCCAGGGGATACGCGACCAGCGGGAAGACGAAGATGAGGAACGGCACGAACAGCGCCGACCCGCTTATTCCGACGGTGTTGACGACGGTGGCGCCGGTGGCGAACGCCAGGAACAGCCACCAGTACTCGGTCCAGTAGCCGACCCCGGCGTCGGGGGGCGTCGGCGCGAAGGCGTACACCCCCGCGACGAACAGGAGCGGGGCGAGGAACACGAAGACGTGCTGATAGCGCAGAAAGGCGCGCTGAACGTCGCTCGACAGTGACGTGCTCATTGAGGCGTGGAACGCGAATTACGTGTGATGTCATAAATTCGTTTCCACACGTCACGATAGTTATGAACGATCGTCAACGTCTATGATTCCGCCGTAGCGGCCTTCGTGACGGCGAAGGACGAACGGCCGATCGAACGTTTCCGCGGCCCGAAATGAACGCACTGTGACAGAAAAGAAACGGTTAAACGGAGCCGTCGGTCACCCGTGGATCGAACGATGACGCGGAAGATCGGGACCGCGGCGCGCGGCGGTTCGGGGACGACGACGGGCGCTCTGCGAGCGCGGGGGACGGCACGGTGAGTGACGGCCCAACCCTGCGGATCGGCGAGGAGTCGGGCGACGCCGACGACTCCGTCCCGGCGCCGGTGCCGCCGGACGACCCGGAGGCGTGGTACGCGCCCGACGTCCGGGCGCAGTACGAGGCGGCTCCCGGCGTGGTCGCGACGGTCCGCGAGCGCGACGGCGGGCGGTTCGGCTACGACGTCCGCGAGCCGCCGCTGTCGCCCGCCGACGAGCGCGCGCTCGAGCGCGTCCGCAACCACTTCTCGGCGGTCGGCCACCGCCGCCCGCTCACGCGGGTCGGCGTCGTCGAGCGCGCCGAGCGCGGGTTCGAATCGAAGTACGAGCAGGCGATCGACCGACTGGTCGACGCGAGCGCTGCCGCGCGCCGGCGGATCGATTACCACGCGCTGCGGGAGTTCCGGCTGCTCGGCGAGCTCACCCCGGTCGCCTTGGACGACCGGATCGCGGTGGCCGACATCGGAGACGACCGCGAACTGGTGGTCCACACCGAGACGTTCGCCCCGCTCGAGACCGGCATCGACGCGGACGCCGACTACGTCGAACGGGTGGCCGCCGAGCGACTTGCGCAGTACGCCGTCGAGTTCGCCGGGCTCGCGGTCGACGTGGTCGTCTACCGCGAGCGGCTGCTCGGCTCCGACGCGTTCGAGACGAAGTACGCCGTGTTGGAACCGGACCTGCTCCCGGGCGACGAGGCGCTCATCGAAGAGTGTAAATCGCGGATCTGGGAGACCACCGTGAGCGACGTGGTGGAGGACCGCGAGTCGTTCGTCGCCGCCCGCGCGCGCCGATTCCTCTCGCGGCGGCTGACCGCGCGTAACACCCGCGAGTGGTTCGACGCCGCGGTCCACCGGGTGAGGTCGGCGCTCGCTGACCGGGGGCTCGCCGCGCCGCCGGTCGACTCGCGGTACGCCCGCGACCGGCTCGACGACCTGGCGTACTACGTGTTGCGCGACTTCGTCGGGGAGGGGATCCTCACGGTCCCGATCCGCGACCCCCACCTCGAAGACGTGGAGGCGAACCGCGTCGGCGAGCGCGTGAAGGTCGTTCCGCGGGCGTCGATGCTTTCGGGCGCGGCGGGCGAGGCGGAGAGCTTCGAGGCCGACGACGCCCCCGAAGCCGGCGCCCGTATCCCGACGAACCTCGCGTTCGGAGAGGAGACGACGTTCGTCAACGTCGTCACGGGGATCGCCGCCCGCGACGGCACGGAGCTGAACGCCTCGACGCCCTCCGCGAAGGTGAACCTCGAACTGGACGGGGTGCCACAGACGATCCGGTGTGCGGTGGCGCTCCCGGTCATCTCCGAGGGCGGCCCGCACGTCTCGATCCGGAAGCAGCGGGCGGACGCGCTCACACCGGTCGACCTGATCGGTCGGGGAACGCTGTCGTCCGACCTGGTGACGCTCTTGTGGCTGCTGTACGAACACCGCGGCGTCGTCCTCTTCGCCGGCCCGACCGGCGTGGGAAAGACGACGCTGCTGAACGCCCACGCGCCGTTCATCCCCTTCGACGCCCGCCCGGTCTCCGTCGACGAGGGGTCCCGCGAGGTCCGACTTCCCCACGAGACGGGCGTCTCGCTCACCACCCGGGACCACGAGGACGCCTACAAGTCGGTGGGCATGGCGGAGCTGATGACCGAAGCCAACTACCTGAATCCCGACGTCGAGGTGATAGCCGAGATCAACACGCCCGAGAGCTTCGAGACCTTCGCGGAGAGCCTGAACACCGGCCACGGCGTGATCGGGACGACGCACGCGGAAGACGTCGAGGCGCTGGCCAACCGCCTCCGCGACCGGGACCTGTCCGCCCGTCTGCTCCGCGAGGTCGACCTCGTCGTCTTCCCCCGACAGGTCGACGGCGAGCGCTACGTCTCCCGGGCGATCGAACCCCTCTCCGAGGCCGCGTACGACGGCCTCGACCCGGAGGCGAAACGGAGCCCGACCGGCGACCCGAAACGGGGCGGGGCGGGCGTCGTCGAGACCGGCGCAGAGTCCGTCCCCTACAACACGGTCGCCTGGCGCGACGGCGACGGGGCGTTCCGATTCCCCGGTGCCCCGGGCGGCGACGGAGCCGAGGGAGCGGGCGCGACTCGGTCGAGCGACGCTCCGGGCGGCGGTCGCGGGGGTGGCCCGCGGTTCCGCGTGTTCGACCGGATCGCGAACCGGACCGATCGGGACCGCGAGGCCGTCGCCGCCGAGTTCGAATCGAAGCGCCGGTACGTCGAGTACCTCGTGCGGGACGGGGTCGACGGCCCGGACGAGCTCTTCGAGTTCCTCGCCGACCTGCGCACCGACGAGGCGGCGACCGTCGAGCGCGCCGCCCGGACGATGGATCGGGGCGACGAGAGAGCCGAGCGCGCGGAGGAGGGGCGGCGGTGAGCCGGCGTCGCACGACCGGGACGGCCGGGGCGGGCGCGAACGAGTCGCTCGCGACGGGCGGCCGGCTGGCGGTCCTCGACCGCGTCTGCTACGCGCTGTTCGCGCGGCACGCGAGCGACCGCCGACACGACGCCGATCGGAAGCGGTACCGCGGCACCGCGCTCGACACCGGCTTCGAGACGTACCTCTCGCGGGCCTACGGCCTCTCGTGGGTCGTCGCGGTCGCCGTCTTCCTCCCGGCGTTGGTCGTCGCCGCGGGGGCCGCGCCCGCGGTCGCGGCCGCGGTCGAGGCGCGGTTCGGCGCGGCGCTGCTCTCGTCGGGACCGACGGCGGCGCCCGCGCCGACGCCGGACTCGGTCGGCCCGCTCCGGACCGGGCGGGCCGCGCTGCTCGTCGCGGTCGCGGTCGCGCTCCTCGCGAAGCGCGCGACCGTGGCGGCCGCCGGGCTCGGCCTCCGGTGGGTGGCCTCGACGCGTCGGACGGACATCGAGCGCACTCTCCCCGGGGCGGTGCGGTACCTCGAACTGCTCTCCTCGGGGAGCGACGAGCCGCGGGCGATGCTCCGGAAGGCGGCCGACGGCGACGCGTACGGCGGCACCGCGACCTCGCTGCGAAAGGCGCTCAACGCCGCCCGCCTCGCCGGGAGCTTAGACGAGGGGCTCCGGCGGGTCGCCCGGGACACGCCGTCGCGGGAGCTGCTCGCGCCGTTCCTGTTGAAGTTCCGGAAGCACGCCGCGACCGGCGACGCGGCGCTCTCGGAGTTCCTCGCGACCGAGCGCCGAATGTTATCCCACCGACAGGACCGCGCCCGGAAGCGGGCCCGGCGGTTCCTCGAACTGCTCACGGAGCTGTTCGTCGCCCTGCTGGTGTTGCCGGCGCTGATCGTCATCGGCGCGACCGCGCTGTCGGTCGTGATCCCCGAGCTGCTCCCGCCGGTTCCCACGCCCGTCGGCGTGGTGCCGACGCGGGCGGTCGTCCTCTACGGGGCGGTCGCGTTCCTCGTCGCGTTCGGCCTCGCGGCCGCGGTCGCGGTCGGGACGCTCCGGCCGCCGAGCCAGCGCGCGAGCTACGAGACGCCCGCGAGCCCGCGGGCGGTCCTCGAGACGGCCGGCCGCAACCCCGCGAGCACGGCGGTCGTCGTCGCGGGGCCGGCCGCCGCGCTCGCGGGCTGGCTCGCGCTCGCGGGCTACACGCTCGTCAACGTCGTCCTGCTCGGGTACGCCGCCTTCGCGGTGCCGGTCGGACTCGTCGCGGCGCGACGCACCCGGATCGACGACGCGAAGGACCGCGAGCTGGCCGACTTCGTCCACGCCGTCTCGGGCCACGTCGCGCAGGGGCGTCCGCTCGAAGCCGCGGTCGCGGCGGTCGCGCGCGACGCGGACCTCGGCGTCCTCGACGACGACGTGGCCGACCTCGCGTTCGCGCTGCGCTCGACGACGGCGCCCGAGGAGGCGACCCGAGCGGGCGCCGGCCCCGCCGGGGAACCGGCCGCGGTCGACGTCCGCGCGGCCGCGATCGATCGGTTCGTCGACCGCGTGGGAACCCCCCTGGCGGCCGCGACCCTCGGGCTCGTCACGGGCGCGCTGAACGCCGGCGGCGACGCCGACGCGGTGTTCGAGACGCTCCGGATCGAGGTCGGGCGGCTGTACAGCGAGCAGCGCGCGCTCCGCTCGTCGATGCAGCCGTACATCGCGGTCGGCTGGGGCGCGGCGGTCCTCGTCGCCGGCGTCGTCGCGGTCGTGAACACGCAGGTGGTCGACGCCGCGCGCCTCGCTGAGATCGCCGCCGCCTCGGAGGCGGTCTCGAAGCCGAGCGGGGTTCATCCGGAACTGGAGCGCTTCCGGCTGTACGTCGTCACGCAGGCGACGGTGCTGGCGTCCGGGTGGTTCGCCGGGACCGCGGCTCGGGGGCGCTACGCCGCGCTGCTTCACTCGGGCGCGCTGGTGGCGTGCTGTTACGTGGTGTTCACGGTCGGTGGGCTGGTGTGAGGTCGCAACGCCGGCGGTGGGGGCGCCGCGCCGACACGACCCTTTTCTGCCGCCCCCGCGTATATCGAACCCCATGGACGAGAAGACCGCCGACCTCCGCGACCTGTTCGTCGAGGCCACCGGCGCCGAGACGGTCACCGAGCGCCAGGACGCGGAACGGGGAACCCTCGTCGACCGCGACGACGAGGCCACGGACGAGCGCCTCCGCGACCTCGTCGCCGCGATGCGCGAGCGGTACGGCTTCTCGACGCCCCTCGACGACGCCGCCTACGCGCTGGTCGCCCGCGGCCGGTTCGCGGACGAGGGCGACGCCGCGATCGCGGCGGCGATCCGGGAGGCGCTCGAAGCGCGGGAGATGGGTGACGGCGATACCGAGGTCGACGCCGAGACGGTCCGAAAGGCACGCCTCGACCTCCACCTCGTCCGCGAGTCGGACCGCGAGGTCGACGTGGACGGCGGCGGGGGCGAGGAGGGCGCCGATCCGCCCTTCGAGTACGCCGACCTGAAGCGCCTGACCGCGGCCGGCAACTCGATCGTCGAGTGCGCCGAGGAGCTGGAGGCCCCGCCGGACACGGTCGCCCGGTACGCCGCGGTCGCGCGCACGGATATCGCCTCCACGCGGGCGAACGACCGCTTCCGCGACGCGTTCCGCGACCTGCTCACCGACGCCGACATCGAGGGGTCGCTCGCGAGCGACGCCCGCGAGGACGGCCTCCGCGAGGCGACCGAGGACATCGAGACCGACGTGTCGTTATAAGTAGCTCACGGTGGATCGGCGGCGAACACCGCCGAATTTCCCGCCGCTCTTTTATAAATAGTTACTGACGGGTCCGCGACGAACACCGCCAAAGCCCCAGCCGCGACGGCTCGGTGCGCTCGCTGCGGTCCTCGTCACTCGCTTCGCTCGCTCCTGCGGTCCTTGCGTCGCGCGCCTTCGCCCTCGCGGCTGCCCCTTTGAGCCCCGCCCCACCGCACAGCGGCCGCACCTCACGCCTCCCCAGCCTCGTCGGCCGGCCTCCGCTTCGCTCCGGCCGCCCGACTCCCTC
>NZ_SGTU01000098.1:0-1300 GCF_005435195.1 Halorubrum sp. SP3 | reverse complement strand
GAGCAGACGAGTCGCGCGACGCGACACCACCACGCGGAGTACAAGAACCACGACGCAGACGTGTACGTGCTGGCGTGGTGGTTCCCACGGCCTGATGAACTGGCCCCACTCACCGCGATCGACGTACAGGCGGAAATGCCGAGGGCGGCAACGCCTGCCCCCGATCCCGAACCGTACGAGGACCGCCTATGAGTACCGAGACGACCGATGGGGCGACGGCCTCAACCGAGCAACTGGCCGAACGGTTCGCTGACGTGGGGTGGGTGGTCCGTGTTAAGGAGACACGACGAAACGAGACGACCCACCAGATCATCACCGAGAAATCGCTGCTGCGGATGGACTACGAGATCCATACGATAGAGAACCTCGGGTGTTCCGTCCAAGCGATTTCACAGACAGGCCACTACGGGTGTCGCGTGTACGTTCGAAAGCACTCGTGAACACTCGGATAATTCATTTTCCACGGTGATTGTTTCACATCAATCCCGTGTCAACTAACCGCGTACTGGCCGTCCAAGCCCTTGTCTATAAATATCGGACACACAAACACAGTACATACACGATGTCAGTACGCACCCGATCGGTTACGACTGAAAGCGGAGATTATCTCCGCGTGATAGAGTGGAGTAACGCTTCGCGGGAGTATGAGACAATCGTCTGTGAGTACCCCGTTGATGACCCTGAAACGTTCATCGTCCGTGGGTACAAAGCCGAGGACGATGAAGACGACCCCTCGTATCGGGATGTATTCGAGATGCGAGAGTTGTCGTTTACGCCTATCTCAATCGCAGGGTTGGGTGAACGAGAACGATTGATGGGTGTTAGTTCGACGGGCGACGACGATATGGCTGCGTACGAAGCGATTCCTCGCGATATTCAACTCTCCTTACATAGTATTGGATTCACGCCTGTGCCGCGTGGTGAGGGGTGGTTAGATGGGGTTTGACCCTGACGAACTACCCGTTGTCACGTTGTTCCGCGGGAAAGCCTTCAACGGGCTGACGCGGCTGATACTGGACAGCACAGAAATCCCCTCCGAGTGGCTCCGTGCGAAGGAGCTGCGGGAGGCGATTGGCGTCTCCTCGACGGCGTTCCAGAACGTCCGTGACCAGGCGGTCGCGTTCGGGCTGTTGGAACCCTCCACCGATGATGAATCCGCACGGATGCCTCGCTACCGTCTCCCCGAGACGCCAACCGTCCAGATTCTTCGATCGTTCCACGGAGAGTACGTCCCCGCCGATGATCCCGACGTGAGCGACGATGTCACCGAAGTTCGGCTCCCTGATCTGATGGAGTTGAA
>NZ_SGTU01000097.1:1015-1309 GCF_005435195.1 Halorubrum sp. SP3 | reverse complement strand
TTTAGGTCTTTGTGACCGCGCTGCCGTAGAGTACCAGGCGACGATTGACGAGGCGACCGAGGAGCTCATGGCATGAGCAGTACCCGTCCCGAGAGCGACAACGAGTTGGCGGGGGTCACGTCGCTCGCAGATGCGATTCGAACGGACGAACCCGAGGACACTCGCTCATGCCCCCACGAGACGTGTGAGGGATCACTATCGGTGCGGGATGACGACACGGTGTACTGTACGGCGTGTCGCTGTACGCCCGATGGGGTGTATCTCCCGCCCGAAGGGTACCCCTCACGCGGTCCA
>NZ_SGTU01000097.1:562-969 GCF_005435195.1 Halorubrum sp. SP3 | reverse complement strand
ATCGTGGAACCACGGCACGTACGCCAACTCCAAGCGTCCGCGACTCGCTGGCGGGTACGAACCCGTCTACGACGAAGACGAGGACCGACGCCCCAACGGTGTCGGGACGGAGTACACGTTCGACCTCAGTACCCTGTAACACAGGGCGAATCTCTTTTTAGAAGTAGTTTCGTTTTCTGTTACAACTGCCCGCGTAGTGGCAACACTATGTTACGTCTTCACCCGTCACAGGATCAACAGCGATTTCCTGACATTGGTACTCGGTAAGTCTATATACACATTTGTGATGATCGCCAATCCCGTAGTAGGTGTCAACGTTAGGCGCTAACTCTTGGGACGGGTATGCGTGATGCTGGAACCCGTGTGTCCGTTCAAACTCGTCGGGATCAATGCGTGTGATGTGGACG
>NZ_SGTU01000097.1:0-544 GCF_005435195.1 Halorubrum sp. SP3 | reverse complement strand
TCCCAGTTGATTTCGGCAATCGCTTTTCGGATGTACCGTTCGAGCTGGTCGTTTGCTTCTTCGATGATCCGCTCGCGTTGTCGTTCTATGAGGTCGTTGACGCCTTTGAGTTGCGCCGTTTTCGCGAGGTCTGGTATGTCGCTCATGGATTCACCTGACGAGTGTACGCGCAGTCGGGACACACGTCGTAGACGTGGTTGCGGATCTTCAGCCACGCAAACTCTGTCGGTGGGCCGTCGAAAAACGTCTCCCCGTCGATCGTGACCTCGGTGGGGCGACCATCCTCATCGAAGGTCATCTCGACGCTGTCAAAGTCGTCTTCGGGGACATAGCGTACGTCTTTCGTCCCTGTCTCGTCACGAACCTCGTAGTACCTACCGACAGTCTTCCACTCGGAATCGTGGTGGCTACACGGCATTATTCGTAGGTTCTGTCGGACTGGTTGAGTTTGTGTCCGATAGCTGTCGCCCCACACGCTTCACACTCGATTGTGAAGTCGCCGTCGAGGTGGACGGTGATCTTCGTGGTCGTCGTCCGATGACAC
>NZ_SGTU01000096.1:1107-1324 GCF_005435195.1 Halorubrum sp. SP3 | reverse complement strand
CGCGATATTTCGGATCTCTCGCGGAGTTTGTCCGTTACGGAGACGATGACCGAGCCACGAACAGACGGGGGCAATCATCCGATCGCGATCGTGATACCCGCGTACAACGAGGCCGCCAGTATTGAATCAGTCCTCGACGCGCTTCCGGACCACATTCGTGGCTATCCCATTGAGGCGATCGTCGTCTCGGACGGTTCCGACGACGACACCGCGACCC
>NZ_SGTU01000096.1:0-1047 GCF_005435195.1 Halorubrum sp. SP3 | reverse complement strand
CGGAGGCCGGCGCGAACGTCGCCGAACACCCCATTAATCAGGGACAGGGCGGGGCGCTCCGAACGGGCTTTCTCGTCGCCGAAAAGAAGAACGCGGAAGTCGTCGTCACTATGGACGCTGACGGACAACATCCTGTCGACGAGCTCGAAAACCTCGTCGCCCCCGTGCTTGACGGTGACGCCGATTACGTGATGGGATCGCGGTATCGCGGCGTCGATCACTCCGGGAACGGAGTCGTTCGGCAGTCGGGGATCAAGTTCTTTACATGGCTCATCAATCGGCTCACGAAATCTGAGATCACTGACTGTACGAACGGTTACCGCGCTATTCGAGGATCAGAGATAGGAAAATTAACCCTCACCGAAGAGCGATTCAGTGCGCCTGAGCTGATCATCGAAGCGCGGAAGAACGGGATGCAAATTGAAGAGATTCCTATCGTCATTCAGGAGCGTGAGGCCGGCGAAACAAAGAAGCCGCAGATTAGATATGCGCTCGGACTGACACGGACAGTACTTACGACATGGATTCGGTAACTGATCGGAGCGGTCACGAATGAGTCAGACGCTGCTGTACGTGAACAACACCGACCCGGAGGACGGCGGTGGCGGCGATCGTCGGTTGTTCGAGGAGGCAGCAACGCTTCACGAAAGGGGCGCGGATGTCCAGGTCGTGGCCAGTCGCACCGATCCCGAACTCAAGCAGCGGCGTGTCTCCAGCGGAGTTCGGATTCGGACCGTCAAATGTGTCCCAGACTTCCTCCAGCGTGCCCCAACCCTACATTTCTACCTTGCCCGGTCGTTGTTTCCATTCGTGTCGCCGGTACTGCTCGCGACGCTTTTCCGCGACGACATCGATGTCATCATCGACAACCACACGCCGCATCCGAGTCTCGTCGCGTTCCTCGGGCCACTATTCTCTGTGCCGGTGGTTGCGCTCGTCCACGAGTATCACGACTGGAGCGCGATCGAAAAATACCCGCTCCCAGTCGGTGTTATTCAACTGCTCGCCCAGAACTTCTTGCGTATTGGGCTGTATGCGGCCGTGATT
>NZ_SGTU01000095.1:0-1367 GCF_005435195.1 Halorubrum sp. SP3 | reverse complement strand
AGCGACGTTCAGACCAACAACTCCGACACTCCCGAGAGCAACGCCAAGCAGCCCGCCAAGCACGGCAACAGTAACTGTCTCCGTAATGACAACCAGAACCCGAGCCCGTGCCGAGAAGCCGACAGCGCCGAGAATGGCTATCTCTTGACGGCTCGCAGTTAGCTCTAAGCCCATCATTGTCGCGACGAACGCGACCCCAATCCCCCCAGCAACGACAGTGGCAGCCAGCGCCATTGCGAGCGGTAAGCTCGTGGTCGATGTCTCTGCGCCAGTCAGCCCGACGCGTGAAACCACGCTCGTCCCCGGATAAATATCAGTAAGCAGTGAGTGAACGCTGGGGTCAGTCGTACTCACCAGAATCTGGTCAGCGGTATCACTGCTGGTCTGGCCCGTGAGTGTTTGAAGTTCAGCAAGCGGCATCACAACCGCTGGCACCTCACCCACGCCAGCGTCGAGATCCGTGTCTGTCACGTGGGAGACGGTCCCAGTTCGGGTGCTCCCACCGAGTGTGAGTTCATCCCGTTGTGTCACGTTGAGTTCAGTGGCAACAGCAGGGGAGATGACCATCTGTCCTGTCCACGGCCCAGCGTATGACCCGTTGTCATAATGGACGTATGAGTCCGCTAATGGTGTCGTATTGAGTCCAGCAACATGTCGCCCGGATTCGGGGATCACGCCCAGCGCGAGGACATACGTCTGCTCGTTGGTTGCTGGGTGCCGAAGCTGAATCGGGGTGATCGCAACGGGAGTGACATAGTCAATCCGTGAATCCGCGCGTAACTGGGCCGTAATGCGATGGACCTCGCTCAGTTGGGCTCCCTCTGCGTTGAGTGGGACGCTCCCTGCGCCCGACTCGTCAGGGACGATCCAGTAGTCGATATCCTCACTCTGGACGGTTGCGCCACCAGCGAGCCCCGCTGACAGACTCGTGACAACGACCAACAAGGCGACCGCAAGGGCAACACCGGTGATTGAGACGAGTGTGCGGCCGCGTGCGCCTGTTCGGAGGCGCCCAACAACGCGTCGGACACCGAGGCCACAGATCCCTGCCAATTGACGTAGCCGGCTACTCACGTCTCTCGGCGTCCATCACGCAGTTTGATCACGCGGTCTGTTCGGGAGAGGGTATACTCATCGTGTGACGCGATGACGACGGCCCGGTCCGTAGCAATATCAGTCAACACATCAAGCACCTGTTTGCCGGTCTCGCGATCGAGTTCGCCGGTCGGTTCATCAGCAATCACGACCGCTGGATCCGCAGCGAGTGCCCGAGCGATCGCGACGCGCTGTTGTTCGCCGCCGCTTAACGAGCCGGGGCGGTGTTTGTGACGCCCGTCGAGGCCGACCGCGTCAAGCAACTCCGTGGC
>NZ_SGTU01000869.1:0-206 GCF_005435195.1 Halorubrum sp. SP3 | reverse complement strand
CCCGTCTCCGGCCGCTCACGCCGTCCCGTCGTCGAGCCGACGCGCCTGTTCGCTGAGCGTGAGGAACGCGACCGCGCCGAAGAACGCGACCACGAACCCGAAGACTGCGGCGTCGCCGTCGGCGTAGTGGCCGAAGAGGATCGGAGTGACGCTCAGGCCGAAGAGGCCGAGGGCGTAGCCGATCCGGTCGGTGCGGTCGTCGAACC
>NZ_SGTU01000094.1:989-1377 GCF_005435195.1 Halorubrum sp. SP3 | reverse complement strand
TGAGGAGGTCGATATCTTCGGGATCGATGTCCGCGTCCGGATTGCTGAACGCATCCGCGTCGGCTTCAACAGTGAACCCAGGCCCATCGTCAGACTCGTCGGAGGTCGTCTCGTCGGGAGAGGCTTCGGAGTCAGCCGACGGGCTCGTCTCCGCGGCGTCCGAGTTGTCTGGATCTGCCGGTGGAGTGTCGTCGTCGCCGGAGTCTCCATCGCCCCGGGTGACAGTGAACTCGTCAGAGGACTCTCCAGGGAGGAGCAGCGCGGAGACACCTTCGTATGCGGGCTGGTACTGCTCGTCGATTGCTGGCTCCACCATCTCGTCCGTCAGTTCAGTGATGGTGTCACTGGATGTCGACAAGGCACCCTCCCCCGACTGGCTCTTCGGGAG
>NZ_SGTU01000094.1:0-979 GCF_005435195.1 Halorubrum sp. SP3 | reverse complement strand
CCGGACGCGGGTGAGAACCGGTGTGGCTTCACGGGTGAAACCGACCCGGTCGATCTTGTCTGAGTCGAGTGAGTCAACGTCGTTTTCAGACAACGCTCGTTTGAGTTGCCCAACGGTGTAGCCACCGTCTTCAGGGGTTTCTTGGTCGTGGGCAGCCGACTCTGCGCCCCCGTCGGCCTTGGCTGCTGTGCTGGGTTCCCCGGATGAGGAGTCGGTAAGCGTGTCATCTTTCACCGCGTCGGGGAGACTCGTCTGGAAGATCTCCCATGCGTCGTCAGTCGGACGGTCGACGAACTCTCGCTCGGGGACGAACGGTTCGTAGACCAGTTGCCACTCGTCTTTGAGATCGTCAAGCGTCTGGTAGCGCAGTGGCTCCTCGCCGGCGTAGACAACCCACTCTTGATTGTGCGGGTCGTGACGGGTCCACGCCTCGAAGACGTTCGTCGAACCGTACTTCTCGTCGACGCGGAGGCGCCCCCACTGCTTGCCGCTCGCGATCCCGTCGAAGAGCCGGAGTTCTGAGTCGTCGGTGCGAATCCCGACTGCTTGTTTCCCCTTCGGGATGAGTGCGTGCTTCCGGTCAGTGTCGGACGGGATCCCCAGGTTGAGTTGTTCGGTCGTGTTATAGTAGAGCGTCATCGGCGACCGCTCTTGGATGTCGCCGACGTCGTCCGCACCCTCGTTCGGGAGTATCCGCACCTCGCCGCGGGTAAACTCGGGTGCGGTGAGGATGCTGTGGATACGCGCCCCCGGAACTTGCTTTTTTTCTGGGTGCTCTTCCGGGGTGATGAAGAGGACCTTCTGATCTTGGTTGACCGCCCGAGCGAGGTTCTGGAGCGTCCGGGCGGGCTTCTTGTACGTCGACGTTTCGGCCTCGATCGCGACGACTTGCCCGTCAGAGATGTCGGCAGCAGTTGGGTACTCGTTTTCGAACTCCTCGATTACTTGCTGTGCTCTCGAGGTCTCCACCTGTCTCTTC
>NZ_SGTU01000868.1:0-206 GCF_005435195.1 Halorubrum sp. SP3 | reverse complement strand
GATCCGCTGGCCGTGCTCGCCCTCGGCGTCGTCCCACGTCTCGTGGTCCGCGAAGTCGTAGTCGATCTGCTCTCCGGGCGTGCCGTTCAGCCTGTGGTAGTCGGCCGCGGCCGCGACGGCCTCCGGGTCGAGCCCGACCGCCTCGGGGTCGCGCCGTTCCCACTCGCCCGCGTCGGGGAAGTACATACCCCGCCTTCAGCGCTCAC
>NZ_SGTU01000867.1:0-206 GCF_005435195.1 Halorubrum sp. SP3 | reverse complement strand
ATCACCGACGCGGGCCTGCGCTTTCTTCAGGCGGTGTACTCCGCCCACCAAGGCCAGTACGACCCTGAGTTGGAGTACGACATCACCCGCGACAGCATGCGCCGGCTCCAAGAGTATGTCGGCATCGACGACGCGGAGCTCGATGAGCTCCGTGAAGCCGGGCTGGTGAGACGGGACTGCCGGTACCCACACATTCTGTACACGGT
>NZ_SGTU01000866.1:0-206 GCF_005435195.1 Halorubrum sp. SP3 | reverse complement strand
CGAATCAAACCTTTCCTTAACCATCTTCGCAGCAGGCAAAATTACCTCAGCACTGGAGTCAGAAGATACGCTGGAATCTTCTGCGCTAGAATCAAGACCATACGGCCTACCGGTTGTGAGAGATTCCATGGGCCTTATGACATATCCTGGAAAGAGTAGCTCATCAGACTTACGTTTACTCTCTATATCAATATCTACATCAGGAG
>NZ_SGTU01000865.1:0-206 GCF_005435195.1 Halorubrum sp. SP3 | reverse complement strand
CTCGGCGTCGTCTCCGCCGGCCCCGCGGTCGGAGTCGGTCATCTCAGCCCAGTTCGGCCACGTCAACGATCTTGGCGTCGCTCCGTTCGACGCCGCCGCGGAGCGCCGGGACCGCGGTGACCGTTCCCTCGCGGAGGTCGTACGCGGTGAGCGAACCGCCGTAGACGCAGCCGGTGTCGAGTCCGACCGCCCACTCGGTGACGACC
>NZ_SGTU01000093.1:0-1396 GCF_005435195.1 Halorubrum sp. SP3 | reverse complement strand
GATTTGCCACCAGATGCCCCGGGGCACTATCAACAGTCGCATCCTCCCCCCTACTATATTCCAGAGAAATTGCCTCTCTCGTCGCCGATCGAGAACGACAAGGATCTCGCGGCGACGAATCAGTGACCCGGCGCTACGGAACTTTGTCCACGATATTGCGCAGGTCATCTTGGCTGGACCAGGCGAAGCATCGGTTGTGGAGTTCGAAGAGGCGGAATTCGTTGAGGTGAACCCAACTGTATGAGACAGGTGCTTGTTCGTCATCCTCTCGTTCCTCTAATCGGTCAATAACATCGGACTTCGTGAGTCTGATGTCGTTCTTATTGGCTGCGGCGAGGAGTGAGTCAAGCTCTTTTTCGGCGGTGGCCTGGTCGAGGTCGTCGTTGAAGTAAATGGTCGCGGCAGCTGCGATGACATCTGCCTCTGTATCGAGGTTCTGGTCAGTCATCCACGTGTAGTCTCGTGGGAGGACGTACGATTTGTCGAAGTATGGTGTCGTGCTGATTTTCCCGAGTTCGGTGACTTCACCGCCAGCATCCTGTTCGTACACGGCGACGATGGTATCAGCGTGCGCGGCGAGGAGGGTGAAACGGATGCGGAAGACTGGGAGCCGATCGATATCCAACTCGGGGAGATCAGCCATCAGGAAGGGGTATGTGCCGATTCGCTTGTCCAATTCGTTCTGGACGATGCGAAGGCGTCGAAGGTACGGGTCACGGTAGCTGCCAAGAATGAAATACGAGTCTTCAGGTGTGTGGAGATGTGGGAGTTCTCGGTTGGCGAACAACAGGATCTCAGAGGTTTCGCGAGGTTCTAATTCGAGCCCTTGGAGCGTGTCGTTCACGCTCTCCATAATCTCTGCCGCGTTTGGAGGCGGGCCGGGGTCAGTCATACTGTGTGCTCCTTGGCGAGTGAACAAATAGGTTACTGACCAGTATGCCTAATACGGTTTTTGACCACATTAGTTGACCCAAAGTATTATTCACGCCGCTGAAGTACTCTCAAGTGAGACCATGAGTGACGCACCTGCCGCAGAGGGTGACGGCCCGTTCGAAGAGCAGCGGCAGATCTACGATCTCCTATCCCAGGAGACGCGGCACTTGATCCTACAGTTCATCCTTGGCCATCCGGAGCATCTCCCGTCGCTCGATGAGTTGGCGTACATGATGCCGAAGAACAAGGCCGCAGTCAGAGATCAGCTGGAGGTTCTCAGTGACAACGATATCATCGAATGTTATCGGTACCCGCCGAATGAGGACGCGCGCGATCTTCCCAGTCAGTTTTACGGTCTGACTGAACACGGAGTTGAGGTTCTCTATGAGTACAATTATCTCCGTGGCCTCCCCGTAGCGCGTGCTCTCTACGATAACACGCGCCTGTCCGAAAAAGCACAACG
>NZ_SGTU01000864.1:0-206 GCF_005435195.1 Halorubrum sp. SP3 | reverse complement strand
ACCGCCATTAGACTTCACCCCAGATTCCTTCGGGTTTGACAAGCAGGACGCCGATCAGGATGACGAATGCGATCGCCACCCTGTATGTTGACGAGCCGGGTATCAGGTAAACGCCGACGTCCATGCTGAGTCCGATGATCATCGCACCCGCGACGGCGCCGTACGGGGAAGAGATCCAGCCGAGGATCACGGCCGCGAATATGACC
>NZ_SGTU01000863.1:0-206 GCF_005435195.1 Halorubrum sp. SP3 | reverse complement strand
ATATCCGTCTAAAACCGATCTTACAAGTGGGGTATCAACAGCTGTTGCCACCGAATTTGCCGCTAAACGCTTCCAATAGCTCACATCGAATCGCATCTGTACTACTGGTTCTGCCTGAAATATCGGATCGTTCGTGTCATCCCTTCATGAAGACTAATTTCCGGCTCCCATCCCAATAATTCATTAGCCTTCGATATGTCAGGTTG
>NZ_SGTU01000862.1:0-207 GCF_005435195.1 Halorubrum sp. SP3 | reverse complement strand
ATCGCCGACCCGGCCGCCCTGTCGGCGACGCTGTCGGCGGTCCCGGGCGTGGTCGAGCACGGGCTCTTCGTCGGGCTCGCGGACGAGGTTCACGTCGGGACGGAGTCCGGCGTCCGGGTCGACGAGGTCTGACCCGTCGTCGAGCGGCGACGCGGGCGACGGCGCGGCCGCTGGCCGGTCGGCGTCTAAATAAAATGGAACGGAAAC
>NZ_SGTU01000861.1:0-207 GCF_005435195.1 Halorubrum sp. SP3 | reverse complement strand
AAATACTCAACAAACGCCTCTGCGACGTTGTCTGGTAACTCTATGTCATCATCTGTATCGTCTGTTACGTCGGAGAACGCACCTGCCATCGCTACCCCTCTGTTCGTGTGGTAAATATTTAAAGTCTTTGGCGACACGATACACAGACGGAAAGACGCCACCGCACCGAATCGTTACTGCCCGACCAACCGTTCCAGCCCGTCGCGG
>NZ_SGTU01000860.1:0-207 GCF_005435195.1 Halorubrum sp. SP3 | reverse complement strand
TGAGAGGGGCCAGACTCGGGGTTAGTACAGAGCTGATTAGTACGGACGTACTCAATCGCAGCCTGAACCTTTTCGGACTGGGGGTGGTGGAATGGGTTCACTAAGTAGTTACACATGGATTTGAACGGCACGAAGTACCAGTGTTCCGGCCGTGCCAGACGGGGGATGCGATACCCGGCGAGTAGATCACACAAAGCATCGAGGTCT
>NZ_SGTU01000859.1:0-207 GCF_005435195.1 Halorubrum sp. SP3 | reverse complement strand
AATGAGACATCGTCACGAATGAATGCGGCTGTTTTCTCACTACCGAGCTGGACCCGGTCCTGCTGGTTGCTCGGAAGGTGATCGAGTTGCTCTACTGTATCGGGCTGCGGATCAACTCCATTCAGAATATCGCGAGTGAGCTTTTCGTGTGCCTTCCCAATGTATTCAGGCATCGTTGGCATTAGATCCAACTTCCCTCATTGCGAT
>NZ_SGTU01000858.1:0-207 GCF_005435195.1 Halorubrum sp. SP3 | reverse complement strand
CTGTTTGCTGGACCAGGAACGCGACCGCGGTGTTCGCCTCGTAGACCCCGGGAACGTACGCGAGTCCGACTGCAGTCGTAGCCGCGTCAGCCGCCTTCGTCGCGGTCAGTAGCGCGATTCCAGACACCGAGAGGAAACTTCGATTCGCACTTCGGAGCCGTCGAGATCCGGCGTGGCGCGGTGATCGCTCGGATAGTCTTCCTTTCT
>NZ_SGTU01000857.1:0-208 GCF_005435195.1 Halorubrum sp. SP3 | reverse complement strand
AGTACTTAGCAGAAGTTTTGAAGATAGATACCGTAATTTATACTGTAAAGAGAATCAGTTTAGTTCTTCTGCTCGTTGAGCAAGCAACTGAACCAACTCCTGTACAGTGATTTCGTCCTCTTGAACAAGGGTTGTATCAACCGCATATTCGATCGCTGTAGCGTAGCTGGAGCGATCGTGACGGGCCATAATCCGTCCGGGCTTCTCA
>NZ_SGTU01000856.1:0-208 GCF_005435195.1 Halorubrum sp. SP3 | reverse complement strand
ACTACACAGAGTATGCGTTCGATGAGGCTCGAAATCAGGATATCTCATCGGTATCTGTCGGTTCAAATTCGATAGAAAGCTTGGCAACATTTTTCGATCTTCTGACCGAGAGCTTCGACTTATACTGGTCTCAGGTGAAAAAGAGTAATGAGTTGGAAAGTGAGGATAGAAACGATTCGGCGGCGGAGCGGTGTGGACGCTATCTCAA
>NZ_SGTU01000092.1:0-1414 GCF_005435195.1 Halorubrum sp. SP3 | reverse complement strand
GCCACTTGTCAATAATGTCTCCTCTACTTGGCATTATGAGTCCTCATTAACGTCGGCTGCTGTCTCGGTTGCCTCGGGGCCACGATACAGTCGTAGTGTGTGGATTTCAGTTTCCACCTCACCGCTGTACCCTGATGCTATTACTTCAACGTCTTCTTGTGCGCCACCTTGGGTCGTGTGTGCGATTTGTTCGACTCGCTGGCCGTCACAGTACACTTCTCCGATGTAGATGTGTTTTCGGCTCATAGGATGTGCTCTGCTGGTCGTCTGACCGACCAGCGAGCAAAAGAACGGAGGGAGACACGTTACGGGGTCTTGAGCGTGATTGTAACACTCCCCGAGGAGTGCGACAGGAAGTTCTGAACCACGTACACGTCGGTGTTGATTGCCCGTAGCACGTCATTGTACGACACAGCCACAGTCCCGCGAAGGCTTATCTCAAGCAGGTTGCCGAATCGGGCGACTTCAGGCTTCCGAATCACGGTGCTGTCGTGGTCACGGGCTTCGTCCATGATCGCCCGTGCCGTCGTACGGTCAGTCCCGTACAACGGGTCGGTGTGGCTGGTGTCTTTCACCGAAATTGCTCGGGCGGTCCCCTGCGGCTCGACAGACGGCTCGGTGTCAACGGACGGTTCCTCGGTCGTGACCGACGGGTCAACGTCGGCGGAGTCGGTTGCCTTCGACATAATAGCCTGCTACGCTAACGCGGTAGCACGCGGTCGCGTCCGCTTCACGAACGCGACAAGCTCTCGGGCGTCTGACCGCCGTTGAGCAAAAGAGAAAGAAATAGATTAGGACTCACTAGAAAGCGCAAGCGTCTGTGGTGGATCATCAAACTGTTCCTGTGGAACGTACACAGAAGTGAAATCAGCAACAACGCCGTTGTTTTCTTCTGCTTCGTACTTGGCGTAGTTTTTTGTCTCCTCCTCAAATTCTAAGACGGTGGTTGCTTCGTCCATAGGTAACTGACGCTCGGGCGTGTGACTGCCGTTGCGTCGAAAAGCAGCGGACGATTATGCCGCGTTCGTCGGGTGCGTCGGGTTACAGATACACACAGCCCAGTATTTCCCGCACGTCGGACAACGACCATTCAGCGGATCGTCCGTGTCTATCATAGACCGTCAACGCTCCCCGTCTCGCGCCACTCCTGTTGTTCTTCCTCGGTCAAGTTCTCGAACTGTGACTCCCAATGGATCGCCTGTTGTTCACGCTGTTGTTTGTTCATCAGTATGGGTACCGTTCGTGGTAATCCGCAAAAAGCGGTTCGACCACTTCGGTGTGGTACAGCCATTGCTCGAACGCACGGACAGGGAGAAGGATGTCCTGTCGCTTCCCCTTCTTGCCGCCGATGAACGCCTTGTGACCCGTCTGATAGTTCGCTTGAACCACCGTCTTTCGGGGGTTCTCCTCGACT
>NZ_SGTU01000855.1:0-208 GCF_005435195.1 Halorubrum sp. SP3 | reverse complement strand
AACCCATTGGATTCGCGCTCTTTCGACCTCTATCGGACGGAGGCCTGTATCGAGGCTTGTCCATGTGATCGACGGGATCTTCCACGAGTTCGCTTTAGTCCAGTCTTCGGGAACAATCTCTGTCTTCGGCTTTTCAAGGCGCTGTGAGAGGTACTGTCTCCATTGGTCGCGTTCTCCCGGGGAGAGTCCGTTGTAAGCGGGAACGGAA
>NZ_SGTU01000854.1:0-208 GCF_005435195.1 Halorubrum sp. SP3 | reverse complement strand
TCGACTTCGAGACGACGAGCCGAGAACTCGCGGCGGGGCTCTCTACGCTTCTCACGCAACGCGGGGAGAAGCACTCGCTGAAGTACAGGGAGAGTAAGGGGAGCTACACGATTCGAACGTGTGATTACTACCGCAGCGGACAAGACCCGGTCGTTGAGGAAGTGGATCACGACGGGTACGTGTACGATCTCAGCGTCGCCGAGAACGA
>NZ_SGTU01000853.1:0-208 GCF_005435195.1 Halorubrum sp. SP3 | reverse complement strand
CCATCTGCGATGGGAACCCCATCACGGCGTCCCGCCGAAGTACGAGTGGCCCGCTGAACGAAAGCGAGCAGACGACGAACCGACAGCGAAACAGGGTGTCTGGAGAAAGCCACCCGCAAGTGCTGACTAACATCCATGAGTGACTACACGCGAGAACCCAACGAGAACTGGCTTCAAGAGAACCAAGGCGAGACGGTGCTGTTACAGT
>NZ_SGTU01000852.1:0-208 GCF_005435195.1 Halorubrum sp. SP3 | reverse complement strand
CCGCGGCAAGCCCGTTGTGTTCGTCGGTGTCGACGCCGAGAACCGGCGCGTCGATCGTGCCGGACAGCTCCTCGAGGATAGGCGTCTGCTGCTTACAGGGGCCACACCAGTCAGCGAAGTAGTCGACGACGACCTGGTCGTTTTCCGCGATCGCCTCGTTGAATGATTCGGTACTTTCCACGTCGATGATTCCGCCGACCGATGCGTC
>NZ_SGTU01000851.1:0-208 GCF_005435195.1 Halorubrum sp. SP3 | reverse complement strand
GAGGCGGACGATCCGCTTGTCGCCCTTCGACTTCCGGAGGTAGATCCGGAAGGTGGAGGCGTGCCCGAGGATGTTGCCGCCGATCGCCTGGGTCGGATCGCCGAAGTAGGAGTCCGGGTTCGACGCGACCTGGTTGGTGACGAGGATGGCGGTGTTGTACAGGTCGCCGAGGCGCATCAGGTCGTGGAGGTGCTTGTTGAGCTTCTGC
>NZ_SGTU01000850.1:0-209 GCF_005435195.1 Halorubrum sp. SP3 | reverse complement strand
GTAGTATCGGCGACCTCCCCACACGAACGAGTCACGGAAAAACGAGTACGCGGCCAACGGGACACTGACAACGAAGGCCGGAACGGTGAGCAAAGCCGACAGTCGTCGAATCCCGAATAGCACGTAGACCCCTGCGACGGAGACTGTGAGGAGAACTCCGAGTAGCGGATTCGTGACGCAACCGACAAGGATAGCGACCAGTAGACCGG
>NZ_SGTU01000849.1:0-209 GCF_005435195.1 Halorubrum sp. SP3 | reverse complement strand
AGCTGCATCAGGATCGCGTCGTCGTCGAGCTTGTCGATCTCGTCGAGCAGGATCAGCACCACGTCGTACCGCTGGTCGAGGATGCGCCAGAGCCGCTTGTAGTAAGTGGAAGTCGAGAGCCCCTTGTCGGGGACGTTGATACCGGTCTGCTCGGGGTCGTTCACGCCCTCGGCGATGGTCTGGACGGCCTGGGTCTCCGTAGTGTCCTG
>NZ_SGTU01000848.1:0-209 GCF_005435195.1 Halorubrum sp. SP3 | reverse complement strand
CTTTCTTCGCTTGATGAACAAAAACCACTAATCCAGGCAAGCCAGAACCTCCAACAACTACTCCTTACAGGGCTCGACGTTGCTATCATTGCGCCAGTCGGCAGTCCCAATGAGGAGAAGAAAATCAATAGCACGTTCCGTGGTATTGGCGCGTTCTCTATAGAGACGGGGGCCAGTGGGAATATTGATATCACAGAACCCGTCGCCAC
>NZ_SGTU01000847.1:0-209 GCF_005435195.1 Halorubrum sp. SP3 | reverse complement strand
CGTTAACATGGGGTAGGTATCGAAATCCTGCGGAAGATACCCGAGCACGCTTCGGACGGTGTCCGGCGATTCGCTCACCCGGGTTCCGTCCCAGTAAATCGCTCCCTCTGTTGGCGCCGTCACTGTCGTGAGCATCCGCATGAGAGTGGACTTCCCGGCACCGTTCGGCCCGACAAGCCCGTGGACGCCAGCACCGCGTTGAAGCGTGA
>NZ_SGTU01000846.1:0-209 GCF_005435195.1 Halorubrum sp. SP3 | reverse complement strand
GGCGGACCGGCTCCTCGGCGAGGAGGGCGACGGCTGGACGCAGACGATGAAGACGCTCGACGGCGGGCGCATCTCCATCGCCGCGCTCTCGGTCGGGCTCGCGCAGGGCGCCTACGAGGCCGCCAAGGAGTACGCGGGCGAGCGGGAGCAGTTCGGGAAGCCGATATCGAAGTTCGACGCCGTCCGCGACAAGGTGGTCCACATGCACC
>NZ_SGTU01000091.1:0-1438 GCF_005435195.1 Halorubrum sp. SP3 | reverse complement strand
CGTGAGCGGTTTGAACGATTTGCCGGCAATGTCCAAGACGCGTTTTTCTTGTTACCAACTGACTACTCCGAAACCAAGTACGTGAATCCGGCAGTGGAAACAATCTACGGGATTACACCTGAGGAGGCCTACGATGACCCGACGGCTTGGCTCCGGCACGTCCATACCGATGACAAGGACGAGCTGCTCAAAAATCTGGAGGCCCAACAAGATGGAACAGTAGAGTGGCCAATCGAGCAGGAGTTCCGTGTCAACCATCCCAACCGTGGGGTACGCTGGGTACAGGCCCGCCTCGACGTAATTACCAACGAGAACGGCGATCCGTTTCGGATTACCGGTGTCACGACCGATATCACCAGACGAATAGAACGCAAACAGCAGTTGGAACAACAAACAGAGGAACTGGAGCATTTGGCGAACAAGTATGAATCACAGTACCGAACGCTGTTCGAGGAAGCCCCAGTAATGACGGTTCTCACTCGATCTGAAGACGACCGGCCGATTACTGAGGACTACAACAGCCAGTTTGTCGAGACACTTGGATACGATGCGGACGCAATAACCGGCAGCGAACTCACAGAATTCTACACACCTGAGTCGGAAGAAGAATTACAATCTGGAGGGTATAGCCGATCGATTAACGGTGAGTTCACTAGAGAGAAACGTGATCTAGTGGCTAACGATGGTGAGGTGGTAGAGGCTCTCTTGCGCTCGGTTCCACGTCGTACAGCAGATGGTGAGATCATCGGAACGGTAGCGATGTATATCGACATCACCGAACGTGAGTCGGTCAAGCGCACAAACAAACGGCTTGAGGAGTTCACAAGTGTTGTTTCACACGACTTGAGAAATCCATTACAAGTCGCCACGGGGGGGATTGAAATGGCATCTATAGAGTGTGACAGCGACTATCTGGATGAGGCAGAAAAGGGTCTCAACCGGATGGAGACGCTGATCGACGACCTCCTGATGCTAGCCCGTGAAGGAAAAGAAGTGACCGACGCACAGCCGTTCGATCTCGCCACGATGATTAATGGGTGCTGGGAGACCGTTGACACGGGCCAAGCAGCATTATTTAACAATGCCGAACGGAGTATACTTGCTGATAAAAGCCGCCTCAAGCAGGTGTTTGAGAACCTGTTTCGGAACTCAATCGAACACGGCGGATCTGATGTGACTGTGACGGTCGGGGAACTTGACGACGGGTTCTATATTGAGGACGATGGTCCGGGTATTTCGTCCGAGGAATATGATGACATCTTTGAGGCCGGGTACTCGAAATCGGCAGACGGAACCGGATTTGGGCTGAGTATTGTTGAAGAGATTATCGCCGCTCATGACTGGCAGATTCGTGTCACAGGCGGGAGTGACGGTGGAGCTCGATTTGAGGTTATGGATGTCGAATTTGAGAAATCATCAGGGGAGGTGTGACCTCCTC
>NZ_SGTU01000845.1:0-209 GCF_005435195.1 Halorubrum sp. SP3 | reverse complement strand
AACGCCGCGAGCGAGAGTACGAGCAGATTTTCAACGGTGTCAATGACGCGATCGCCATCTTCGACCCAGAGACGACTTCCTTTGTCGACGTGAACGATTCATACCACGAACTCGTCGGGTGCGATGATCTCGATCGCATTCGTGAACTTGGCATCCAGGGGCTCAGCGCAACTGAAGACGGGTACACCGCAGAACACGGTACAGAACTG
>NZ_SGTU01000844.1:0-209 GCF_005435195.1 Halorubrum sp. SP3 | reverse complement strand
GACTGTCCTCAGCCGGGTGTTGCGGCACAACATCCGCAACGACCTCAACGTCATCCACGGCGTGCTCGACACACTCGTAGAGAGCGAGTCGTTGAGCGATGAGGAAGTCGCTCATGTGACCACAGCATTGAAACACGCGAATGCCGTCGTCGAGACGGCGGAGAAGGCCCGCTACATACAACAGACCATCAGCAACTCGGATGTGGAGC
>NZ_SGTU01000843.1:0-209 GCF_005435195.1 Halorubrum sp. SP3 | reverse complement strand
AGATCGAGTTCAGAGAGCAGCGCGTCACGCGTCTGTTCAGCCGCTCCGGTGTCGGGCTCGGTGAGCTGCGACAACCGGCTCCGAAGTGTCGTCATGTGATACCGCTGCGTAGCAAACCCGGGTATAGCTTGTGCAATACGTAGTATATCTGAGACATTGTTCGCATTCGTTACACAACACCCTGCTCCCAGTCTTCACCCCAGGGCAAG
>NZ_SGTU01000842.1:0-210 GCF_005435195.1 Halorubrum sp. SP3 | reverse complement strand
CCCAGTCTCGCGGACGGTCCGTCAGTACATCCGGGAGCTGCTTCGGCAGCTCGTCGCAGTCATCAACTGCTGGGAGCCACCCAAGTGATGCCTGTCAGCAATCAGGCCCGAAGCGGGCACTCACAGCCCGCCGGCCAGGACCACGAGCGTGGCGTCCACCTTGTGGGCCCAACCACGCAGTATGACACTGCCGGCATCCGCTGCCAGAAC
>NZ_SGTU01000841.1:0-210 GCF_005435195.1 Halorubrum sp. SP3 | reverse complement strand
GTCCACTACGCCGACGGCAGCACCTACGGCGAAAAGACGGTCGAGCGGGCGGTGCGCGCGACCGACGAGACGTACACGCCGCCGGAGGCAACCGATACCTCGTCCGATGCGAACGCTACAGCGGGTACCGCAGCAGACTCATCGCAGTCCGACACGACGGATCCCGCGTCGGCGCCGACAGAGACACCCGATACACCTGTTGACGCGGTC
>NZ_SGTU01000840.1:0-210 GCF_005435195.1 Halorubrum sp. SP3 | reverse complement strand
CATCGCGCGGACCCCCTTCCACCGCGCGGTCGGGTCGGCGGACTGACCACCACGGCCCGACGCCGCCGGCTCTCCTCGCATCTCTCTACCAGCTTCTCACCGCTATTTCTCACAGCCGCGACCGCGCCCGCGACACCGCCGGGACGCGCACCTCGATAGTCTCCCCGAGCGCCTCGGCCGCGCTCAGCAGCCACTCCGCGCGCTCGACGC
>NZ_SGTU01000090.1:0-1445 GCF_005435195.1 Halorubrum sp. SP3 | reverse complement strand
ATATTATGACAAACTGCCTTCGTAATTAGCGATTTCCCAGTTCCAGACGGGCCGTAGAGGAACAGGTTTGGCGGTCGGTTATCGCCGAGGGCAACCCGAAGCATCTTGGTGACTTCTTGGAGCTGCTCATCACGGCCCACGATGCGATCTTCTTCAACAACGTAATTCGGATCGAGTAGCTCTCGGTCCCGAATTAGCCCCTCCTGATCGTCGAACTCGAGGAGCATATCCTCGATTGACTGTGATGGCCCCTCGGAATCTGCCCCTTCGTCGGGCTGTGAGTCACCGTTAGTGACATGAGACGATGACGCCTGTCGCGATGACTCCGGCTGCGACGCACTCGACAGCTCAGCCTGAGCCGTCACCTCGTCCTCCGACGGTCCCGGATTCTCTGCGGGATCATCGGAGTCGTCAGTACCCATAGGCCAATTGATACACGCCTGTATGAAAAAGGTTCCCCACCTCTATCGAAGTGTGATTAGCCGTTTGAAACCTGTAATACCCGGTTAACCGCATAATTCCCGAGAGAATGGGTTAATTGGCCGTAGCCGATGACGATGTGTTTCGCAGTCCCCGGTCGAAGACACACACCCCTCTATCGATGTGTTCGAAGTCTTCACGGGGTGGGGTGTGACGGGATCTTATTTGAGCTAACTGGTCGATACAGTCCTCGTACCGGTTTAGAACAGAGAAGGAATGTCCTCGTCATCTCATAGCCACTCATTTCGAGTCGGTTCTTCTCTTCTCTTCTCTTCTTCTAATAACACAAACACACACACCCCTCTATCGATGTGTTCGATGTGTTTCGGCCAGCGACAATAAGTCCCTAGAAACCCGACACAAATACATCGGGCTTGAATACGATAATCCAGGGATAGAGAGACGCTGTCGATGTTCTTTGCCGACAGCGAGGTTTGTAGCAGAGAATCGAGTTTCTCCCTCGTTTCGCCTACTCAGTTGGAACACATCGATAGAGGGGTGTGTGTCTCATCGTGTCGGGCTCGTCGAAAGATGTCCGTCTTGCCGTCTGGTGAGGTGAAGACGTTCCCTCGTCTGGTCTTCTGCTATCAGATCCAGCCCCAAGACACTCGGCCTGTCCGTCCGTAGATCTCGCGTGTACTGATTGATACGACAGTCTTCCTTGGTGCCGTGTACTGACGGGATGGAACCCATGATGCTGTGTCTCCCCTGTCCCAAGGCATTGACTAAGTATTAACCAACAAATCCATGCTAGATGGCTCCCGTGTTGGTTAACTGTTCCTTGTGGCGAACGCCATCAACTCTGGCACCCGCGTCTCCACGAGTTCTCGCTGAATCTCCGTCCGGTCCCAGCCAAGCGGTGACAGCACACTCTCGACAGCTCTGACGAGTTGTGTCTCGTAATAGGACGCATCGTACGACTCAATCTCTTCGTGAGCCAACGCGACCCGTTCTCGCGATGTTTT
>NZ_SGTU01000839.1:0-210 GCF_005435195.1 Halorubrum sp. SP3 | reverse complement strand
GCCGGCCACACCGATCGCTTCCAGTACCTGCCGTCTGTTCTGTTTGTCCGTCATACCAATATAACCCAGAACGATACAGCTATATAACTGTGTTCATGAGGAGAGTAAACAATACCCACTTTACCAGAGGGCAGACCGGGCCTCGCGACGGTAGGACGGACTCGTGGGGGCGTGTGACGGGGGCGCGGGGCGCGCCGGTCCCCGCCGCGT
>NZ_SGTU01000838.1:0-210 GCF_005435195.1 Halorubrum sp. SP3 | reverse complement strand
CTGTTGCCCGCCGGAGAGTTCGAGCCCCGAGGAGTCGAGCTGGTCTTTCACCTCGTCCCACAGCGCCGCGCCCTTCAGCGACTCCTCGACGCGCTGGTCGACGTCGCCGTCGAAGTCCTGGATCTTCAGGCCGTACGCGACGTTGTCGCGGATCGACTTCGGGAACGGGTTCGGCTTCTGGAACACCATCCCGATCTTCCGGCGCAGGGC
>NZ_SGTU01000837.1:0-211 GCF_005435195.1 Halorubrum sp. SP3 | reverse complement strand
AACACCTCCACCCGCGGGAGAACCAGAACCCCCGATACAAACGACTAAGCGAGCGCGTCACGGACATCGTGGAACGCTGGCAGGGCGACAACATTAGTGACCCCGAGGCGGTCGAGGCGCTGAAGTCGGTCGAAGCAGAGGTGCTTGAGGTCGAGAAAGAGGCTGAAGATGAGGGGATGGACGCCGCCGAGTTCGCAATCTACACCCATCT
>NZ_SGTU01000836.1:0-211 GCF_005435195.1 Halorubrum sp. SP3 | reverse complement strand
TGCCGAATTTGCTTCGGAATCTCCTCCAAGACGACACCAGCCGGATTCCCCGTGATGTTCTCGAATCGTGGTCGCTTCATCGCATAGCTGAAGAACGCTGATAAAGATTCGAGATAGCGCCGTTTCGTATTGTGACTGACTCCGCGGTTGTCCAAGATACGCAAGTACTCCTCAATGTGTCGTACCTCCGTCTTCTCCGGCGTGAGATCGG
>NZ_SGTU01000835.1:0-211 GCF_005435195.1 Halorubrum sp. SP3 | reverse complement strand
GGACGCCCGGAGCGTGGAGCCCGCCCGGCGTCCCGCGGTCCGGAACCCCTATGAGGCGACGGCGACTTGTCTGACCCATGCGACTGTTCCGCTCGGACGAGCTCCTCGGCATCGCCCGAGAGACCCTGGAGTTCGTCCTCGAGGCGAGCGAGGAGACTCACCCCAACGAGTACATGGGGTTCCTCCGCGCGGACGACGCCCGGAAGCTCGA
>NZ_SGTU01000834.1:0-211 GCF_005435195.1 Halorubrum sp. SP3 | reverse complement strand
CAGCAGCCACTGTCGATGGCCGAACCGTGGTGTTCGTCTGATGGCTGTGTACTCTCATCCGCCCGAAGACGGATATGAAGGTATCTATCTTCGGGATCATTTGGATGATGTTGCCCGGCGGGCCAGAGCAGTCGTCCCCGATGAAGCGACAACACCTACAGATGAGTCGCTACAGCAGGTCGTCCAGACGCTTGCCTATGTTCACGACTTC
>NZ_SGTU01000833.1:0-211 GCF_005435195.1 Halorubrum sp. SP3 | reverse complement strand
ACGAGCAGCGCCGGCCCGATCTTGAACGAGATGTCGAGCGCCTCCGGGAGCAGTTCGCTCTGAAGGAGCAGCGAGCCCGCCGTCATTCGTCTACCCCTCCGTCGGTCGCCGCGACATCATTGTGCTCGATGCCGTACTTCTCGTCGAGCGCGTCCCGCTTTCGCGAGTACCAGAACGCCAAGACGAGGGCGCTGGTCGGCGCGCCGAACGC
>NZ_SGTU01000832.1:0-211 GCF_005435195.1 Halorubrum sp. SP3 | reverse complement strand
TCGGTCACCTCGTTAGCCGAGCAGGTACCGCAGCTTGGGGTTCTGTTTGACGAGCGCCGTCTGTTCGATGAGCGCGTCGAGGCCGTAGTACCGACCGGCCGCGAGCACGATCACCGTCATGAACAGCAGCAGGCCCATCAGGTCGCTGTTGACGACGCCGTGGCCGAAGCCGGCGTTGCCGACCCAGAAGAGGCTCATGAAGATGACCCCG
>NZ_SGTU01000831.1:0-211 GCF_005435195.1 Halorubrum sp. SP3 | reverse complement strand
TTTCTCGCCGAGAAAAACTTCAATTTAAGCTATTCTCCAAAAATCTTAGCGTATATTTTTTTTCCAAAGTGACAGGTGCCCCGGGTAACCCAGTTCCTCACTATTTTTTACTGCGGAAGCGGAAGCGGAAAATACGGAAACGCGCGGGAACATACAAAACATACAAAATATACCTTTCTCACACAAGAAATATATGCTACTTGCAAAATAT
>NZ_SGTU01000089.1:0-1468 GCF_005435195.1 Halorubrum sp. SP3 | reverse complement strand
ACTAGCCTCGTGGCAGGCTATGAGTACCACAGAGCAACCGACACAACCACGACAGACCCGCGAACAGCGGTACGAGGAACTGATCGACAGCCTTGACCCCAAACTGAAGGGGAAGGCTGACTACGGGGCGTCGGCAGCGCGGAAGGCCATGCTCTCGCGGATCCCTGTCCCGAACCACCAGCTCGCGAGAATCGGGATCGAAGTCCCGCATCGTGAGTACTTGGACGACGCGGACGACCGTGTCACGCGCAAGACGACGCTGCGATGTGAGGATGGAACGAGAGTCCACCTTCATCAAGACGTTCGAGAGGCGGACGACGAGGACACCTTCGGCTCCTTCGGGGCCGCAGAAGACGACGTAGATGACGTAATCTGGACCGTCGTCGGCCTCGATGATGGCACCGTGGATCTCACCGTCGTCGGTGAGTGGTCTCGGAGAAGGCACGTCCCGTACGATGAGTTTGCCGACGAGTACGAGCCGTTGTACCTCGCAGATGGACAACCAAAATGGGGATACTGAAATGACAAGTGAGAAACCATACAAAGATCAACAGAAGTTGGAATCGTTGCTTGAGAAACACGAATATCACGTACCTAGCGTCGCTGATGAGTGTGGTGTGAGCAGGGGAACGATACATCGCTGGTGTGAAAAACACGGGATCAATCCTAAACCATACTCTGATAAAGAGAAGCTCAAAGAATTGTACGTTGATAAGGGTCTAAGTGCCGAAGAAGTTGGTAATCGCTTGTGTGGAAGCGAACACTCTGTGTTGGACTGGTTGCGGAGGCACGATCTTCCCGTACGCACAGCTTCAGCAGACAGACCGCCACATTTCCGTACTCAGCACGGGTATGAGAAGTGGTCAGTGACTCATCAAGGATCTTCGTTCGATGTGATGGTTCATCGGTTACTCGCAGTAGCGGAACATGGTTTAGATGAGTTACGCGAGAAGGACGTACATCACAAGAATCGGATACCGTGGGACAATCGAACTCAAAATATTGAGTTACTCACCACCGAGGAACACATGAGAGATCACCTCTCTACGTGGGATAGAGACGATGACGGCAGAATACTTCCTCACCAATGAAACTGAAAAGACAAAAGCGTCGGTCGGTGCCGTACGATGAGTTTGCCGACGAGTACGAGCCGTTGACGCTTGCCGACGGACAGCCTCAGTGGGGGTATTAGATGATTAGTTGGTCACTCACCGTCGTCGCTACCGTGACTGTCGTAACAGTAGGACTATTAATAGAAGACATCCACAGGCGCCGCCACGAGCGGAAGATGAAGAAGTTAGAACAACAGGCCGAGTTAGACGAGAAAATGTTGGACCGTGAGTTGGAAAACAGAGAGATAGAGAAAAATGAGTAAACCGTCGAAGCATCGGCTTTACGAGCTGTACTGGGGTTACGGAGAAACCCACAACGACATCGCTGACCGCTATGACGTGAACGACAGAACCGT
>NZ_SGTU01000830.1:0-212 GCF_005435195.1 Halorubrum sp. SP3 | reverse complement strand
GTCCGGAGAGCTGATCGCGGACCGCGTCGTCGTCGCCGCCGCGTACGACGGCGAGGTGCTGGACCCCCTTGCCGATGCGGTCGCAGACACACACGCGGACGCGGAGGCGTCTGACGACGCCGACTGGTCGCCGCCCGAGCCGTTCGTCCCCACAGATGGGGGGCGCACCGAAGTTCCGGGACTGTACGTTGCCGGCTGGATGCGCGACGAGA
>NZ_SGTU01000829.1:0-212 GCF_005435195.1 Halorubrum sp. SP3 | reverse complement strand
AGGCACACCAACTGATAGCGTACCCCGTTGGCGATCTCGCCTGCTTCAACGTCGATTTCTCACGGGAGTTTCGCTACTGTCTGGAGACGAATCGCGATCCAACGCCGGCGGCGGAACTGTCGATGCTCCGGCTCGATATTCCAGTGACCGAGACAGGCCAAGACACGTACAGCGAGCTCACGATTGCCGGCGAGACTGTTACCGGGTCAGCA
>NZ_SGTU01000828.1:0-212 GCF_005435195.1 Halorubrum sp. SP3 | reverse complement strand
CCGCTCGACGGTGAGGTTTGGCCGCCGAATCGCACGCTCGGTAGGCGTGACAGACTGTAACGGGGCCGACATCCCCCGAACAATGCCGTGGACCCGAACCTGCTCTGGAGCGACACTCGCGTTCCGGAGCGCTACCCCGAACGACCGAGTGTACGAGCCCCGGACCAGCCCGACAGACACGTTGGGGTGTAACTGGGGTGCGGGTGACGCCC
>NZ_SGTU01000827.1:0-212 GCF_005435195.1 Halorubrum sp. SP3 | reverse complement strand
GAGAGGTCGTCCGGCGTCTCGTCGACGGCGTACGCGGACTGGAGCGCCTCCTCCGCGGACTCCTCCTTGAGGACCGCGTCGAGGAACGGGAAGAGGCCAAGCGCCTTGTCCCGGTCGCCGGTGACCACGTCCTCGACCGTGACCGCGTCGCGCCCCTGCGTCGCGGCCTGGAGGTCGTTGATCGCGCCGCGGAGGTCGCCGCGGTTCCCCTC
>NZ_SGTU01000826.1:0-212 GCF_005435195.1 Halorubrum sp. SP3 | reverse complement strand
GATTTAGCTACAGAACTTAGCCCACAAAAAACTACAGATAACTTTGGAAATGTTAGGGAAGAAACCGTGTCAGTATCAGTTGTACGCTCTGTTATTGAGAGAGGTCAATCACAGCGGCGTACTGACTTGGAAACAAAGAGCCTCAGTGAAAGTAAGGAATGTGCCCCAGCAGACGTCTTTCTACCTGTAGGTAAGCATGGCGTATTACGAGT
>NZ_SGTU01000825.1:0-213 GCF_005435195.1 Halorubrum sp. SP3 | reverse complement strand
CCGGTTCGACCACGATCCAGAGAACCCGATGGGGCACGATATCACCGAGGAGGGACTTCACATGGATGTCTACAAATTCGGTGAGAAGGCCCGCGTCAAAGACGATTTCCCACCCGTGAATTTAACACGAGCGCCGCGCTACTGTATCGCGTACATCGAGCAGCACGCCGACACGCTGCTCCGGAGATTCGAGAAATGGCACGATCTGAATCA
>NZ_SGTU01000824.1:0-213 GCF_005435195.1 Halorubrum sp. SP3 | reverse complement strand
AAGAGTTCGGTTGGAGTACGGGAATCTCACCGGTACGACACCGAGTGGTACGAGGACGCCGCCGTGCGAGCGGTTGAGAGCGTGCTGGCGCCCGTCGGGTGGCGGGAGGGAGAGATTTGGCAGTACCTCAGTGGGACGAGCGACGAGACGTTTGTCGGATATTGAGTCCAGATGACAGGCTTCTTTGGATATGTGGATGAACATGGATTATGA
>NZ_SGTU01000823.1:0-213 GCF_005435195.1 Halorubrum sp. SP3 | reverse complement strand
CGACGCCCGTCGCGCCGTCCGAGACCGCCTGCTCGAAGAGCCCGTCGAACTCGGAGAAGCCGACCTCGACGAACCGCGGCTCCAGCACGTCGACCCCCTGGTTCTCCAAGACCTGCGTGTAGTTGCTCGCGACGCTCTGCCCGAACGCGTTGTCGGACGCGAACACGGCGACCGTGTCGATGTCGAAGTTCTCCGCGACGTAGGTCCCGCCAG
>NZ_SGTU01000822.1:0-213 GCF_005435195.1 Halorubrum sp. SP3 | reverse complement strand
ACAACACGTTCGCCGAACCAGTAATGTCGACTACGTCTGGGGCACGGTTGTTGGCTACCTCCGACACCGACTCGAGTATCGCCCTGACAGCAACAGGGCTGAAACCCGTTCGAGGGACGCTGTCTCTCACTATCGACCAATAGTCTGTCACCACGCAGTGGCGTACTCACACATGGAATTATCTTGGAGACTACCCTACAGGACAGACTATGG
>NZ_SGTU01000008.1:0-126326 GCF_005435195.1 Halorubrum sp. SP3 | reverse complement strand
CTCCCCAGCCTCGCGGTTCGCGCTCTCCGAGCGCTCACCGCGTCCCTCGCGGGCTAGCTCGCGGCCGCCGGTGGCGGCCGCTCGCAGGCGCGCCACCGCCTGCCATTTATAAGCAGTTGTCGCCGTCGCTCACGGTTATTTAAATACAATATCGCTGCTACCGATCTGCGATACTCACTCCCGCCATCGCTCATCCCTTCCTCTATATTGAACGGAACTGGGGCCGAATATGGTTCTTGTAGAGGGTTTCAACGGGGCCGCTCAGTCCAGCCGGACCGCCGCGCCGGTCTCGGAAGAGCGGTAGATCGCGTCGATGACGCGCTGGACGCGTAACCCCTCCTCGACGGTGTTGATCGCCGGCGCCTCGCCCGCGGCGACCGCCTCGAGGAAGGTCGCCTGCTCGGCGGCGTGGGCGTCGCCGTCGCGCGTCTCCACGGTCGCGTCCGAGAAGTGGTGGCCGCCGCCGACGGCGGCCTCGTGGACCGTGAGGTCGCCGCTGCCGCGGTCGAACGTCGCGCCCGCCTCGGTGCCGCGAACGACGAACTCGTCCGTCGCCGGGCGGTTCGTCGCCCACGCGACCTCCAGTGACACCGTGGAACCGTCCGCGCCGCGGATGAACGCGGACGCGGAGTCGTCGACGTCGAACCCCTCGGGGCCGGCGTCGTCGCCCCACATGTGGACGTACGCGTAGTCGTCGCGCCCGCCGAACTCCGAGCGCGTCTCGCCCGAGACCTCCACGACCTCGGGGTGGTCGAGGAAGTAGAGGGCGAGGTCGATCGCGTGGACGCCGATGTCGATGAGCGCGCCGCCGCCGGCGACGTCCGCGGACGTGAACCACGACCCGCGACCGGGGACGCCGCGCCGCCGCACGTAGTTCGCCTCGACGTGGGTGGTCTCGCCGAACCGCCCCTCGTCCTGGTAGTGTTTGATCACCCGGACCGGCTCCGCGAACCGGTTGTTGAACCCGACCATACAGAACCCCTCGGCCGCGCGGGCGGCGTCCGCAATGCGCTCGGCGCTCTCGAGCGAGTGCGCCAGCGGCTTCTCTAAGAGGACGTCGAGCCCGGCCGAAAGCGCCGAGGTCGCGTACTCCTCGTGGAAGCGGTTCGGCGTGGTAACCAACACGGCGTCGCACGCCTCGTAGAGGGCCGCTTCCTCCTCGTAGGCGGGGAGGTCGAACTCCTCGTGGAACCGCTCTCGGGCGTCCGCGTCGATGTCCATCCCGCCGACGAGGTTCGCGCCGCGCTCGGTGAGCTTCGTCGCGTGGTGGGACCCGATACCGCCGAGGCCGACGATCCCGACGGCGACGTCGTTCGGATGCGTCATGGACGGGATTCACAACGGGAGTTGTTAAGGCTCACGTCCCGTCGCGCGCGCCGCGAAAGCGACAGTTCGCCCCCCGGAACGACCGGATCACGCGGCCGGGAAGGCGATGACGGCGGCGATCGCGCCGTCGACGACCGCCGTCGCGCCGCCGACGACCGCCGTCGCGCCGTCGGTCATCGCGGGCGACAGCGAGTCGACGACGTCGAAGAGGTCACCGAGCGCGCCCGCGTTCTCGGCCAGCCCGTCGCGCGCGTCGAGGAGCGCCCGGAACCGCTCCGGTTCGCGAGCGAGGACGAACCGACCGACGGACGCGCCCGTGACGAGGAACGCAAGGGCGGCGAGCGCGCGCGATATCGCGAGCAGCTTCAAGAGGACGGGGAGCGCCAACGCCACCGCGAGCGCGGCGACGACTCCGGTCACGACCTCGCCGAGCGAGCCGCCGTCGGCGAGGTCGACGACGCCCGCGCCGGAGAGCAGGACGAAGCCGCCGACGGAGAGGGCCAACAACCCCCAAATGAACGCCGCCAACAGCCGGACTGGACCGTCGTAGCCCCTTCCGGGATCGTCCGGGACGTCGTCGTGAACCCACGGGTTTCGCATACGCGCACTCGGCGTCGGGCCCACATATAGATCGCTTCAGATCTCGGAAACGCTCGGTGTGAAACGGAGCGGTCACTCCCCGGGTCGGGGTCCCGTCATCCACTCGCTCGCCTGCGGCTCGTTCGGGTCGGTGACGACCTCGACGAGCGCGGGCCCGTCCCGAGTCCGAGCGCGCTCGACGGCGTCACCCACCGCGTCGCGCTCGCGGACGCGCTCGGCCGGCAGGCCCATACCCGACGCGACCGCGACGAGGTCGAGACCGGTCTCCCCCCAGCCGTAGGCCCCCTCGGAGAAGTCGTACGAGCGCGACGCCTCCTCGCTGATGATCGCGTAGTCGTCGTTGTTGAGCGCGACGACGGTGACGTCTATCCCCTCGCTCGCAAGCGTGTGAAGTTCGTGAACGCACATCATGAGCCCCCCGTCGCCGGTGAGCGCGACGGCGTCGCGGTCGGGGTTCGCCAGCTTGGCGCCGATCGCGGACGGGACCCCGGTGCCCATCGTCGCCCACGAGCCCGGGTTGACGTACGAGCGCGGCCCGGACGCGGGGAACGAGACGAGCGTCCACAGCCGGAACCCGCCGGCGTCGGCGGTGACGACCGCCTCCTCGGGGACCGCGTCGCGCACCGCCGAGAGGGCTTCGACCGAGCGGAGCGGGCGGTCGTCGCGGTCGCGGTCCTCGGAGAGCGCCGCGAACCGGTCGCGGTCGGCCGCGCGGACCGCCTCGGCGCGCTCGGCGCCGTCGCGGTCGCGAGGCCGCGCGCGCTCGTCGGCGAATTCCTCGTCGAGCGCGCGCAGGAAGCGGTCGGCGTCGGCGACGACGCCGAGGTCCGTCTCGTAGCCGAACCCCACGTCGTCGCCGTCGAGCGTGACGTGGATCAGCGTCTCCGGCATCGCGACGGACCACGAGGCGGTCGCGACCGCGTCGAGGTCGGAACCGACGACGAGCCCCGCGTCGGCGTCCGCGAGGAGGTCGCGGAACTCCGCGCTCGCTCCGCCACAGAGGACGCCCGCCGACAGGGGGTGCGTCTCCGGGAGCGTCCCCTTGCCCTTGTACGTCGTCACGACCGGCGCGTCCAGCGCCTCGGCGACCGCTCGGAGCGCGTCGCTCGCGTCCGATCGCCTGACGCCGCCGCCGGCGAGGACGACGGGCGCCGTCGCGTCGGTCAAGAGGTCGGCGGCCTCTGCGACCGCCTCCGCGGGCGGAGCCGGCGGTGGCGAGGGGCCGCAGTCGCCCACCGCCGGCTGGAGCGTGCGGCCCGCGAGGACGTCCTTCGGGATCCCGACGCGGACCGGGCCCTGCGGGTGTTCGCGGGCGGTCCGGATCGCCTCGGCGACCGCGGGGACCGCGCCCGCGGGCGAGTCCACGAGGACGTTCTCCTTGACGACCGTGTCGTACGTCTCCGGGGGCGTCTCGTGGATGCCGTCGCCGCCGCGCACTGAGCGCTCCGTCTCGACGGCGAGGTGGAGGAGAGGGACGCAGTCGTTCAGGGCGTTCTTCAGCCCGTTCATCGCGTTCGTGTCGCCCGGGCCGGGGACGACGCAGGTGGCGGCCATCGCGCCCGGCGCGCTCGTCTCGGCGTACCCCCACGCCTGATGGGGGACGGCGGTCTCGTGGCGGGCGACGACGAACCGCGCGTCGCGGTCGGCGAGCGCCCGGTTCAGCGGGAGGGTCTGCTTTCCGGGGATGCCGAAGACGGTGTCGACGCCGCGGTCGAGCATGGCGTCGACGACCGCCTCCGCGACGGTCGGGGGCTCGGCGTCCCTGTCGGCGGCGGGCGAAGGCTCGTCGGCGTCCATGTCGCGAAGTCGCCGGAGCGGGTGTTGAAAGCTTCGCCCGCCGACGGGCCGCGAGCGGTCGGCGGGGACCCGGCGGGGCGCGGTCGGGGGAACGCCTCGGAGGCGCGGCGACGTCTCCGGTCACACGTACACTTATGCTCGCGTGCGCTGACATATGGTATGTATGCGCTTACCAGAAACTCGTGACCTGTTCGCGAGGAAGCTACAGTTTCCGGCGCCCCGAGACGAGGTGCTGGAGACGGTCGGTGACACGGAGCTGTCGCCGCCGGACGGGGAGTCCACGACGATCCGGGCGGTCATCGATCGATCGGACGTCGAGACGTTCGACTCGGCGGACGACCTCTACGACACGCTGATGCTGCTCGTCGGCGCCCAGTTCATCGGCCGCCGGTACTACGACGACCGCGGCGGAATACCGGGGGACGAGGAGAATGAGGTGAGCTTCTGATGTCCGTCACGCTCGTGTCGGGAGTCAACGGCGTCGGTCTCTCGAGCGTCTGTCAGGCGGTCCGACGCGGACTCGGAGACGGGTACAAGCTGATCAACTTCGGGGACGTGATGCTCGAACAGGCGGCGACGATGGGCATCACGACCGAGCGGGCCCAACTCGGCACGCTCTCGCAGACCGAGACGCGTCGCCTCCAGCGTCGCGCGGGCGAGTTCGTCGCCGAGGAGGCGGAGACGACGAACGTGATCCTCTCGACGCACCTCGCGGTCGAAACGCAGACCGGCTACGTCCAGGGGCTCCCGGTCGAAGTGCTTCAGGACGTCTCGCCGGACGCGTTCGTCCTCGTGGAGGCGGAGCCGGCGACGATCCTCGAACGGCGGCGAGAGAGCGACCGCGACCTCGACGGAGTCACTGAACGTCAGATCGACTTCGAGCAGGACCTCAACCGCTCCGCGGCGCTCCAGTACGCGAGGGACCGGAACGCGCCCGTCCGGTTCGTCCAGAACGAGGGGGAGATCGAAGCGGCGGCCGAGCGCCTGACGGACTCGCTCTGACCGGGCGACCCGGGTCGACTCACGCCGCGGGCCGAGGGCACCGCGTCGCGGGCTACTCCGCCACGTTCGTCTCGCGGACGCGGACGCCCTTCCGACCGAGGTGGCGCATCTGGCGCTGGGCGAACTCCTCCTCGCTCGACCCGCGCGTCGCGAGGACGTAGACGAGCGCCGAGCCGGTCGGCCGCATCGTGCGACCGGCGCGCTGCGATCCCTGTCGGCGGGACCCGCCCAGCCCGCTCGCGACGACGGCGAGCTCGGCGTTCGGGAGGTCGATCCCCTCGTCGCCGACCCGGGAGACGACGAGGACGTCGAGGCCGTCGCCGTCGGTACCGTCAGTGCTGCTGTCCTCGGCCCGGAACCGGCGGAACAGCTCCGCCCGCTCGTGGTGGGGCGTCTCGCCGCTGATGAAGGGGGCCCCGAGCGCGTCGGCGATCGCGTCGCCGTGGTCGAGGTACTCGACGAAGACGAGCGCCTTCTTCTCGCGGTGGGCGGCGAGCAGGTAGCGGATCTCCTCGACCTTCGCGGGGTTCTCGGCCGCGAGCCGTCTGCGCTCCCGGCCGTCCGCGGCGGCGTACTCGTTGCGGGCCGTCTCGTCGCGCCACGGGACGTAGCGGATCTCCACTTCCGGCTCCTGGACGAAGCCCGCCTCGAAGAGGGAATCCCAGTCGGCGCCGATCGGCTGGCCGATCAGAGTGTAGACGTCTTCCTCGCTCCCGGTCTCGCTGACGGGCGTCGCGGAGAGCCCGAGCCGGTGTCGGCTCTGGAACTCGGCCGTCCGAGAGTAGACGGGAGCGGTGACGTGGTGCACCTCGTCGAAGCAGATCAGTCCCCACTCTCGGGAGTCGAAGAGGCTCCGGTGGCGGTCCATCCCGGCGATCTGGTAGGTCGCGATCGTGACGGGGCGGACGTCCTTCGTGCCCCCGTGATACAGTCCGACGTCCGCGGGGTCTATCGTGGAGTGGTCGAGCAGTTCCTCGCGCCACTGGTCAGCGAGTTCGCGGGAGGGGACCAAGATGAGGGTCTCGCCGCCCACGGCCGCGATCGTCGCGATCGCGGCGACGGTCTTGCCGGACCCGGGCGGCCCGACGTACACGCCCGACTTGCGGTCGAGGAACGTCTCGACCCAGGTCGCCTGGTACTCGCGGAGGTCGGTCGTGAGGTCGATCTCGACCGGGTCGCCGGTCTCAAGGTCGCGGTCGTCCTCGACGGGGTAGCCCGCGTCGTAGAGCGCGCGCTTCACCGCGGCGACGGCGTCCTCGTTGACCCACGCCTCGGTGTCCGAGATGGGCGCGCGGAGGTGGTCGTCGTCGAGGTGCTGGTCGGCGACGTTGCCCATCAGGTTCTCCGAGGCGGCCTCGAGCACCACGTAGCCGTCCGCGTGGGTGTACAGCCGGAACCGGTGCGCGCGGCGCCACTGGTCGCGCACCCACTCCTCGAGGTGCTCGAACCGCCGCGGCAGCACCGAGCGGAGCGCGTCGACGAGCGCGCCGGCGTCGTCGAACGGCGCGGCCCACACGTCCTCCTGCCGGATCCGGTAGAGGTACCCGCGGGTCCCCGGCTCGGTGCCGGTGGTGTCGACGAGCTGCGCGAACTGCGAGAGCCGCGCCCGGGTGTACTGCGTCGGGCGGTCGACGACGATCTCGCGGCGCTTCGGGAAGGCCACGACGCGCTCGCGGCTCGCCAGCGCGCCCCAGTCGCGCGGGTAGAAGACGACGGGGTCGGCCTCGACATCGAGCCGGTCCACGTCGCCGCGGTCGACGAGCGCGGCGAGCGCGTCGCGGGCCGCGGCCTGCGTCGTGCCGAGTCGCCGGGCGACCTCGCTCGCGGTCGCGACCGGGCGCTCCTCGGCTTCGAGCGCCTCGTGGAAGCGGTCTAAGGAGAGATCGTCGTCGGAGCTGTCGGGGTCGGGCGTCGCGTCGTCGTCGGGAGCGTCGCCTCCGGAGTCATCGCCGGCGTCGTCGCCGGTGTCGTCGGTCATCACCGCCGCTTCGGCCGCGACGCGGAAATGGATAGCGTCACTGGTCGACGCCCCGGCGGTCGACCGCCCCCGGCACAGTCAGCCGTCTCCGACACAAGACATATACGGCGGATTCGAAAAACCCCCGCCCCCATGCTCGACGCTGAATTCGAAGTGTGTACCGAGTGCGGCAACCTTCACATGGAAGGCGGGGCCGGTCCCCGTGACGTATCGGAGTGCGCGGTATGCGGCGGCCGCGTGAGCGACGTCGAACTCGACGACATCATCGGATTGTGAACGGGTCCGGCCGAGTCGACGCCGCCTCCGAAACGGCGGGCGGGTGTGTTATCTATAAATAACTGGGCCAGGGCGGGTTTGCTCGTCCGACGGCGGCCCGAGCGGCCGCGTCGTCACCGATCTGGCTGGATCGACTTCGGAAATTCAGCTGCTGTTTATACGTAACCACTCTCGCCATCGCGGAGAACACCTCTGAAGTCTCAACCGTTCGTTTATGAGTGGCTTCTGACGAATCGACGGTGAACGCCGCCGAAGTCCCACCCGACCGCAACCGCACCGCACCTCACGCCTCCCCAGCCTCGCGGTTCGCGCTCTGCGAGCGCTCACCACTTCCTCGCGCGTGCCGTCTCGCGGTCGTCGGAGCGACCGCTCGCAGGCACGCGCCGCCGCACAGCCGAGCCGTTCGCGAATCGCGTGAACACCCGGGAATTGCTTGGAAACAGAGCCGCCTGCTATCGTCCCGACGACCGCTGCCGACACCGTCGCGAGGTGATCCCCTCCTTCGAGCGGAACCGACAGCCGCAGTCGGTACAGCGCACGAAGGGGTCGCCGGGAGCGGTTTCGAGGCGGTGAGCGCCCACCTCGAACGGGCGGGTCACGGCCCGAGGTCGGATCCGGTCCGGAATCGGCGTCGAGGCCGACTCGCTCAGGGCGGCCCGCACGGCGATGGTGTCGACGTCGACCCCGTCCCACCGGGGCGCCTCGAGGGCGGCCTCGCGGTCCGCGACCTCGGTCCACCCGGTGACGACGACCGGGGAGTTCGTCTCCGTGTCGCTCACGACGACGACGAAGCGGACGCCGCCCTCGACGAGGGCGAACCGCCAGCCGTCGGTGTTGTTCCACCGGAGCTGTCCGCTCCGGATCGCGTCGCTCACGGTGCGCGTCGAGACGTACCGACCCGGCTGTTCGAGCCGCTCGCGGAAGTGGTCGGTGAGCGCGTAGAGGGAGGGGTCGCGTACCGGAGGGTCCTCCGGCGTTCGGGCGGACGCCTCTCCGCCGTTGGCGGAATCGACCGACCGATAGTCCGTGGGTCGGTCGGGTCGGCCGGCCCGCTCGCGGCGGCGCGCCGGCGACTCCGGCGGCGACCGAGGCCGCACGTCGTCCTCTCGGCTCGCGGCGGCGGTCGTGGAAGCGGTCCGACGCTCCGTCGATCCGGGCCCGAGGGGCTCCGCGTCCCCCGACCCGCCCTGTCGGGATGCCACTACGACACCGTACCGAGCGCGCTCTTAAGTGTGTTACGCCGACGCAGGGGAAGCGCCCGTTTCGACCCCGAACCGGCGGAACGACTCGCAGGCATCGCCGTCGCCGTCGGCGTCGAGGGCGTGCGGGTCGCCCGGCGACCGGTCGAGGACCGCGTTCGCCTCCGCCCGCGTGTCGAAGTCGCCGCAGTCGTAGTCGCCGTCGGGCGGCAGCGGCGGGAGGTCCGCGTCGTCGACCTCGCTCGGCTCGGTGGGGTAGTCCGACTCGTCGAACGCCCAGAGCCCCGCCCCGCGCTCCATCGCGTCCGCCTCGGCCGCTGCGTACGCGTCGCGCAGCGCGAACTCGGTGTCGTACAGCCGCGCGTACCCCTCCGTGAGCAGGCGCTCGTTGAAGTCCTCGCCGTCCACGTACAGCACCGCGAGCAGGCGCCCGTAGCTCCCCCGGCGGTCGCCGCCGGTCACGACCGTGACCGCCTCGCCGGCGAGCTCCGACGCCGCGAACGCCGACGCCTCGTCGCCCCACGCCCGGAGGTGCGCCCGGCCGGCGTCCGTGTCCGGGATGCCCTCGAACTCGCCGGGCGAGTTCGACGCCCTCGTCTCGGGCGTGTCGACGCCGAGCAGTCTGACGGTGTCCACCTCGCCGTTCGGGAACTCGACCGCCATCGTGTCGCCGTCGACGACGCGGACGACGGCGCCGGTCCAGGCGGTGTCGTCAGGATCGTTCGGATCGACGCCGTTGGGATTGTCGGGCGGCGAGTCGAGGTCGGCGGGCGGCGAGTCGGTGCCGACGTCCGGGACCGGCGCGCCGGCGCAGCCGGTGAACACGACGAGGAGGACGACGGCGATCGACCGCCAGTGAAGGCTCATACCCGCTCGTCGCCGGGAGTCGTGAAAAATCGGGTGGTGGTGTCGTCCGCCTCGCGCTCGACCGGGATCAGCCCTCGGGCTTGTCGACGATCACGCAGGGGTTGGCCCGACCGATCGAGCGCCAGTCGTCCTCGTCGACCGCCTTCCAGAAGCTCCGGGGCCTCCGAGAGAGGGCGTCCTCGATCGCCTCGTAGGTGAGGAGGTTCTCGCCGTCGAGCACGAGCTCGAATCGCTCGGGATCGATGTCCGGGTCCTCCAAGTACGCCCGTCTGGTGCGGCGGTTCGGGTAGTTGAAGATCAGGCGCCCGCCGGGCGTAACCCGTGAGTACAGCGCGTCGAGGGCCGACCGGACGTCCGCGACGTAGTGGAGCGTGGCGATGCACGTGACGCACTCGAACCGGCGGTCGACGTCCAACTCCGGGAGCCGCGCCGTCTCGAACCGCAGGGCGTCGGCCCCGCGCTCGTCGGCGATCGATCGGTTCCGTCGAACGACGGACGCGGCCGCATCGTATCCGAACAGGGTCGTGTCCGGGTGACGGCGGGCGGCCTCGAACAGCATGAACGCCGGACCGCAGCCGACGTCGGCCAGCGACGCGGGGAACCCGTCGAAGAGCCGCTCCAGTCGGTTGACCATCCGCTCGCCGGCGACGCGCATCTCGTCTAACTCGTCCCGGTCCGTCGCCTCCCAGTGGGCGTCCCAGTCGATGGTCGACGGAAACGACATCGGCACGCGCACGGTGTGCGCCGGTTGAAATCAACGCTTCGGCGCTTCGCCACTGGTAAGAAACTCGGTCAGCAACCGCGAGCGATAGCGAGCGGTTGCTGAGTGTCAGTCCGCCCTCCCCGAATTGAACTCCGAAAGACGTGCTCGCTACGCTGCGCGCGACTTCCGAGCCCTCGTTCGCTTCGCTCACGAGGACGGGGGACAAGCCGATCTCCAGCCACTACAAACCGGCTGAAAAGGAAGTCCGCCCTCCCCGAACGTGGCATCTCTGGTTTCGCTACCCGTCGCTCGCCGTCTGCGTGCTTGTCGATTCATATGTCGAAGTACCTCCGTCGCTGCGCCGCTTTCTCGCGCTCGCTGCGCCGATCGTAGTGCTTGTCGAGGACATCGTCGCTCGCGTTCAGTCGGTCCTCGACGAGGTCGCGCTTCACGTTCGCTCGCCGGTACGCCGTCACCCTGCCACTCCGCACGTCGTGGGGCGAGCGTGCGGACGGACAGCGGCTCATGTGGCCGCTCTCCGTGAACTCGCAGGTGTCGGGGTCCTCGTCGTGGGGGCACGCCTCGCCGCGCCAGCAGGGGCGCGTTACGCGGTACAGCGTGCTCCGGATCGACGAGGAACTGATACGCCCCTGACTGGTCGACAGGAGCGGCCGTCGGCCGTGTTCGTCGGTCGCCTCCTTTCGCGGGCCGTCGATGTAGTCGCGGAGGACCGTCGCTACCTCCTGACTGATCGCGTTCCAGCGCGTTCCGGGCCCCTTGTTCTTGAGGGGTGTGCCGGTGTCCGGTCGATGGACGAAGTGGACCGCCGGCCCCTCGCCGCGGGCTCGGGTGCCGTCGAGATCGAGGTCGCCGAGATCGAGGCCGCGTATCGCGCCCGACCGGCATCCGGTGTGCCACAGCAGCAGGAGGATGACGTGCTGGCGGCTGGCGTATTTGTACTTGTCCAGGTGCTCCAGAATCGCGACGGCGCGATCCGGGTCGAGCGTGCTGTCGCTCACCTGCTCGTCGCGGCCCGCGACTGGGAGCGGCAGCTTGTCCCAGAGTTCGTCCTCGACGGCGTCTATCGTCACGCAGAACCGGAGGAACGCGCGCACCGTCGCGAGCGTTCCCCGGAGCGTGACGGTCTCGATCTCCTCGCCGGAGTAGCCGCCGTCGCGTCGCCAAACGCGGAACTCGTAGAGGTCGCGGCCGGACAGCTCGTTCATGTTCGTGAGGCCCACCTCGTCGGTCCACGCCACGAAGGCGCGGAGGTCGTAGAGCTGGGACTCGCGGGTGTTCTCGCTGATGTCGTCGCGGCCTCGCAGGTAGAGGTCGACCGCTTTCGACGGCTCGATCGGTTCGAGGTCCGCCACTACGCGACCACCTCGCCGGTTCTGAACTCGCTCGGTTCGATCCCCTCGCGACGGCGCGCGAGGTCGACGGTCGCGGTGTCGGTCGCGAGCGGGGAGACCGCTGTCTCGACCGTTCTGGTTCCGTGTGCGGTGCGTAGCTTGACGACGCGAGTCACCGCGTCGTCGCCTCTCCGCACGTCGGGGACGCTTCGCGTGGCGGCGCGCTCCGCACGCTTTTTACGGTCGCTCGCGTTGTCTTCGACGGGCCCTGAGGGTGTCTCGTTAGGTTGGGTCATCACGCGGGGCCCTTCTTCGATTCGCCGTCCGCCGAACTGAGCGACTGCTCCGGCACCGCGAACGGCGAGTCGTCGGCTTGCCGGATCAGGAAGCGGATGTACTCAGCACGGCTCATTCCGTGTTCTTCGGCCTGTTCGGTCACGTCGTCGACCATCTCCATCGGCATGTTGACGGTCACATTGACTGATAGCGCCATGCGCCCCTACCTTTGTAGGTGACTAACTTAATCATTGCGTCTATGAGTAGTATACAAACTGCGTAGGTTATTCAACAGCCGCAGTTAATCACTTTCCATGGGATCGAGTACGGAAGGTAGTGATGGCCAAACCACTGTTTCGACGCATGTCACAGAGGAATTTGTGGAGGAATTCGATCGGGCTCTAAAAATGGCACAGATTGAGGGAGATATCTCAATGGATGTTTCCCGGGCAGAAGCTCTACGACGACTTATGAAAAAGGGAATAGAAGATCCCTCTCTGTTTGCGGAAACAAATCAAGAGTAGCAAAAATACAGATTAGTGACTAAATTGAGAGCTATCAGTTAGTTTGCCAGTTTCACCAATCCACGAACATTTTTACCATGACGAGACAAGGTGGGCGTAAGGAGACGAGCAGAACGAATGAAAATCCCTCAAGACGAATACGACATTGAGTCTTTCTGTCAGACTCTGATAGACAGAAGTCCAGACAAGACCTTCGAGGGGTACCACTACAACCACGTCAAAGTCTATTTTTATCTTACTGAGGAAGACTGGCTGACTAACTTCCAAGAAAATTATCAGATCGAGCAGCTTGGAGAAATATATAAGATCACCGGGGAGTACGTTAGTCGGGGCGGAGAAACTGAGCGACCGGTCTACTACGCTCACTACTACGATGACTCTCTCCTAATGCTTTTCACGGCTACAACAGAGGAAGCCAAAGAGAATACAGTCGACCTCACGATTCGGCGCAGTTCGACGATTGGTGAGATGCCAATCGTGCCTCAGGATTTCCAAAAGATGCACCACATGGTTCTGGATCAGCATCCTGATATTCGGATCACGAGCTTCAAATCGCGCCGTATTCCTGATCTTGCCGAGGCGGATATTCGTCCTGACTATGACCGAGAAATCATATACAACGGGGATGATGGGCGTCAGACCCTCCAAGAGTTTAGAGAGTATTACGGTGTAGTCCCTATTAGAGTCGAATACCGCGGAGAGGAGATCGAGTTTAAAATTAATAAGAACGGTAAGTTCACGCTGAAGCGAACGAACGCAGAGAACTTCACGCTCTTATTCGATCTGATCCGGGAGATTCAGGATCACGTTTTAGATATTCAAGAGGTGAGTCAACGGATCAAATTTCGAACCGAGCGGCGGGGGTCAGGAAACCTTGAGTTGGAACTCGCTGACGTAACCGCCGGACAAATTGATTTCCACAAATCGTTTAATTTGCTGATGGCAGAGGAGTTCGTCGAATCAGCGGGTGAGAAAAACTACCGGCAATTCACATTTACAGACGTCTCCAAAGAAGCTGGTTCGCTTGATTTCTCTGCAACAGTCACAGATGAGATCCGTGAAGCGACGTTCAATATCAGCGCAACTGAGGACTCAATGAAGATTGTTCCAAAACACGATTGTGAATTCCCAACAATCGTTCAATTCTACCACCTCATCACAGAAACTGTTGACGAACGCGCAACTATCGATATATTCGACAGCGAATCTGCTTATGCCGAAACCACTGCCTGAGAATGAGCATAGATCCTCCAGATAGTGTCCCCGAGCATTGGCATGATGAGTTCGCAGACCGATATCTGGAGATCCGGAAGGAGAGGCTTGAACAATATCATGAAGAGGAACAACGTGATCGGATTGAACGGAGCTTAAAAAAAGAGCAAGAGCACCGCAAGCTCCTCAATATGTGTATATTTCCTTTCAGTAGTAGTCCCTCTCCATCGGATTTTCGATTTCTTCGGGCAGATCCCTTGGAAGAGAAGGGCTTACCAAACTTCGATTTCTTGCTGTGGGATTTTGAGGGGCAGGCCATATTCGGTGAGGCGAAGGCCAACATCGCTCAGGGCCCAGTAAGCCTTCTGAATGAGGTTCGTGAGCAAAGACAAGTTGTCGAGGATAACATGGAGTACATCGTTGAGAAATACTTAGGTGAGGAACCTAGACACGTTGAGTACGTTCTTGCCACTTTCGCTGGTGACGCAGATCAAATTACTCGAAAAGCAATCAGCGAAAGTCGGGACGTAGTAACATGGGCGATTCACCAGATGGAGAAGAGCATATCAGTTAACACTGTTCTACCGTCAGAAAACGATATTCCAGATGGTGAGAGCCTTGATGATGTCAATCTCCGAATCAAGCACTCAAAAAGAGAATTAAACAGTACACTCTCTCGTGCCAAATCTACTGAAGGCAGCTTCAATCTGTTTCCAGAGTCTGACCCTGTGACAAAACTCCGGACAATAATAACCGCACGCTACTCTGAGGGGGGACATTGTTTCGTAAATGTCCAAGAGATTTCCGACATTGTGGACAGTGATCTTTTTTATCTAGAAGAGTCCAAGCGAGAGGAAATTGTGGATGAAATTGTTGAACAGGGTCTTGAAATAGGGTTCCTGAGGGAATACGACGAAACAGATGCGGACTACAAAATTGTTTCCCGATACACCCACAGCGATGGGTTGGAAGACACTCTCAGAAGGAAGTGGATCGACTCGCAGATCGACCAAGATATTGAAGAAATCGAAAAAGAGTGTGAGCGGCTTGCGGCAAAAGAAGTAAACAGGCAAACACAGCTTTGGGATTACCTAGACAGTGAAACTATGGTGTGAATAATTCTATGAAGGTCTAAGACTGGATTCCAGAGCTCATATCTTTGGTAGCGAGGTACTCTTTCATTTGATTTATTTCCGCCTGTAGATTCTCAATCTGCTCCTGTAACCGCTGTCGCTCCAGCTCGGCCTCGATGTACAGCGAGAGGTCCATCCCTCGCCGCGGCGACGCCGGCTCCAGGTAATCAGCGGCGCCAGCGTTGGCGCCCATCATCCCCAGCACCTCGCCGAACGCCATCTCCGCCTCCGGCCGGAGCATCCGCCGGAAATCCTCGAGTTCCTTCGCGCGCTGCTCAACAATCATCTGCTGCGTCCTACTTGGGGGCACACCTTGGCCAAGCAGGTGTTTAAATAAAGACATAAGCCATATGCGGTGAGTAAAAGTGAAACATGTCTCTCCAATCCGCCTATCGCGAGGATCTGCGTGAATTGGTCGCCGCGCTCGACGATCGTGGGATCTTCCGCCCCGGTGAACGTGAAGCGTGGGAGGAGGGGATCGAGGAGGCCGACGATATGAGCGAGCTGATGATTACGGGTGAGGCGCTACACGCGGCGATGGTCGATCGGGAGGGCATCGACGAGGTCGTTAGCGAGCATACTGAGGAGCGGACGCAGGCGTTTGTGTAGCTTTTTGGAAGACGTTCGCTCCCCTAACCGCATTCAGAGATCGCTATTTTACTGGTTCTGTCTGATCAGTCAACTGATCTTTAAATAGCTCATCAATGAGTTCGAGTAAACGCTCACGAAGCGTGTTAACATCTGTTTTGAGCGTGCTACCGTCCTTATGATGAGCCATCCACCGACGTTCGGCACCATTGACCCTATCTAGGTAGCTAATCGTGCGCTGACTCGCTGGTGTGTTATGTCGGATTCCGTCTACAAGATTTGAATACTTGTAGAGTACACCGGCATCGGATTTTTCGTGTTCAATGACATCTTTATCTCCCGTCCGCTTCAGATAATCTATTATAACCCATTCAATGCCGTGAATGTAGCAACTTAGTGCGGCGTTGAGGTGATCCCGTTGGAAGCTGGAATCACCCTCGTCAATGTACTGTATCGCGGTTCTACCATGTTCTGTCTCTCTGAGAATGTCCCGATATTTCTGTTCAAGAGAGTTGTCAAGCAATTCTGCTTCTGTGTGTGGTTCTTGGAATGTTTCTGCTTCAACTCTCCGAGCATACTTTGTGATTCTTTGCTTCGTCGTGCTGATAGCACTCTTCACGTCATATTCTTCATTAGAATCAAGCATTCCCTGATGCTGTTGTTGTAGCAACACAGGTCGCGCAATTACTTCGATTTCGTACCCCTCAGTTCCATTCTGGATAGAGATAGTTCGAAAGTGAAAGTCGATTTCAAACGGGATGTCAGCGCGTTTTCGTTTAAGACGGTCATGGTATTTATCAGTAAGAATATCTTGTTTCTCTCTCTCCGGAGCAAGGCCCAGTTTTTCTCTGAATTTGAATGAGAGTGGCAGTTCTGGCTTTGTGATTTCTAAGCGGAAAGTCATGGTACGGGACTCAGGCAGAAATGGAAGGTCTCCTTGATTGACCCGCTTGTATCCATCTTGTAATACGGTTCTGCTAAGATACTTTTTAATATTGGAAAGAGCGGCTTCCTCGTGCTCGCCAGGTATGAAGTAATTTGCTTTAACGATGATCTCATCGGGATCAAGAGGAGGCTTCATACTCATACTAACTGGTCAACGAATTGTTTAGGTAAAAAATGTGTGCTATGATTGATATACTAACTATATTCAATAGACAGTGTATATCACGCGTCCTTTCCTTCAGAAAAGACTGATCAAAAGCCCTCTATTCGCTTTACGATAGGGTAAACAGCCTTTTTCCACACCTGATCGAGCGGTGTCGGATACGGCGTCATGTGCTCGATCACGTCGTCGAGCGCGACCAGCAGGCCGATGAACGCAAAGCCCGCGCCCGTCGCCGGGTAGTACGGCCAGATCGACGCGAACCCGAACAGCGACAGCGCCACGCCCACGTAGAAGTGGTGAGGCGCCAGCGCGTCCCCGTCCGGCTCCTCCTCGGGGTCGAACACCTCACTCATCGGCGGCCTCGTCAGTCGCCTGCTTCATCGCTTCCTGCTCTTCTGTCCCCGGCGGGGGCCGGTACGGGAGCTGCGAGAGCATCGCTCGACCGAACCCGCGGAACCGCTCCTGCGCGTAGTAGACCGGCGCCATCGCGCCGACCATGAACGCCAGCACGACCGCCGCGATCGTCGTGAGGTTGGTGCCGGCCGCCGAGACGAACGGTTCGATCACAGGTGACCCTCCTCCTCCAGCACCTCGCGATGCCGAAGGACCATCTCCACGAGCCCGTTCCACGCCTCGTTTTGCTCGGCGCCGAAGATCGTCCGCAGTATCCGTTTCTGGTTCCGCCACATGGAGACCGCGATCCCCAGCGTCCCGACGGCCGCGGTCGCCGTAATCGCGGCCGCTACTGCGATCACGTACTGAACGGTTGGAGTCACGTCAGGCACCACCTCCGAGCTGGATGTCGAAGAGCTGTCCGGCGACATACATCCCGCCGAACAGCAGCGCGATCGCGGCGGCAGCTTGGATCCGGGTCTGGACGCCGCTCTCTCCGCCGGTCGGCCACGCGAGATCGTCCGAACCGGGCCCTTCACCCGCGTCGTCCGGCGCCTCCTCGGGCGCGTCCCCGCTGTCGCCGTAGACGTCGACCGACTCCGACAGCCGGCTCGACTCCTCACCGGTCTCGGCCATCCGAACGAACGCGTCGTATCGGTGCGTGCCGTCTCTCTCGGGCGCTTCGAAGGTTACCTCGGACGTGGCCTCGTAGGAGGCGACGATGTCGTGCTGCTTCGCGCAGACGGTATCGCCGACGAACTCCTCACCGTCCGGGCCGACCAGCACGCCCTCGACGAGCAGCCCGTAGTTGTTGCCCTCGTTACAGCGGTTGGCGTTCCACGGGTTGATGAAGTTGCTCGTGTTCGTCATGTCGATCCGCGCCGTCGCGGAGTCACCCGGACCCAGCGAATCCGGCAGATCGACATCCTCGATCTGAACGCCCTGCGCTCCGGGCATCAGTCGCCCCCTCCGACGTAGAGGGCGCCGGCCCCGGCGAGGAGCAGGGCGGTCCCCCCGAGAACGGGCGAGAGGCCGCCGCCGGAGTCAGCGCCGCCGAGTTGGTCGGGCACGGGCATGGACTCCATCAGCGACGCCATCTGCGCCTCGTAGGCGGCGCGCTGTTCGGCGAGCGCAGCGTCGATCTGCTCTCCCACGTCGACGCTGTTCGACCCGTCCGAGTTGTCCGGCGCGGAGCCGTCGCCCTCGCCCCAGATGCCATCTGACGCCGCATCCTCGTAGTCGCTGGCGTCGTCTCCCTGTACCGGATCGGTGTCGTTGACCGTGCTTTCGGTTCCGTCGTTCGTGATCGTGGTGTAGCCGCCGCCCGAGCCGCTGTCCTCCCAGTCGTCGGTGTCGTCGGCGCTGCTGTCGGTGTCGAAGCCGTCGCCGCCGTCGCTGCCGTCCGAGTCGAGGCCCCAGGTGTCGCTCCCGTCGGAGCCGTCCGAGGCGTCGGCGTCGTTGACCGTGCTTTCGGTGCCGTCGTTCGTGATCGACGTGTAGCCGCTGCTCGATCCGTCATCAACGAGCCCGCCCGAGTCGTCGTCCTCCGGCGTGAGGTCGGTCACACCGGCATCATCGGCGTCGGCGTCGTCTCCGCTGCTCGTCTCCACGTCCTGATCCCAAAAGGACCCGGACCCGTCGCTGTCGTCCGTACCTCCCGATCCGCCGCCGTCAATTATCGAATCGTAGTTCATTGTCGTTTTAGGCGTTCCTCATGTGTTTGCTCTAAATCGGGTGGGTGTGGTTCTGACCGGATGGCACCTCTACCCAGTCGAGAACGACCTGATAGCCGCCCGAGATGGTGTCAACAAGTTCGTTGACAGAGACCACCGTGCCACTATTCGCTCCAAACGATCCGGACTCGATAGTGCCGCCGAAGCCGTTTATAGTGTAATTCACTTGGTCAGTAGAGTCGTAAGTCGAGGAAAAACTGACCCTCTCAACGTAGGAACCGATCTGCGGGCTGCTGTTTTCAATACCCAAGCTGATATATTGCCGATGAGTCCCACCGGATGCTTGCTGCGTAGATGTGGGCCTGTCGTGGACCGCCGACTGGGCTTCGGTGTCAGTATATCGGCTGTGGTGATCGGCCGCCGACACACCAGCGAGTTGCCCGTGGTTCGTAACGGTCTGCTCGACCCATGAGCTTCCGGTGTACACGTAGGCGGCGTCTTCTGTGACATGATAGAGGCTCTCGCCCTCCTCGGCGTCGCTCGGGTAGCCGTCCATCACGTAGGTGTAGGGCGGCCCTGACCCGCCGCCGGAAGCCGGGAAGCGGGTCATGCTGTCACCCGCAGATCGAGGTCGACCGGGGTGTCGTTCGACGCAGTGATTCGGACCGCAGCGGCGTCGTAGTCGATGAACGCCACGTCCTCACCGGCCGCGTCGAAGCCGATCGGCGACTCGTCGCCCGGCTCTCTCCACGTCTCACCGTCCGGCGAGAACTCGATCGTGAGCCCCACGGCGCCCTCGGTCGCGATGAACAGCGTCGCCGACGACGCCGCTCCCGTCCCCGTCGAGAGGCTCGCCTCTCTGCCGTCGGAGATGTCCTCCGGGCCGTCCGTGAGGGCCGTACCAGACGCTCCGCGGGCCTTGATCTTTTCCACCTCGCTCTCAAGCCCCACGTCAGGCACCCCCGTTACCGCGGCGTTCGTAGCCGATCGGCTGAACGTGGTACTCCCGCTCGGTGTCGGAGAGGTTCGCCACCTGAACCTCCAGCTCCTGTCCGAACTCGTAGGCCGGGACGAAGCACACGCCGAGATCGTCGATATCGGTCGGCGGGATCGACGCCGGGCCGTAGACCTCCTCGTCGTCCATCGTGATCTCGTAGGTCGACTGCGACCGCTTCGAGACCGCGACGGTCGGGAGCACGAACCCGTCGTTCGTCCGCTGGCGGGCGGTGAACGTCACCGTCGCCTGCTGGCCCGGACCGATGTCGACCGACACCGGCTCGTTGACCGGGATGTCCTCCGCGCTCGGCGCCGGGACCACGTCGGTCACGCTTCACCCCCGTCGCCCTTGCGCTCCTCTTCGAGTCGATCGCGCTCTCCCTCGGAGAGGTCCTCGACCTCCACGCGGGTCTCGACGCGGCTCACGCGCCGGCACCTCCGTTCAGCGCGAGGTAGAGGAATCCGAGCGTTCCGATCGCACCGATGAGGTCGGTGAGCAGTTCGAGGTCACGCCGCGACCAGCGCGAGTCGGCGAGCCACTTCGACAGCGGGCTCTCGATGTCGGTCACGTCCACGTCGGCGGCGAGACCGTCGGCGCCCGACGCGCCCCCGGGCGCACCGCCGGACCCCATCGTCGTCACGGGGCCGTCGCTGATGGACGGGCTCTGCCACGGATCGCCGTTGACTGTCGTCGAAAAATCGGACATGGTGACGCCCTCGCTACCGACCCATGTCGGCGCTGATGGCCGACGTGAGTCCCTCGATCTCGCCGTTGGACTTCTGGGCAGGCACCTGAAGGAGCGCGTTCGTCGGCTCCGTGCCGTCCCCGTCCGGGTCGGTCCAACGGACCTGATACGGTGCCTTCAGTCGTGCGGTCAGCTCCATGTCGCTCGCGAGGAACCGCTGGAGCGCCGACTCGTTGAGTTCGAGGAACTCCGGCTGTTCGGACTGGTTCGCATCGTGGATCAGCCCGAGATTTGCCTCGTAGAGCTTCTCGGAGTTCGAGGTCTTCGCCGACGGCGTCTTCTTGCGGAGCTCGAACGTCGCCGCCTTCCCGCTGATGTAGTAGGCGTGAACGGTGACCGCCGATCCCGGCCCCGACACGGTGAACTCGTCGGTGTCGTGGTTGATCGACTTCGGCGACCCCTGATAGGCGTCGTCGAACCAGACCACCACGTCCTGCGTGTCCGGGCATTCAGCGAGGTCGTGGGTGACGTTGAACGTCTGATCGCTCCCGTCGCCCGCCGTGGTGAACGACTGGTACGCCGGGACCGCGATGCGGAGCGGGTTGCGGCGCCCGGTCCGGAGCGCGAGCGCGGTGTCGGCGACGAGCGTCGCGATGTCCGAAAGCGACCCCTGCGAGTTGGTCGACGTTTCGAACTGACGCGGCGCGAGCGCCGTGTTACGCACGTTCGCGTCGTCCAGTCGCTCCATCACTTCGTCGAACATCTACCGCGATCCCTCCTCGATGGCGGCCGTGTCGAAGTAGAACTCCGACTCGTTCCAGTCGATTTCGGCCGCCGACTCGACCGAGACGTAGAACGAGTCCACGTCCCGAACGTCGTGGAACGGCGCCGCACCGTTCTCGCTGGCGGCCTCTGGGTACTCCAGCGTCACCTTCGCGTTGTCGATGTTGTCGACGTCGCGCTGCGTGGTGATGTCGTTAGAGTTCCAGAAGCTGATCTGCTTGACCTCCTCGCTCACCTTGTGCTGGTCGTCGCCGCCGGCGCGCTCCAGCTCGAACTTGACGAGCGTGTTCGTCGGGAGCGGGTCGCCGTTCGAGTCGCGGAGCTTCATGTAGACCGGAATCCCGACCTCGTCGCCGCGCGCCACGCGGTTCAGGAGCCGGAGGAACGTCCCCCGGTCCGGGTCGATTTCGAGGATCGGGGTCGCCCGCTCGATCCCGGCCGCGTTCGTGTGCTTGACGACGACTTCGGACGCCGAGCCGTTGGAAATGTAGATGTCCGCCATCAGGCGAGCACCTCATTCAGGGAGTCGCGGACACCGAAACGCTCCATCAGCGAGAGGATCAGGGCGACACCGCCGCCGACCTGGAGGTGTCGCTTCGTCCGTCCCTCGATCATCGGCGCGTATTCGGCGCCAGCGATGACAGCGACCCCGCCGAGTTCAGCGGGCGTGTCGAAGCCGGCGACCGAGTGGCCGTCGGCGAGGTATCCGAGCGCTTCTCCTCCGAGGACGCCGCCGCCGACCGCGCCGGCGTCCATCATGAACTGCTGATCAGCCAGCTTGTCGAAGCCAGCCGTTACATCGTAGGCCATGCGAGCGGACCGAAACGGGGTCCGTTTGTGATAGGCCGCCCCGCTGAGTTGGCCGTGGATGAATTTTATTGGTGGTTGTATGAGGTTTCCCGAAAAATTACACATCAAGTACGTTCAACAGTACGCATGGAACGAAACTGGGAGGAGGTACTTCACTTGTTGTATGTCAGCGAAGAGGAGTGGATACGATTCTCTAAAGCAGGCGGAGTCACTCCGGATCATCCAATCGTAGAGAATACCGATTTGTCATTTAGTGAGGTACAAGCAGCGCTATCATTCTTGGAACAGCATGACTTGGTTTCTCAACGAGAGGATGGATTCTATTTACTTGAGCCGAAGGGGTTTGAGGTCGCAGCGAGTCGAGAAGAAAAGCGTAGTCAGAACCGGATTCAAGCAATCATCATGGCTCTAACAGTTATTCTATCTGTCGGAGCCTTAGCACAAGTCGCTCAACTCTTTGTACAAGCTGGTGTACAACCGGGAATACTGTATACGCTCCTTCCTCTCCTCTTCGGAATTGGGGGGTACAAATTCAGAGACTGGTTCAGCTTTTTTAGCTAGTGAATCATCTCTCTCTCGGGTCGTCGTAGGGGAGCCCATGCTGTCGATAGAGTAGCATCAGATCCTCGACGACTCTAGTTCGGGCGACCTCGTGGCCCCGAATGGCCTCGATCTCCTCTTTTACCTCGCGGAAGCTGTCCGCCGTCTCCCCATAGAGGGCCACCTCTTCGCTCGGACGGGTCACAGCCCCACCTCGATGCGTTTCCCCTCGGCGCCGACGTGGTCACACTCCGGTTCGTAGCGGTTCGACTCGACGCGCTCGATCTTCCCCGAGTCGTCGGAGTAGATCCATTCGGAGTTGACTGTCTGGGGCTCGCCGTCCGGCCCCTCCTCGATCCACTTTCGGACAGAGATCGCGCCCTCGTCGGACGCATGGAGCTTCGCCGGCAGGTTCGGGACCGACTGCCCGCCGGTGTTGTGCGCCTCCTTCGGGTACTCCAGCACGTCCTTCACCGCGTTGAGGTCGTTGCCGGACTGGTAGCCGCCGAGGAACCGGGCGGTACAGTTCCCGACTATCTTCTTACAGAGCTGGGCGAGCCGTTGAGTGATCCAGATCGACGACGTCGCCGAGCCGCCCTCGGTCCGGCCGTCCGTCGCGAGACCCTTGATCTCGTCGGGGTATCCCTCGCTCTCCGGAGCGACCCCGTGCGCCTCGTCGATGACGACCAGCACGTCGTGTTCAGACTGGCGACACGCGAGGATCACGTCGCGAGCGACCTCCTGCCAGTCGTCCTTGTCGACGTGGCGGCCAACGACGAGCGCCTCGTTCCGGTCGATCATGTTGCCCCACACGCCGGGGTCGAAGTGGTCCCGCTCGCGAGGGCCGGCGAACCAGTGCGACGCGAGCCCCGGCCCGGTCTCTTTACTCACCAGACCCCGGAACTCGTCGGACGTGTCCAGCACGACGACGCGGTCGTAGGTGTCGCCCTTGATGTTCTTCTCGGCGAGAGCGTGCGCCAGCCAGCCTTTCCCCCATCCCGAGACCGCGCTTACGAGCATGTGCATCTGCTACACCTCCCGGTCGAGGTCCGCGAGCGCCTCGGTGTGCGTCTCGATCGGGCCTGCGACGACCTCCTGAAAGACGCGGGCGGGTTCGAACTCCACGATCTCCTCCTCGAACTCGTCGAGGGTGACGCCGAACGTCTCGCGAACGTGGACGTCAGCGAGATCGCGGTCGGAGCGGTCCGCGACGGCGTCGCCGGCTCGGTCCCGGAACGTCGCCGCCCACTCCTCGATCTGGGCGTCCCACTCGTCGGCGTCGACGCCGGCGAACTCTCCCGCCCGGTCGGCGTTCTCCAGCTCGTCCGGCGCGAGGTGGTCGACGTAGAGACTCCACGCGTCGCCGACGACGTGCGCACCGACCGCATCGGCGAGTTCCGCCACGCGCACCTCGGGGTCCGGCGGCTCGGCGAGGCCGACCTCGTCCGGGTCGACGCCGAGGTGTTCGGCGTGCTGTCGCATCTGCTCCCGCTGCTCGCGTTCGAGCCCGGCGAGGATCCCCGCGTAGGCCCGGATCTGCTCGTTCTCCGCGGGGTTCGACATCATCTGCTTCATCGCCTGCTTCTGGAGCCCGAACATCACGCGCTCACCTCCTCGGAGGCGGCGCCAACGAACTTCCCGGCCACGTCACCATCCTTCAGCAGCACGGTGCCGCAGACGATCGCGGTCGAGAGGAGGAGCGCCTGCTTGTCGCTCATCTCCTCCATGCCCATATCCGAAACGACCGCGTCGAACTTCTGATCCAGCTCCACGGGCGGCTCGGTCGCGAGGGCCGCGACCTCCTCGGAGGACATCGCCTCGGCGTCGCCCTCGTCGCGCATCTCCGAGGCGACCTCCGGTAGGAGTACCGAGAGGGACTCGACATACATCTCGCCCCACGAACCCCCTTCAGAGGGGGTCTCTCCCCCCTCCTCACCCCCTTCTGATTGGGTATCGTCGGGGTTGGTCTCGTCGGGCGATTCGGACCCCTCTTCAGGGGGGCCGTCGCCCCCTTCCTCCTCGTTGATCTCCTCGGAGATCGCCGCGAGGTCAACGTCGGCCCGCTCCTCGTCGTCGATCGGGGGTCGTTCGTCCCCCTCGTCGCCCCCTTCGGCGGGGGCCTCGTCGGGCTCGTCGGGGGTCTCGTCGTCGGGCGATTCGTCCGGGTCGGCGTCGTCGTTGGTGGGGTCGTCAGTCATGTTTCGGTCGGCGTGAACTCCATGTCGTCCGTGTCGGTGCCGTCGATGGGGGTCGACCCCCCGCTCTGGTCCCATCCCGACCCCCCACTTCCGCCCTCGTTTTGGGTATCGGTGGGGTTGGTCGCGTCGGGCGATTCGGTGGGGTCCGACCCCCGTCCGCGGAGCAACACCGCGACCGCGAGGGCGCCGGTACCCAGCACGAGGGCCGTGCCGAGCCCCATGCCACTCTCTTCAGCGGGGTCCGGATCGGGGGTATCGTCGCCCTCTCCGTCGGTACCCTCCTCGGAGGGGTCCGGATCGGCGCCTTCGGAGGGGGTCTCGGTGGGGGTATCTGCGCCCTCCCACTGCGCGGCGTATTCGTCCGCCTCGTCGGGCGATTCGGGACCCCCTTCAGAGGGGTCGGGATCGAGGGTATCTCCGCCCCCTTCGCCGGTACCCTCTTCAGAGGGGGCCGGATCGGCGCCTTCGGAGGGGCTCTCGGCTCCCTCGTCACCCCCTTCGACCGCGGTACCCTCGTCGTCGAGGCCGTAGGCGCTCGGGTACCAGTCGTGATGGCGCCGGTCGGCCGCGGCCTCGACATGGTCGTCGTCCTTCCGTCCGTGGAGATGCGACCGGAGCCCCTGCGGCGTCCCCTCGTAGTCGCACCCATCGATCTTACAGGCGAGTTCAGGCATCGGTCTCCTCGTAGTTGTCTAACGTCTCCTCGCCGCCCGTCGCGGCGAACTGTCCGAGCCCGTCGCGGGCGCTGGCGCCCTCGTCGAAGCCGCGAGAGCCGCTCCGGGCGTATCCGCGGTTCTGTGCCCGGCGATGCTCTTCGGAGGGGCCGTCACGGCCCTCCTCGGGCTCGACGCCGAACCGGCCGAGTCCGTCGTCGGGATCCGGGTCGTCGACGTGGCGATCGTCGCGAAGGAGCTGCTCGCTCGTGTCGTCGCTGCCTGCGGACCCACCCAGTGCGTCCGGTCGCTCCGGGACCGCGGGCCGGTCCGGCGCGCGCTCGGCGAGGTCGATGTCGGTCGGATCGCGGCCGCGCCCCGGCTGGCCGTGGAGCCGGTCGTCGTGGCTCCCGTAGAGGTTCAACAGCGTCCGGTGGTGGCCTTCCAGCGCCTCGAACCGCTCCGTGTCGGCGTCGCTGATCCCCTCCTCGATCGCGTCGATCGCGGCAGCGGCGCGCTCCGCGTTCCGGAACTCGCGCTGTACCTCGTCGAGGAGACCCGCGAGCCGGCGGACGCTGGTCTTGTAGCCGCGCCACGAACGCGAGAGGGCGCCCTTCGTCTCCCCGTCGAGGTGTTTGTAAGGGACCGCCTCGGCGAAATCGAGGAGAGACGAGATCTCGGTCTCGTCGGCGCCGCAGTCCTCGGCGAGATGCTCGCAGGCGTCCGGGTTGCCGTGCTGGCACATGTTCCGGGCGTGGTCGCATCCCTCGCCGTCGACGCGCTGCGCCGCGTCCGCTTCTTTCTGGAGGCGTTCCTGTTCGGTCGGCCCGTCGCTCACGTCGGCGCCCGTCTGCTGCTGGCGCACCTCCTCGATCCGACCGGTGTTCTCGTCGGCGGTGAGTGTCGGGTCGTAGTGGGCCTCCCAGTCGTCGATCCCCGCGTCGAGAAACGCCGCCTTGACCGCGGTCGCCTTCCGGTAGTTGTTCGACCCGGTGAACGGGCCGACGCGACGCTTCTCGCCGTCCGTGAGTTCGACGTGCCCGGCGCCGCCCTCCCGGTCGGCGCGGCCGTCGGCGGCGATGCCGCGGATCTCCGCCTCGACGTCGTCGGGAATGTCGTCGGCGAGCTCGACTTTGGCGAACCGTCGGTCGAACCGGCCGGTGAGGTGGTCGGCGTGGTCGTCGCGCACCGCGTTGGCGTCGGCTCGGGTGCCGAATTCGACGATCTCCGTCACGCACAGCCCTCCGCGATGTCCGCGCCGGTCGGGTCGAACGCGAGCGACGGGCAGGGTTCCCCGTCGTCGACGCGCGCCCCTTCGGCAGCCTCGCCGTCGACGGCGTCGGAGCCCATCCCGTCGCGAAGCACCAGGGCGTCGGCACCGGTCGGGTTGAGGTCACAGTACCGGCCCGGATCGTCGTCCCAGAACGGACACGGCAGGCGGTACGCAGTCGCTCGGCGGTAGATCTCGCGAAGCCGTGAGAGCGCGGTCCGCTCGCCCTCGTCCTCCGGCTGGAGCGCGAGGGCGGCGCCGGCTTCAGAGACGCGCATCACCGATCACCGCCTCGATGAGAGCCGCGGCACCGATACCGAGCAGCAGCCCCTTCGCGGCGCTCTCGTAGCCATCCAACGACCTCCGCGTCTCGAACGCGTCCTCGCTGGCAGATGCGGCCTTCTTCGCGGCCACGTAGCTCATGAAGTCGGTGTAGTCGTCGAACTCCTCGATGCGGCTGAACCCGTAGAAGGGCTTGATTTCGTCGTGGTTGCCGTTCTCGGCTGCTTCCTGTGCTTCCTCGAACTCTTTCGGCGTCGGTAGGTCTGTGGCGACCATACCGACACGTCACACGGCCGCTGTATAGTTATTATTGCTCAATTAATAACTGAATAAATTGTGAAGAGGAGACGATCAGACTGGGGCAAAAGCCGTCTTTCATATAACTGTGTTCGAGACGTTTGTGTATGGAAACAGACAGCGTTGGTCCCAATCAGAAGGGGGCGATCGGTGAAGCACTCGTCTTCGGTGGTCGAATTGTGCCAAACCCGATTGAAGACGAGATACGATCATTTATCGAAGATACATATTCACTAGCAGAGGACACACCTATTCGAGTCTCTCACGGATCTGCCGACCATTTCAAAGTATCTACTGAAAACGGTGAAACAGTGTCCGCTCGGACAGACGGGGCATTTACCGCGAAAGTCATACCTGAAATCTACGAGGATGAGATTGAATGGGGGCGGGATGGACGAATCACAAATAAATGGAATATCCAAAAAGAGATTCATTTCCCGGTAGAGGTGAAGTCTGGAGAGTACGCTGAGCTGGAACGCGACCAGAAAGAAGTCTTAGAAGCGATTTCAGAGGCGAATACGGAACAGCATCCAATGTTAGTAAAAGTTCGAATCGAGAAACTACCAGAAGAGTACGAAATGTCTCCGAGGATATTATAGCGATTTAAACTCGGTCGATGTGGTCGTAGACTCGCTCGGTGGTTTGGATCGTCGCGTGCCTGAGCCGGTTCCGCACGTCGTAGAAGGTGTGGCCCTCTTCGACGTTGAGCATCCGGTAGGCGACGCTGTGCCGGAGCGTGTGCGGCGTCACGTCCTCCGGGTCGCCTCGCCCGGTGACCGTTATCGGTCGCACGTCGGCGCCGACGGCGGCCTCTCGAACGACGTTCCGAACGGACTCCGTAGTCATCCGGTCAGACTGTCGCGACGGCCACAGGGCTGTGGTCTCCTTCCAGCGGCCGGCGAGGTACGTCCGGAGCGTCCGGACGGTCTCGTCGGCCAGTTCGATCTCGGTGTAGTTCGGCGTGCGGTCGGTCGGGTAGTCCTTCTGGATGTCGGCCGGGAGCGCGAGAACGCCGTCGTTGAGGTCGACGTGGTCGGCCACGTCGAGCGCGACGGCCTCCGCGACGCGGAGCCCGGAGTCGTAGAGCGTCGCGATCAGCGCGTCGTTGCGAGCGGCGAGGTACGGCGCGCTCGCTTCGACGGTCGCGGAACGCATCCGGTCGACCTGCTCCGGCTTCAGCCAGACGGTCGCTTTGTCCTGAGTTTGGGTTTCCATTGTTCGGGGTGTTTCGAGGTAGTTGGTTTATAAACGGTTCAGGGGAAGGAAGGTGCGAGTTTGGGTTTCTATATAGAGAATCCCAAACTCGTCTTAGGCGTTACCACGCCACCGGTTCACCCCGCAGTTCACGCAGTTGCGTTCGAACGCGAAGGTCTCGGCTCCGCAGTTGTCGCAGGTCACCGCGTGGGTGATGTCGCGGGTCATCAGAGGGTCACCTGCCCGATCCGCTGCTGTTCGAGGCGCTCGCGAGCTTGGTCGACGGCGTCCGGGTTGGCGTCGACCCCCCAGTAGTCCAGAACCCGCTCGGCGGCGATCGCGGCTCCCGGCCCGCTCCCGCAGAACGGTTCGAGCAGGCGCTCGCCCTCCTCGAGGACAGGCGGCCGGAGCATCTGTCGGTAGAGCTTGACCGGCTTCGCTGTCGGGTAGTCGTTGGTCGACGGCGTCCCGTCGTGCTTCATCGCCCGGAACACTGTTCCTCGGTCGCGGATGTATCGCTCGGTCTCGCCGTTCGTCGCCGAGATGATCGGGTAGTGTTGAACGCGGTGGTACGTCCCCATCCCGAACTTCTCGCGGTCCCACGCCAGCGTTCGTCGGTACGTAAGCGGCGACTCTTCAACGATCCGACGGAACTCCGGGCTCGTCTCGTCGTCGGCGAATACGAACATCCACGCGCCGTCGACCAACGACTCCGCCAGCTCGTCGAGAACGTCGGCGAGGCGCTCGTGGTCTTCGGTCCCGTAGGCGTCGAAGCCACGATCCCCGTCGTTCCCGAACCGACCGGTGCCGTTCTGCGCTTCGAACTTCCACGGGTAATCGACGATCGCGGCGTGGCCGGAGTCTTCCTCGAGGGAAGCGAGCGCGTCGAACGCGTCACCCTGAATGACTGCGTCGGTCGGCTGCTCACTCGACATCGTCCACCTCCGGCGTCGGCGGGACGTGCGGCGGAACCGGGCGGACGTGGCCGGCGCAGTCGTAGCTCTCGCCTTCACCCGGCTCGCGGCCGCCGTCGGGCAGCGCCGGCTTGTGATCCGACTCGCAGCCGTCCGTGAACCGGTTACAACCGGCGTCTGAACAGTTCGGGCAGAGCGTGCCCGGATTGTCGTGGAGGCCGTCGCAGCACCAGCACTCCTTGAGGTCGTCACGAGAGACACCGCCGTCGGTGACCCCGGCGCGCTCGATCTTCGCGGCGTGGCCGGTCTCGTCGCGGTGTTCATCGGCATCGCGGGCGGCGCCGTTCATCAACTTCGGCTCCCCCGTGTAGTCGCATTCCGGGCAGGTAGCGCGGTGCTTGATCGTCATCGGCCCACCTCGTGGTACTCGACCCAGTGCGTCGCGTTCTGCCGGTCGTGTTCGACCGTCCGGTCGTCGCCCGGTTCGACGCGGACCCGCTCGCTGTGGCCGCACGTCAGGCACGTCACGTCGAAAACCCGGCGCCGGTTCCGATCCGCGGCGGCCTCGACGTCGCGCTTCCCGCGGAGGTCGATGTTCGGCGCCGCGCCCTGGACCGTCGCGTCGTTACGCATCGCGCTCCCCTCCGTCGGTCCGCACGGCGCCGGCGAGTTCGGTAAGCTCGTCAGGCTGTCGGACCACCAGCACGCCCCAGTTCGGCTCCACGATCTGCTTGCCGCCGACCCGCTGCCGTTCGAGCGGGAGGATCACGCGCCGCTTCACGCTCCCCTTCGGGATGTTGAGGCGGTTCGCGACCCGGCTCATCGCGGTGTCGATATCAATCCGGGACTGGAACGGCGAGGCTTCGTCACAGAGAACCTCGTAGCCCCGGCGAACTATCGGGTCGTCCGGGAGGTGCCGGGCCACGTTGACCTCGTTGCGGTCGCGGTCCGCGTAGGTCTCGCGCAGCGCCGCCCGGATCGCCTCGGAACGCGATCCGTGTTCGTCCGCCGCCTCGTCGAGCGCGTTGAGGAGGTCGTCGTCGCTCACTCGCGCCGACACGCGCTTACCGGCCGAACCGGCGCTCATCGGCCAACCCCGCTCCGCCTGCGGACGCTCGGGCGGTCGCATAATGCGCACCGGCGCGCGCGCCGCGCTAAGTTCGCCCGCACATCGCCCGTGTGTGAGGGGAGACGCCGTTCTGATGACGCGCCCCCGTTTGTGTGACACAGGGCAGTTCCGGCAGTAGCGTTCTTGTTACCCCCGTTGACTGCGGAAACTGCCTGTGTGACACGGCGGCCGTCTGTCACACAGAACGCGTCTATCATCGGCTCACCCCCTCGCCGAGCAGGCGGCGATCGTCGGTCGCGGGATCTCGATGACCGTCGCGACCGCCGTCGGCGCGGAGCTGCTGTTCGTGTTCGTGGACCTTCTCGCGAGCAACCCGGAGCCGGTTCGAGACCGTGCCGGGCGACGAGTAGCCCTGCTCGCGCTGGAACTCGCGAACGCCGGTGTCGCCGAGTTCGCACGCCAGATACGCCTCGCGCTGCTTGTCCGTCAGGTACGGGTAGCGGCGCTCGGCGGCGTCGGCGGCGTCGAGGTCGCAGATGCGGACCGTCCGCCCGTTGATGTCGCGCTCCGGCGTGACCCCGGTCCATGCCGCCTTTCTGACAGCGCAGAGGTGGACGCAGGGGCCGTCGTTGTACTCCCACCCCTTACAGTCGCAGAGACCGACGTGGTGGTCTCCCTCGCGAGCGAGAACGACGTGGTGCCACTCCTTGCTGTCCGGGGAGCGTACCTTGAACCCGAGCCGGGAGACGGTCTCGATGTCGGACTCGTAGGGCACCGCTTTGTTCCACGAGGTGTCGTCCGAACCGGCGAGGCGGTCGAAGTTGATCGACTCGCCGATCTCGGTGTCGACGCGACCGAACTCCTCGAACCGACCTCCGGAGCGAGACCGGCTCATGGGGGAGAACACCCCCGGACGAAGGTACCGACGGCACCCGCATGTCTGTCGAGAACGTGGTCGCGAACGGACTCCGCCACGTCTTCCGGTGGGACCTGTTCCTCGTGGATGTAGGTTGACTCGACGACGACCTGGTCGTCCTTGATGGTCGTCTCGGTCAGGACGTTGACGTGGTAGAACTCGCCGTCGCGACGCTCGTAGCCGTTCCACCCGGCGCTGTCGCTCCACAGTTGGAGGCGCGCGTCGGCGCGGCCCGACTCGACCGGCTGAAAGAGCTGGTCGACGCGAACGTTCTCGATCCGCTCGCGCTCGATTTCGAGGGTGTCGCCCTCGATGTCGATCTCGATGTCGACCGTCTCGTCGCTGTCGCGACGAGTACTCATGCTTCACCCCCGTCCACTTCGAAATTCGCACGACGGCGTCGGGGGGCGTTACGAACCTTGTTGAACTCCGATTTTTCGGGGCGTCTTCTGAAAACGTGGCCTAACGGCTCACGTCTTCTACGGACTGAAATCGCCGGTTCCGGGTTCCACCCAGAATCGGCGAGGAGTTGGTATCCGCCCTCCCCGAATTGAACGGGGGACAAGTCGATCTACAGTCGACTGCTCTACCAAGCTGAGCTAAGGGCGGTTACCGAAACGTAGCCGCTGGATCGGACTTAAGCGTTCCCTTTCAGAACCGGTGTGATCCGCCGTACCGCGGCGCCGATCGACTGACCCGGGCGCCGCGGCGAAGCCCTCGTGTCCGCGCTCGCCGCGCGGCAATTAAGTCGCTCGCGGCGGGAGCGGGGGCATGGCCGACGGCGACGACAGACAGGCGACGTTCGGGTCCGACGGAAGCCTCGAGACCGAGACGACGCCGGACGCGACGGGCGAGAACGACTACGGCGAGGAGAAGGGGCCGAACGAGACCGACGGCGGGTACAGTCGGTACGTCGTCTCCAGCCTCCTCCAGAAGGCGGTCAGGCGCTCCGACGAGGAGGTCGCGGCGTGGGCGGCGTGGGAGCTTGCCCGCTCGGGGTACGCCTGGAACCTCTGGGACCGCTTGAACCTCTACGTCGTCGAGGACCTCCGCGCGGGCGACGAGGTCGCGCTCCTGATCGAGCGCTACGAGGAGCTCGCGACCGAGCGCTGGGAGCCGGACGCGTGGAAGGGCCGCCTCTGTGCGATCCACGCCGCGCTCGCGGCCGCTCGCGCTCGCTCGACCCGCGAGGCGTCGAACGCGGACGCCTACTTCTCCGCGGTGGCCGAGACCCGCGCCGAGGCCCGCGAACGCGGCGAGGAACCCGCCCACGACTTCCCGGTCGGCGACCTCGAACCCGACGGGAGGTTCGACGCGGTCTTCGACGGCCACACCGGCGAGGGGTCAAAGCGGGGTCGCGGCACCCGGTTTTTCAAGACCCACGGCGCCCGCGTCGGCCCGGAGGGCGAAGACGAGCAGAGCGCGCGCTGGCAGCGGCTCGCGATGCTGCTCGACGAGGACGTCGAGTACGACGCCGCCGAGCTCGACCGGACCGTCGAGCCGGTCGACCCCGAGGATCCGTGGGAGAGTCCGGAGTCGACTGGTGACGATTCCGAACCTGACGACCCCGGAGACGATGGGGCTGAAGACGACGATCCCGGAGACGATGGGGCTGAAGACGACGATCCCGAAGTCGACGGAACCGGGTCGCTCACCGACTTCGCGGAGTGAGGATCGCCCGGTCCGTCAGCGCCGTCGACGGTCCCGTCCCTGTCGATCCCCGCTTCCGTCAACCCTTATGACCCGGGCCGCGTAAGTGGGCCCATGACAGATGTCGCAATCGTCGGCGGTGGACCCGCCGGACTGAGCGCGGGACTGTTCGCGAGCAAGAACGGACTCGACACCGTCCTCTTCGACACGGACGGGACGTGGATGCACAAGGCGCACCTGTTCAACTACCTCGGCGTGGGCTCTATCGGCGGCAGCGAGTTCATGGCGACCGCGCGCCAGCAGGTCGACGACTTCGGCGTCGACCGCCACCAGGGCGAGGAGGTCACCGGCGTCGAGTCGGCCGGCGACGGCTTCACGGTCTCGACCGAGGAGGGCGAGTACGACGCCGACTACGTCGTCCTCGCCACGGGCGCGAACCGCGACCTCGCGGAGGAGCTGGGCTGCGAGTTCGACGACGACGACACCGTCAGCGTCGGTGTCTCGATGGAGACCAGCGTCGAGGGCGTCTACGCGACCGGCGCGATGGCCCGCGCCGAGGAGTGGCAGGCGGTCATCTCCGCGGGCGACGGCGCCGCCGCCGCGCTCAACATCCTCTCGAACGAGAAGGGCGAGCACTACCACGACTTCGACGTGCCCGACACCGCGGCCAGCGTGTTCGGGGACCTGCGCGACGACGGGGAGTAGGCGCGACGACGGGGAGTAGGGGACATTTCGGCGCGCCCTCCCGCGCGAGCAGCGCGACCCGTTCCGTTCAGCGACGCGACAGCCGACGACGAATTCTCCTCGTCGCTCGACGCGTCCCGCGAGCGGCACGCATCGCCGCGAACGCGCCGCGGACGAACCAGTCGGCCGGGATCCGGTCGGGGAAGGTCAGCGGGCCGACCCGCGAGACGCCGACGGTCCGCGTCTCCGTGTAGCGCTGAATCCCCTCCCGGCCGTGCCGACGCCCGAGCCCCGAGTCGCCGAACCCCCCCATCGGCGCGTCGACGGCGCCCCACGTCGCGAGGAACGCGTCGTTGACGTTCACCGTGCCGCAGTCGATCTCGCGGGCGAGCGCCGCGCCGCGCTCGCGGTCCCCGGTCCAGACGCTCGCGTTCAGGCCGTACGGCGAGTCGTTCGCGGCCGCGACCGCCGCGTCCGCGTCCGGCACCGGCGTCACCGCGGCGACGGGGCCAAACGTCTCCTCGCAGGCGACCGTCGCGTCCGGGTCGACGCCGGTCAGGATCGTGGGGTCGTAGCAGTACGGCGCGACGTCGGGGCGAGCTCGCCCGCCGGTCTCGACGGTCGCGCCGCGCTCGCGAGCGTCAGCGACGTGCGACTCGACGCGCGCCAGCTGGTCGGCGTCGACGAGGGAGCCGAGGTCGGCGTCGTAGTCGTAGCCGGTCCCGAGCGTCAGCGTCTCGGTCTCGCGGACGAACGCGTCGAGGAAGGCGTCGTACGCGGACTCGACGACGTAGATCCGCTCCGCCGAGAGGCAGAGCTGGCCCGCGTTCGAGAAACAGGCCTGGACCGCGCCGCGGGCGGCCTCGTCGACGTCGGCGTCCCCGAGGACGACGAGCGGGTTGTTGCCGCCGAGCTCCAGCGAGCAGCCGATCAGGTTCCGCCCCGCGCGCTCGGCGATCGTCCGCCCGACCGACGTGCTGCCGGTGAACGCGACGTAGTCGACCGCGTCGATCAGCGGGGGGCCGACCTGAGGGCCCTCGCCGGTGACGACCTGGAAGAGGCCGTCGGGGAGGCCGGCGACCTCCAGTAGTTCGGAGCACAGGAGGGCGCCGTACGGCGTCTTCTCGTCGGGTTTGAGCACGACCGCGTTGCCCGCGGCCAGCGCCGGGACCGCGTCGGCCATCGACAGGGTGAGGGGGTAGTTCCACGGCGAGATCACGCCGACGACCCCGACCGGCTCGCGGGTGACCGTCGCCGTCGCGATTCCGGGCGCGACGCCCCGCCGCCGCTCCGCAGCGAGCGCGTCTGGCGCCTCGCCAGCGACGTACGCGCAGCCGGTCGGCACGTCGAACACCTCCTCGACCGCGGTGCGCCGGGACTTCCCGGTCTCGACCTGGAGGACGTCGAGCAGCTCCTCGCGGCGCTCCGCGACGAGGTCGCCGAACCGCTCGACGATTCGGGCGCGCTCCGCCGCGGGCGTTTCCGCCCACTCCGCCTGCGCGTCCCGGGCGCGCTCGACCGCGGCCTCGACGTCGCCCGCGTCGCAGGCCGGGACGCTCCCGATCCGCTCGGCGGTCGCCGGAGCGAACACGTCGATGCGGTCGCCGCGGTCGCTCGCGTCGTCGTCCGCGGGCCGCGAGCGCGTCACGCGCTCGGTGAGGCCGTCGAGCCGTCGGGGCGTGAGGGTCGGCGCGTTGCCGACCGCAACGGGGGGATCCGTCGGGGGCATCAGATACCGAACGGACGGTCGGCCGAGGGAAAGCCGTGCCGGTCGGGCTACTCGGCCGCGTCCGCGGTCCCGTCGGCCGACTCCGTCGGGGCGTCGGTCTCGGAGAGCATCTCGATCACTTCGAGCAGCAGCGACACGACGAGCGGGCCGACGATGACGCCGATCGCGCCGAGCGTGAGGATCCCGCCGACGAACCCGACGAAGTACAGCCCCGGAGAGATCTTCCCGGTCCAGTCGGCGAGCTGGGTCCGGATCACCGCGTCCGGGACGAAGCCGATGACGACGATCCCGATCACCAGCACGGCGACCGCGCGTCCGGTCTCGCCGACGAGCGCGTCTCCGGCCCCGAGCGCGACGACGAGGACGCTCGGGCCGAGGACGGGGATGAACTGGAGGATCCCCGCGATGACGGCCAACAGGACCGGCGACCCGTACCCCAGCGTCCAGAACACCCCGAGCGCGAGGACGAACGTCCCCGCCGCGGTCGCGGCCTGAAGCACGTAGATCGAGTACAGCGTCCGCCGCGTGCGCTCGTGGAGCCGGGTCGGGATGTCGTGGTACGTCGCCGGGACGACGCCGAAGAGCGCGGTCCCGACCGCGCCCGGCCGATACAGGATCCCGTACACTAGGAAGGTGAACACGATGAGCTGTAAGACGAGCACCGGCGCAGCGCCGGCGACCCCGAGCGCGACGTCCCGGATGAACGTCTCGGCGGCCGCGACGTACGGGGCGACCTCGACGGTCGTCTGGAAGCCGCCGACGCTGATCGGGACGGCGTCGGGGATCTGTCGGAGGATCGCGATCAGCTGCGACCGACGGCGGTACAGCGCGTACAACAGCGGCGCCACGAGCAGGGTTGCGCCGAGGAAGGCGACCGCGGTGGTGGCGGCGCACGCGATCCGCCGCGAGAGGCCGTGACCCACGAGCTGCTTGCGAACCGGATAGAGGACGTACGCGACGGTGACCGCGAACACGACCGTCCGCAGCACCTCCGCCAGCACGACCGCGGCGAGGGTGGCCGTGAGGACGAGCAGCACGCCCAGCAGCCGTTGGCGGTTGATACCCATGCTCCGACGTCTCGATCCCCGAGGATAGTCGTTGGGGTGCGAGCGCGGACGTCGGTCCGTGCGCCGGTGAGCGACGGCGCCGGCGGCAGTGAGTCGCCGGCAACCACAGCACCTAACCTCGCGCCCGCCCGAGAGCCGGTATGCGCATCGACCCGTTCGGCCTCGAACGCTGGTTCGCGGAGCACGAACACGAGGCCGACATCATGCTGGCCGAAAGCGGCATCCGGTCGCTCGACGCGGACCGGTTCGACCTCGACCCGGGGAAGCTCGGCTACGTCATCCCGACGAACGGCGACCCCGAGTTCCGGGCGTCCGTCGGCGATCGCTACGACCGCGCCGCCGACGAGGTGCTCTTCACCTGCGGCACGCAGGAGGCGAACTTCCTGACGTTCCTCTCGCTGCTCGGCGACGAGCGCCCGGTCGACGGGGGTGCGGGGAACGGAAACGGGGCCGCCGCCCCGCCTTCCGGCGTCGGCTCCGGCACCCACGCGGTCGTCGTCACCCCCACCTATCAGGCGCTCCACGCCGTCCCGGACGCGTTCGGCGGCGTGAGCCGCGTCGAACTGGAGCCGCCGGAGTGGGAACTGGACCCCGAGGCAGTCGCTGACGCCGCCCGCGACGACACCGCCGTGATCGTCGTCAACAACCCGAACAACCCCACCGGGCGGTACCACGACGAGGCCGCGATGCGGGCGGTCTACGACGTCGCCGTCGACCGCGACGCCTACCTGCTCTGCGACGAGGTGTACCGCCTGCTCGCCGAGGACCCGCAGCCGCCGGTGGCGAGCTACGGCGCGCACGGCATCTCCACCACGAGTCTCACGAAGGCGTACGGCCTCGCCGGACTGCGCTTCGGCTGGATCGCCGGCCCGGAGCCGGTCGTCGAGCGCGCGTGGCGCTGGAAGGACTACACCACCATCTCGCCGAGCCTCTTCGGCCAACACGTCGCGAAGCAGGCGCTCGGCCGACGCGAGGACCGCATCCTGTCGGAGAACCGCGAGCTGGCGACTGACCACCGCGAAACGGTCGCGGAGTGGGTCGACGACCACGACCTCGACTGGCTCGACCCCGTCGGCGTCAACGCGTTCGTAACCGTCCCTGAGGGCTTCGCGGACGCCGAGGCGTTCTGTCGGACGGTCGTCGAGGAGGCGAGCGTCGTCCTCGCGCCCGGCGGCCTGTTCGGGTTCCCGAATCGGTTCCGGATCGGGTTCGGCCTCCCGACCGACGAACTGGAGGAGGGTCTCGACCGGGTGAGCCGCGTGATCGAGGCGGCCGACGGCGTCGACGCCGCCGCCGACCGCGCGACCACCGAAAGCGGGGGTGACGCCTGATGGGTCTGCTCGGTGACCTCAAAGACGACGTGGTCGGCTTCGTCCGCGACCCGACCGACGAGCAGAAGGTGCTGTTGGTGGCGTTCGTCGCTATCGCGGTCGCGGACCGCGCCCTCTACTTCGTCGACTTCCCGTTCGTCGTCCGGACGACGGCCGCGGTCGGCGTCGGCTTCATCGTCATGTTCCTCGTCAGCTACCTGTACACGGGAGGGCTCGTCCCGCCGGACGGGAACGTCGACGACGACGAGCCGGAGGAGTACGTCGACGAGCTCGACCCGTAGACCGGTTCCTCGGGCCCGGTCCGGCCGCCGCGGCTCTCTCGGCCGTTACGTCGCCGCGGCCGTCACCGTCACACCCGACGGTCGACTTCACCCCTCCGCCCCGCTCTTCCGCCCCGTGACCGGGCGTGAACGCCGCTTCGAGCCGCGTCCCGACGGCGTTCCAAACCGTTTATACACGCGCCGCGGGAAGTAGCGCCTATGCCGCGAGAGCAGAAGCAGGTTCGCGAACTCCAAGAGGGCAGCTACGTGATGATGGACAGCGCGCCCTGTAAGATCAACCATTACAGCACCGCCAAACCCGGAAAACACGGCAGCGCCAAGGCCCGCGTCGAGGGGAAGGGCGTCTTCGACGACAAGAAGCGCTCGCTCTCGCAGCCGGTCGACGCGAAGGTGTGGGTCCCGATCATCGAGCGCAAGCAGGGACAGGTCGTCAACGTGAGCGGCGACGAGGTCCAGGTGATGGACTTAGACACCTACGACACGTTCACGATGCGTATCCCCGAGGGCGAGGAGTTCACCTCGGACGACAACATCGAGTACCTCGACTACGAGGGCCAACGGAAGATCATCGGGTAGCCGGCATGTTCCCCGGGGCGACGACCGACCGCGAAGCTGCTTCCTACGTGGTCGTCGGCGCTCCGCTCGACGCCACGACCACTTTTCAGCCGGGTACCCGGTTCGGACCGGACCGAGTCCGGCGATTCGCCGAGAACTGCGACGACTACGACCGCCGCACCGACAGTCGCTTCTCCGCGCTGGGCGTCCACGACGCGGGCGACGTGCGCCCGTGGGACGACGTGCCGGCGTACCTCGACCACCTCGCCGCCGAACTGCGGAGCGTCGCCTACGACGACGCGGTCCCCCTCCTCGTCGGCGGCGAACACACGGTCACCTACGCGGGCGTCGACGCCGTCGACCCCGAGGTCCTCGTCGTCTGCGACGCCCACCTCGACCTGCGCGAGAGCTACGACGGAAGTCCGTGGAACCACGCCTGCGTCACGCGTCGGTGTCTCGACGACCTCGGCGTCGACCGCGCGGTGATCGTCGGCGCCCGGACCGGCTCCGAGGCGGAGTGGGACCGCGCGGCCGACGCCGACGTGGAGGTCGTCGCGCCGGAGGACGCCCGCGGGTGGCTCGACGCGCTCGACGGCGGGCCGCCGTTCGACGCCGACGACCCGTCGTTCGACGCCGACGACTCCGTCTACTGCTCGGTCGACGTCGACGCGCTCGACCCCGCTTACGCTCCGGGAACCGGGACGATGGAGCCGTTCGGGTTGGAGCCGCGGGAGGTCCGCGACTTGGTCCGGGCGGTCGCGCCGCGCGCTGACGGGTTCGACGTCGTCGAAGTGAACGATCGCGACGACGGACAGGCGGCGGCGGTGGCGGGCAAACTGCTGCGGGAGTTCGCGTACTCGCACGCGAGCGCCCGCGACGACGGCTCCGGGTGAGAGCCCCCGCGCGGCGGAACGGAGCGCTACGACACCTCGGAGAGCCGCCGCCGCGCGGCGGTCACCGCCTCCATCGCGTCGATCCACTCGCGGGGGTCGGTACACCAGATGCGGTCCCCTTCGACGCTGACGCAGAAGACGGAGTCGCCGGAGGGAGACAACGTGACGCGGTCGACGTCGGGGCGGTCGCCGAGATACGCGTCGATGAGCCGTCGGGCGGTCTCCGCCTCGGACCGGAGGCGGTCCCCCGCGGCGTACTCGATGGCTATCTCTGTCATGCGCACTACTTGGAACTACACGATTAATAACTACTGTTTTCTGGCAGCGATTGCGCGTTTCGCCGTCGACCCTCGTCGGGCCACCCGAACCCGCCGACTCACCGCCCGTCGAACACGACCTCGCCGTCGACGACCGTCAGCGCGACGTCGACCTCGTCGATCGCGTCGTCGTGCTCCCACGGCGACGCGTCGAGCGCGACGAGGTCGGCCCGCTTTCCCGGTTCGATCGTGCCGAGCCGGTCCTCGTCGAAGCCGGCGTAGGCGGCGCCGCTCGTGTACGCGCGCAGCGCCTCGGTGACGGTGAGCCGCTGCGCCGCCGCGGGGGCGTTGACGGCGTGGTGGACGCCGAACAGCGGGTCCATCGGCATCCCGTCGGAGCCGAACGCGAGTCGGACGCCGGCGTCGAGCATGTCGCGGTAGCGGTTCGTCTCCGCGGTGCGCTCGGGCCCCAGTCGCTCCTCGTAGAGACCGCCCTCCCGCGCCCACTTCAGGAAGTTCGGCTGGACGCTCGCGACGACGCCCGTCTCCGCGAGTCTCCCGATCGCGTCGTCGTCGGCCAGTTCGACGTGTTCGACCCGGTGGCGAGCGTCGCCCGCGTCGGTTCGGGAGGCGTCCGCGTAGGCGTCCACCACGGCGTCGACCGCCTCGTCGCCGATGGCGTGGGCGGTGAACTGGAAGCCGGCGTCGGTCGCGTCCGCCACCGTCTCGTTCAGCTCCTCGGGGTCGACGACCCACTGGCCGGTCTCGTCGGGCGCGTCGGCGTACGGCTCCGAGAGGCGCGCGGTCCGGCCGCCGATACTCCCGTCGGTGTACGACTTGATCGCGCCGGTCTCGACCATCTCGCTTCCGGCGTTCGTCGCGAGGCCGACCTCCCGGACCGCGTCGAGGTGGTCGCTCCAGTAGTTGATCCGGACGCGGGCGGTGAGCTCCCCTGCCGCGTCGAGATCGCGGTAGACGCGGGGGGCGTGCGAGTCTCGGACCATGTCGTGGAAGGCGGTGACCCCGCGGGCGGCGCAGCCTTCGAGCGCGGCCTCGACGATGTCGCGCGTCTCGGACGGATCCGGTTCGACCGCCCGGTAGATCGGGTCGATTGCGGCTTCGAGGAGGACTCCGGTCGGCTCGCCGTCGTCATCGGTCGGCACCGTCCCGTCCGGGGCGGCCGCGAGGTCGTCCGCGAACCGGTCGAGCGCGACGCCGTTGACCGCGGCGACGTGCATGTCCTCGCGGAACGCCGCGACCGGTCGCTTGGTCGAGACGCGGTCGAGGTCCGCGCGGGTGAGGTAGCGAGCGTCGGCCCACGTCGACTCGTCGTAGCCGTAGCCGAGCACCCAGTCGTCTGTCCCGTCCCCCTCGTCTCCCTCCTCTCCCGTCGCTTTCGCCACGCGTTCCACTTCCGACGCGCGCTCCGCGAGCAGGTCGACGGCCGCCTCGGGCGAGTCGGCGGCCGAGAGGTCCGCGTGGACGAGGTAGCGACCGACGGTGGTCAGGTGCGTGTGCGCGTCGACGAACCCGGGGAGGAGGACGCGCCCGTCGAGGTCGACCACGTCGGTGTCGACGCCCGCGAGCAGCTCCACGTCGTGCGTCCGGCCGGTCCGGACGATTGCGCCGTCGCGCACCGCGACGGCCTCGTGAACCGCGTCGCCGTCGTCTGCGTCGCCGTCGTCCGGGTCCGCGAGCGTGTGTACCTCCCCGTTCACGAAGATCCGGTCCGCGGCCTCTGTCATGGGAATTCGGGGGGCACACAGCGTGTTAACCGTTCGGGAAACGGCGACCGCGCCGGTCGGGAACCGGCGACCGATTTATTCGCTCGCCCGACGAAGCGCCGCGTATGTACGACGATGTCCTCCTGCCCACCGACGGAAGCGTCGGCGTCGACCGCGCGACCGACCACGCGATCGACGCCGCCGAGCGCTACGACGCGACGCTCCACGTGCTCTACGTCGTCGACAGCGACGTGGTGAACGCCTACTCCGGCGACGAGTTCGTCGACGGCGCCGAGGGCGCCGAGGAGACGCTCGAAGAGACCGGACGCGAGGCGCTCGACGCGGTGGCGACACGCGCCCGTGAGGCCGGCGTGGAGGCGGTCACCGCCCTGCGGTACGGCGTCCCGCACGAGGAGATCCTCCGGTACGTCGACGAGGCGGACGTCGACCTCACGGTGATGGGGTCGAAGACGCGCTCCGGCGACTACCGCCGGATGCTCGGCTCCGTCACCGAGCGCGTCTCCCGGCAGTCCCCCGCCCCGGTGAGCATCGTGAAGACGACCGTCGACGCCTGAGTCCCCGCGACAGTCACAGATAGCTCCGCGCGTCCCTCGCGACCGCCTCCAGCGCCGCCTCCGCGGCGTCGACCCGGTCCGCGAGGCTACAGAACCCGTGCGCCATCGCCGGGTAGTGGCGGTGTTCGACCGAGGTTCCCTCGTCCTCGAACCGCTCCGCGAGCGCGACGCCGTCGTCGCGCAGGGGGTCGAACCCGGCGGTGACGACCGTCGCGGGCGGCAGGTCACCCAGGTCGGTCGCCCGGAGCGGCACCGCGTAGGGGTTCGCGGCGTCGACCGGACTGCGGAGGTACCGGTCGTAGAACCACCGCATGTCCCCCCGAGTGAGCAGGGGGCCGTCGGCGTTCTCCCGGTAGGAGTCCGTCTCGAAGTCGCGGCCGGCGATCGGATAGAGGAGCAACTGGCCGGCGGGGGTCGGTAGGGAATCGAACTCCCGGGCACGGAGCGCGGTCGCGACCGCGAGCGCGCCGCCGGCGCTGGTCCCCGACACGCCGATCCGGTCGGCGTCGACGCCGAGCGCGCCCGCGGTTTCCGCGACCCACGCGACCGCCGCGGCCGCCTCGTCGACCGCGACCGGGAACGGGTGTTCGGGGGCGAGTCGGTAGTCGACTGAGACCACGACCGCGTCGGCGCGGACCGCGAGTTCGCGGCAGATCCCGTCGACCGAGTCGAGCGTGCCGAGCGTCCACCCGCCGCCGTGGAAGTGGACGAGGACGCGAGGCTCCGCCGAGTCTTCAACGATGCCCTCGGGACGATAGGTCCGGACCGGTACCTCGCCGTGGGGCCCGTCGAACGCGAGGTCGCGGACGTCAGCCACGGGCGGCTCGGGCGGACCGGAGAACAGCTCGTCCTCTAAGCGTCGGGCGGCCGCGACGGAGAGGTCGCTCCACGCGGGCGGTCCCAGCGACTCGATCTCGTCGATCGCCGCGGCGAGGTCCGGGTCGAGTTCGGCCGCGCGCATGGCGGACCAAGGCGGTGGGACTTTGTAAGTCGGTCGGCAATTCCGGGCGATGGACGTCCGGTTGACCTACGAGGACGGGACGATCCGGGTCGACGCGGACGCCGACCTCGCGCCCGACGCGCTCCCGCCGCTCCCGGGCGTCGAGACGGACCCGCGTTCCGGGACGAGCCGCGCGCCCGCGTACCGCTACGCCGAACTCCGTCGCGCGCTCCGGGTGGCCGGGATCGGCGTCGAGGACCGGGTGCTCGACGCGAGCGACCGCGCCGCCGAGGCGGCCGGGCTGCCGGACGCGCTCGCCACCGACTACGAGCTCCGCGAGTACCAGCGCGAGGCGCTCGACGCGTGGCGCGACGCCGGCGAGCGGGGGGTGATCGAGCTCCCGACCGGCGCCGGCAAGACCGTGATCGCGATCCGCGCGATGGTCGAGGTGGGCGTCCCGACGCTCGTCGTCGTCCCCACGGTGGACCTGCTCGACCAGTGGCAGCGCGAACTGGAGCGCGAGTTCGACCTCCCGATCGGCCGGTTCGGCGGCGGCGAGCAGCGCCGGGAGGCGATCACGGTGTCGACGTACGACTCGGCGTACCTGAAGGCCGACGGCGTGGGCGACGCCTTCGGGTTCGTCGTCTTCGACGAGGTCCACCACCTCGGCGGCGAGGGCTACCGCGACGCCGCCCGACTGCTCGCGGCGCCCGCGCGGCTCGGCCTCACCGCCACCTTCGAGCGTCCGGACGGCGCCCACGAGGCGGTCGCGGAGCTGGTGGGCGACCGCGTCTACGCGCTCGACGTCGACGACCTCGCGGGCGACCACCTCGCGCCCTACGACATCCGGCGGATCGAGGTGGACCTGACCGACGCGGAGCGCGAGCGCTACGAAGACAGGCAGGGCACGTTCGTCGAGTACGTGCGCGACGCGGGGATCACGTTTTCGAGCGGGAGCGACTACCAGGAACTGGTCAAGCGGTCCGGCAACGACCCGGCGGCCCGGGAGGCCCTCCTCGCGAAGCAGGACGCCCGCGAAATCATGATGAACGCCGACCGCAAGATCGACCGGCTCGCGGAGATCCTCGACCGTCACCGCGACGACCGCGTGATCGTGTTCACGGCCCACACCGACCTCGTCTACCGGCTCTCCGAGCGCTTCCTGCTGCCCGCGATCACCGCCGAGACGGGCGCGAAGGAACGCCGCGAGATCCTCGAACGCTTCCGCGACGGCACCTACGGCCGCGTCGTCGCCGCCAACGTCCTCGACGAGGGCGTCGACGTTCCCGACGCCAACGTCGCGGTCCTGCTCTCCGGGTCGGGCAGCGAGCGCGAGTTCACCCAGCGGCTCGGCCGCGTGCTTCGCCCGAAGGAGGACGGCGGGCGGGCGACCCTCTACGAGCTCGTCAGCGCCGAGACCGCCGAGGAGCGGGTGGCGAGCCGGCGGCACTGACCGGTCCCTGTGATCTCACTCGACGGCGTGGTCGCGCTCGCGACGTTCGTACTCGACGACGGACAGAGACTCGTCCAGGCGGAGCGTCAGCGCGGCGTCGGCCGTTTCGACGGTCGTCTCGACCCGGAGTGGGTCCTCCCCGACGACCCGTTCCGTGGCCTCGATCAGGGGGTCGAGCTCCCAGAGCGGCGTCTCGCGGAGGTCGATCCCCGCTTCGTGGAGCAGCGACACGACGGCCGGATGGTCGAGCACGACGCCGGTGACGAGCGAGTACGCGACGTGTCCGCACAGTTCACAGGAGAACGTGACGCTCCAGTCCTCGTGTAACTGCCCGTCGTCGTCGCGGTGGAACTCCGCCTCCAACGGACCGCTACAGTACAGACAGAAACCGCGGTTCAGCCGCTGAATCTTGGTCAGAAGGTGCTTTCCCAGCAGGGTTTCGAGCTCGTCGGAGTCGGCCGCCGCGACCAGCGCCGGCGGCGCGTGCATGTCGGCCTCGTGGTGTCCGCAGTCGCGACACTCGACGTGCATCTGCCCGCCCTCGTACCGCAGGGAGATGGGTCCGCCGCACTCGGGGCAGTCTCGGACCGGGCGCGGATCGACCGCGGTCTCCATGTCGGTCAACGCCCCCGAGAACGCCGCGCCCACGACCCGCCGACCCGCGGCCGTCAGCTGGTACTCGCCGTCGGCCTTGCGGACGAACTGCGGGGTGAGCTGGTCGAGGTGGTAGTTGAACTGCCCCGAATCGCTGATCCCGGAGGCCTCGCGGAGGTCGGCGAACGAGGCCGACCGCTCGCCGGTCCCGGTCGTCAGGTCCCACAGCGCTCGCAGGACGGCGAAGCGCGTCTCGCTGGCGACCAGACTGAACGCCTCGTTGGGGTCGACGGATCGGCCGCTCCCCTCGCTCATAGCCGCTCATTCGCGTCGGTTCCTATCAGCGTTTGGGGATCACGGGGTCGCGATACCGGTATCCACGGAGTCTCTCCCCGGGTCCGGCGGCGAGCCGTGCGCGGGCGAGGCCGGCCGGGTCAGTCGTCGCCGTCGACGTCGAGCGAGCGCTTCTCGCCGAGCTCCTGTTCGAGGCTGCCGCGCTCCCAGCTGCGGACCGCATCGCCCTCGACCTCGGCGCGGAGCTTCTCTTCGAGGAGGTTCACGGCGACGCTGTTGGCGCCCTCCGGGATGATCACGTCGGCGTGCTTCTTCGACGGCTCGATGAACTGCTCGTGCATCGGCTTCACCGTCGAGAGGTACTGGTCGATGACGCCCTCCAGGTCGCGCCCGCGCTCGATGACGTCGCGCCGAATCCGCCGCAGGATCCGCACGTCGGCGTCCGTCTCGACGAACAGCCGGAGGTCCATCATGTCGTTTATCTCCTCGTCGTACAGCGCCAGGATTCCCTCCAACACGATCACGTCGGTCGGCTCGACGGTGACGCGCTCGTCCTTCCGGTTGTGGATCTCGAAGTCGTACTGCGGCATCTCGACGGACTGTCCCTCCAAGAGGGCCTCGAGGTGTTCCCTGAGCAGGTCCCACTCGAACGCCGAGGGGTGGTCGTAGTTGACCTCCTGGCGCTCCTCGAACGCGAGGTGCGAGAGGTCCTCGTAGTAGTTGTCGAGCGGGATCCGGGTGACGCTGTCGCCGAGGTCGCGGGTGACGAGTCGAGAGACCGTCGTCTTCCCGGCGCCCGTCCCCCCCGCGATCCCGATCACGAACGAGGGAATGACCATACCGACGTTCGAACGTCGGAGGGTTTGAACGCTCCCTTTTTGTCCTCGCGCGTGGTTCTCGCCACCGCCGAGCACAGGGCGTCTCTCGCCCGAGCGTGCGAACCGATCGCATGCGTACGGCCGGCGCGAATAAAACGCTACCGGGGGCACCTTTTAGCCGGTCGGAGCGGATCCGAGTCATATGCGAACAGACACCACGGTCCGTGACGTGATGCACCGCGAGTTCCTCGGCGTCAGCGAGTCGGACTCGCTCCCGGAAGCGGCCGCGCTGCTGGTCGACGAGGAGACGAACTGCCTGGTCGTCGTGCGCGGCGGCGAACCGGTCGGACGGCTGGAGGCCCGCGACGCGCTCGACGCGCTGCTGGACGCGACCGCCGTCGGCGGCGGAGCGGACGGGGCCGCGGACCCCGCCGACCGCACCGTTGCCGACGCGATGGGCCCGCCGCTGCCGGCGGTGTCGCCGGACGACTCGCTGGCGTCGGTCGAGGAGCGCCTCGTCGCGGAGGGCGCCGACCGAGTGGTCGCCGTCGACGAGGGAGAGGCGGTCGGCGTCGTCACGGACGGCGACGTGCTCGCCGCCGGCGCTCCGCGAACGGGGACCGGGACCGACGGCTTCGGCGAGGAGACCGCGACCGGCGACCCCCGGCCGGACGGAACGGTGCCCTCGGCGACCGTCGCGGACTCCGACGCGGAGCGTGGCGCCGGAGCGTCGATAGAGCCGGAGGCGGTAGCGGGCCGCGACGGGACCGCGTCGCGCGGCGGGGCCCCCGACACCGACGGCTCCGAGGCGGTCGCGGGAGCGTCGATCGGGGCCTCCACGCAGGGCGTCTGCGAGAACTGCGGCGCGCTCGTCCCCGACCTCGTCACCGCGAACGGGCAGGCCGTCTGTCCGAACTGTCGCGAGATCTGAGTCGCTGACCCGACGCTCGACGCGCCGACGGCGCGGTCGATTCCCCGGGCGGCAGCCTCAACACGCCGCGAGCCGAAGCCGAACGTATGGCCGAGACGGACGCCCGAATCGAACCGGCGACCGCCGACGACGTCGACGCCGTCACCGACATGTGGGTGGCGCTCGCGGCGAGCCAGCGCGAGTACGGCGCCACGCTCCGCGCCGAGGCGAACCGCGCGACGGTCCGCGAGTGGGTCGCGGGGTCGGTCGTCACGGGCGACCTGCTCGTCGCTCGGGACTCGAAACCGGACGGGTCCGCCGTCGTCGGCTTCGTCGGCTTCTCGCTCGAACGCGGGGACTACGAGCGCGACGCCGTCCGCGGCACCGTCAGCAACCTCTTCGTGGTGCCGGAGCGACGCGGCGAGGGGGTCGGCGCGGCGCTGCTCGACGCGGCCGAGCGCGCGCTCGACGAGATGGGCGCCGAGCGAGTGGCGCTGGAGGCGCTCGCCGACAACGACCGCGCCCGAGCGTTCTACGCGGACCGCGGCTACGACCCCCACCGCGTCGAACTGGCGAAGTCGCTGGGAGACGAGGGCGGTGACGCCGACGACTCGGGCGACGAGAGCGACGACGCCGAGGGCGGCGACGGCCGCGACGAGGACGCCGAATCCGCGGTCGAAAGCGACTGACGCCGGCCGGGTTCGCGGAAAGCGACACGCACTCATAGGAGGACCGAGTACGGCCGCACGCGCCAGGGGAGCATGGGTGGGTCATGCACTCGACTTGTAATCGAGACTTCCGGGGTTCAAATCCCTGCCCTGGCTTCGAACGGCGTGGTCGCCCCGCTCCACGACTCCTTCCGCGGAAATTTCTTAAGTACCCGCGACGCGCACGTCGGGTATGGACCCGTCGGACCGCGCGCTGCTCGGCGTGGCCGGAATCGTCGGCGCACTCGTGGCGGCGATCGCGTTCGCCGCCGGCGCGCTCTTCGGCTTCGATGGGTCGGTCACACGGCCGCTCCGCCTCCTCGCCGTCGAACCGCTTACCTGGATCGTGATCGCCGCGCTGCTCGTCGCGGTCGTCGGTAACGCCTACATCGAGTGACGACGAGCGCGGCGCCCCGCGTGACTCCCCGCCGCGTGACTGCCTGCTGATGTCGGTGTCGGACGCCTCGCGGACGCGTGTCGGTCGAGGGTCGCGTCTCAGCCGTCGACGTCTTCGATCGCCCGGACGAGCGCGTCGAGCGCGCGCTCGGCCGCGGATCGCTTCACCGCGTCGCGGTCGCCGTCGAGGACCGCCCGCTCGGTGCGAACGAACGACGCCTCGGTGCCCCACGGGGCGGCGTACGCGACGCCGACGTAGACGAGTCCGACCGGCTTCTCGTCGGTCCCGCCCGTCGGCCCCGCGATACCGGTCGTCGCGACCGCCCAGTCCGCGTTCGCTCGGTCGCGCGCGCCGGCCGCCATCTCGCTGACGACCGGGTCGCTCACGGCGCCGCTCGCGTCGAGCGACTCGCGGGAGACCCCGAGTAGTTCGCGCTTGGCGTCGTACGAGTAGGTCACGAATCCGCGGTCGAAGTAGTCGCTCGCGCCCGGCACGTCGGTCACCCGCGACCCGACCAGTCCGCCCGTGAGCGACTCCGCGGTCGCCAGCGTCTCGTCGCGGTCGCCGAGGATCGCGTTCAGGCGTTCGGCGGGATCCGTCGCGTCCTCCATACCCCCGTTCCGAGCGAGGCGCCCCTGAGGTTTACGCCCTGGCGCGCCGAAGGGCGACCGTGACCGACACCGACTGGGACGAGCGCTTCGCGTCGGGCGAGTACCCGCGCGCCCCCGAGCCGTCCCCCGTGCTCCGCGCGTACGAGCCGTCTTTTCCCGAGGGCCGCGCGCTCGACGTGGCCGCCGGGACCGGACGCAACGCGGTGTTCCTCGCGGACCGCGGCCGCGACGTCGACGCGCTCGACGCCTCGGCGGAGGGACTCGGTATCGTCCGCGAGCGCGCCGCGGAGCGCGGGATCGGCGGCCGGATCGAGACGATTCGGGCCGACGTGTCGACGTACGAGTTCCCGACCGAGACGTACGACGTGATCGCGATGAGCTACTTCCACACGCTCGATCGGTTCGCGGACCTCGTCGAGTCGCTCGCGCCCGGCGGGTACCTCTTCGTTGAGGGCCACCTCCGGTCGGCGGAGCCGTCCCCGTCGGGGCCGAGCGACGACCGCTACCGCTTCGCGGCGAACGAGCTGCTCCGCGCCGGGCTCGGGCTGAGCGTGCGTTACTACGACGAGACGACCACGGAGCGCCCGGGCGACCGCCGCCGCGCGACGGCTCGACTGCTCGCACGGAAGGCGACGGGCGGCCGGCAGTCGTACCCGACGCGCCCGGAGGCGCCGGACCGGTGGCCGAGTGAGGGACACGACTCGACCGACGCGGACGGGCGGGACGCGTGAGCGACGACGACTCCGGGTCGCCCGCGGCGGTCCTCCGGTCGTTCGTGTCGCGCGCGGTCGACGCCGACCCCGCGGACCTCGCCGGTCGAATCGAGGTCGTCGAGCGCGGGAGCGGGTCGGAGGCCGTCGACGCGGCCGGGGACGCCGCCGCGACTCCGGCCGGACGACTGGCCGAACTCGTCGGCAAGGCCGACAGCGTCGTCGCCGTCGTCCCGCGGTTCGACGCCGACCTCGCCCGACGGCTGAACGCGTCGCCGGCGGCCGGAGGCGACGAGACGGACGGGGAGAGCGACCAGGAGTTCCGGGCGAGCGCGCTGCGGGCGGTCCGCGTCGTGTTCACCGGGTCCGCGGCCGACCGCCTCTCCGGGGCGGCGGGGTCGATCGTCCGGCGTGCGCTCGTCGACCGCGGCGTCGACGCGTACCGTCACGAGGGGGAGTCGCCGGTGACGGTAGCCCTCGTCGACGACCGCGCGGTCGTCGGGCTGACGGACGGAGACGGGGTGGCCGCCCTCCTGTGGACGGACGACCCGTCGGTCCGCGAGTGGGCGGCCGCGACCTGTCGGCGCTACCTCGACGCCGCCGAACGGGTGACCGGCGCCTGAGCGGACCCGAATTCGGTCGGACGCGACGATCCCCCGTTCCCTTTTGAGGGTCGCCGGCGAAGGAGGCGTATGAAGGCGCTCCTGCTGTTGGTGGCCGGAATCGGGGGACTGCTCGAAGCCGTCGCGCCGCGGCGCGCCGTCGCGCTCTGGACGCGCGCGCTCTACCGGAACGCCGGCGAGGCGGAGCCGCGCGAGTGGACGTACGCGGCCGCGAAGGCCGAGGGAGCGCTGGTGGCGGCCGGCGCGCTCGTGGGCCTGTTCCGGCTCGCGACCGCGGACGACGACGCCGCGTCGGCCGCGGAGTGAGCCGATAGCCCGCCCGCGCCGCCGAGCCGACTGATCCGAACGTATATCCGACGGGTCCCGGTACGAGTTCGCATGTCGGGGCCTCCCGCGGACCACAGGTCGGAGGGCGCGTCGACGGTTCGCGTCCTCCACGTCGACGACGACCCCGCCTACCTCGATCTGACCGCGACCTACCTCGAACGGATCGACGAGGCGTTCGAGGTGACGTCCGAGACGGACGTCGACGCCGCGCTCGACGCGCTGGAGACGGGGCCGATCGACTGCGTCGTCTCGGACTACGAGATGCGCGAGACCGACGGGCTGACGCTCCTCCAGCGGGTCCGCGACCGGGGGATCGAGGTCCCCTTCGTGCTGTTCACCGGAAAGGGGAGCGAAGAGATCGCGAGCGAGGCCATCTCGGCGGGCGCGACGGATTACATCCAGAAGCGCGGCCGTAACGACCAGTACGAGGTGCTGGCGAACCGAGTGCGAAACGCCGTCGATCGGCACCGGTCGCGGGTCGCGCTGGCCGAGAGCGAGGAGCGGCTCTCGCGGTTCATCGACCAGTCGCCGCTGGGGACGATCGAGTACGACGACGCGTTCCGGATCGTCCGGGTGAACCCGGCCGCCGAGGAGATCCTCGGGTACGCCGAGTCGGAGCTGCTCGGCGGGACGTGGCTCCCGTTCGTCCCCGAGCCGGAGCGCCGTCACGTCGCTGCGCTCGAACGCGACCTGCTCTCGAACAGGGGCGGGTTCCAGAGCGTCAACGAGAACGTCCGGAGCGACGGCGAGCGGATCCGCTGCGCGTGGCACAACCAGGTCGTGACCGACGCCGACGGGGCGGTGATCGGCGTGTTCTCGCAGTTCGAAGACGTCACTGAGGCGACGGCGCGCAAACGCGAGATCGAGCGGACGAACGCCGTGTTGTCCACCGCGCTCGACGCGCTGCCGGTGGGGATGCTCGTCGAGGACGCGGACCGACGGGTCCTCCAGGTGAACGAGCGGCTGTACGAGCTGTTCGACGTCGAGGGGGACCCGGAGACCGCCGCCGGCCGCGACTGCGAGGCGCTCGCCGCCGAACTGAGCGCGTCGTTCGCTGACCCCGAGGCGTTCGTCGAGCGGATCGAAGCGGTAATCGAGGGGCGACGCCCGGTCGACGGCGAGCGGATCGCGCTCGCGAACGGAGGAACGCTTATCCTGACGTACCGACCGATCGACCTGCCGGACGGAGAGGGTCACCTGTGGGCCTACCGGCGGGCGCGTTCGACCGACTGAGCCGGGGGCCCGCGACGGCGCCGCCGACTCCCGACGGGTCGGCCGCCCCCGGGGGTCGGCTCAGTCGTTCGCGGAGTCGGCCTCGGCGCTCTCGAAGGGTCGCTCCCCCTCGGGGCGGTCGCCGGTCAGGAGGACGTGGCAGTCGCGACAGCGAGCCTCGTAGGACTCCTCGGCGCCGACGAGGATCGTCGGGTCGTCGACGTGAGCCGGCTCGCCCTCGATGAGCCGCTGGTTCCGCGAGGCGGGCTCGCCGCAGACCGAACAGATGGCCTGGAGCTTGTCGACGTACTCGGCGGTCGCCATGAGCTGCGGGAGCGGCTCGAACGGATCGCCGCGGAACGTCTGGTCGGTGCCCGAGACGATCACGCGGCTGCCGCGGTCCGCGAGGGCGTTACAGACCTCGATGAGGGCGTCCGAGAAGAAGTTCGCCTCGTCGATGGCGACGACCTCGGCCGGGTCGTCGTCGAGGATCTCGAGGGGGCCGTCGCCCTCGTTGTCGACGACGGTCGCCTCCCACTGCCGCCCGGCGTGGCTCCCGATGGTCGCCTCGCCGTAGCGGTCGTCGATCGCGGGCGTGTAGACGGCGACCGACTGGCCGGCGATCTCCGAGCGCCGGAGCCGGCGGAGGAGCTCCTCCGTCTTGCCCGAGAACATCGACCCGGAAATGACCTCGATCCACCCGGATCGAGTGATGGCGTGCATACCGTATCGGGCCGGAGCCAGCGACTAAACCGTTTCTCTCCCGGGGCACGACGGGCGCGATGTCGAGCCCGCCGGCGCCGCGTCAGATCCCGGTCGCGACCGCGACGACGACCGCGGCGACGACGACGTACGCCGCCGCGGACGCGGCCCAGTCGCGCCGTATCGGGCCGAGCCGCTGGCGCGGGAGTCCGGACGCGCGCGGCAGCGGGACGAGCGCGAAGAAGCCGACCATCAGCGCGAACAGCGCGACGCCGGCGACGGCGACCGTGACGGCGGTCCCGGCCCCGAGGACCCGCCCGGTCGCTGCGACGAGGCCGACGAACAGCAGCCCCGAGCCGCCGCCGGCGACGTAGTGGACCCACGTCGCCAGCCGCTCGGGCGCGTCGTCGACGGGCGTCTCGGTGAGCACGCCGGCGGCCACCTTCGGCGCGGTCGTTCCCTCCGGGAGCCGGGCCATCACCACGTCCATCGCGAGCGTCGCGACGAGTCCGACGACCGGCCCCAACGCGAGGCCGGCGAGCAGCGAGAGCGTCGTCATAGGGAGGGACACGGGCGGGAGCCGTTTCACTCCGTCGGCGGGGGAGCCCCCGCCCGGAGACGCCGGACCGGCCGGGCGTCAGCCGTCGCGGGGGACGACGGGCTCGCCGCCGATCACGACCCGCGAGACGTCGGCGTGGCCGGCGCGCCTGACGACCGCGCGGACGAGGTCGCGCGCGCCGGCGAGGTTGTCGGAGTCGCCGTCGAGGACGAGCAGGTCGGCGTCGGCCCCCTTCCGCACCACGCCGCGGTTCAGCCCGGCGATTTCGGCCCCGTTGACCGTCGCCATCCGCAGGATCTCTCGGGCCGGGAGGTCGGAGAGCTTCGCCGCGAACTCCATCTCGCGGAACATCGACGGCGAGTCGGTCATCACGTTGTCGGTGCCGAGCGCGACGGTCGTCCGCTCGGTCAGCCGGCGGACCGGAGGCACGCCGACGTTCGTCACGAGGTTCGAACGCGGGCAGACGACGACGGGCGTGCCGCGGTCTTCGAGCCGTTCGAGGTGGATCCCCTCCGCGTGGACCATGTGGACGAGGAAGTCCGGCTCTAAGTCCATCGCGGGATTGATGTCGGCGGCGTCGCGCTCGCCCGCGTGGATCCCGAAGGGCTTGTCGGCGTCGCGCGCCGCCGCCCGGACCGCGCCGAAGTCGGCGTCGCGCGCGCCGGAGGCGCCGTACCCGTCGGCGACCGAGAGCACGTCGGGGTCGTCGCGGCCGAAGACGACCGACTCGATCGCGCGTTCGCCGAACGCGACCCCCTCGCCCGCGAGCGCGTCGCGGAGCGCGGCGACGCCCTCGACGCCGCCCTCGCGGAACTCCAGGAAAGTGCCCGTCCCCGTCGCCTCCATGAACCGCAGCGTGCGCGCCATCGCGGCCACCTTCTCCTCGCGGTCCGCGTCCCGGAGGAGGCGGTGTTTCAGCCCGTCCGGCGGCGCGACGAGCTCGTCGAGCGAGAGCCCCTCGCCCGCCTCCTTGGCGATCGAGTCGCCGATGTGGGTGTGCGCGTTGACGAACGCCGGGAGGATCACCGCGTCGCTCTCGACCCCCGTCTCTTCGATCCGGACGATCTCGCCGTCCGCGACGACGACCCGGCCCTCGACCGGCTCGAAGTCGGGACCGACCAGAACCGTCCCCTCGAGATGCATGCCGATGGCTCGCCAGCGCGGGGTTAAAACGTCACGGGAAGGGGCCGGTGGAGCGCCGCGGAGTTCGCTACTCGAACTCGTCGAGCGTCGTCGGCATCGCCTTCCGGGCCTCGCTGACGAGCCCGTCGGGGTCGAGTCCGAGCACGTCGGCGGCGGCGCGCCCGACTCGCTCGGTCGCGGGCGCCGGGGCGTACACGCCGAGGCGCCACTGGTCTCGCTGGGCGGTCCGGAGCGCCGAGACGAGCGGGGACTGTCGCTCCAGGCGCCGTATCTCGCCGTTGACGGTGACGCGTGCCGTCGACTCGCGCATCGTCGGTTCGGCCGGCACGTCGAGGATCACGTGGTCGCGGGCGACGCCCGCCTCCGCCGCTATCTCGCGTTCGAGCGCCGTCTCGGCCGCGTGGTCCGCCTCGTGGACGCGCTCGGGGACGTCGTCGTACTCGGCCCACACCGCCAGCTTGTAGAGGTCGCGCTGGTCGTAGCGGCGGGAGAGCTCGGCGGTCGCCCGGCAGTCGCGGATCGCGGCCAGGAAGTCGTGGTCGTCCATCCGGCGGAGGTCGGCGGCCGTCGTCGCGGTCGCGTCGAGCAGCTCGCTCGCGGCCCGACGCAGCATCGCCTTCGAGATGCGCGCGACGTGGTGGGTGTAGACGACCGGGTTCATTAGCGCGCGCGCGAGCAGCAGGCTCTCGGCGGTCTGGACGTTCCCCTCGTCCAAGACGAGCTCCGGGCCGTGGCGGCCGGTCCAGTCGTCGTCGGCAGCGTCGCGGTCCGCACCGACCCCGTCGCCGTCCGCGACCGCGTCGCGCTCGACGAACGTCAGCTCGCGGACGAACCGCTCGGTGTCGATGGTGCCGTACGGGACGCCGGTGTGGTAGGCGTCGCGCACGAGGTAGTCCATGCGGTCGACGTCGAGCTCGCCCGAGACGAGCCCGGCGTAGGGGCCCTCGCCGGCGACTACCCCGGCGATCCGGTCCGGATCGAGGTCGTGATCGCGAAGCACCTCCCCGACCGCGCCGGTCGCGAGTAACTCGTCGACGTCGTCGTGGTACTTCCCGGTTCGCCGGTGGGTGAGCGACTCGAGGTTGTGGCTGAACGGGCCGTGACCGACGTCGTGGAGCATCGCCGCGGCCTCGATACGGTCGGCGCGTTTCCCCTCGATTCCGAGGTGATCGAGCGCGCGGCTCGCGAGGTGGTAGACGCCGAGGCTGTGCTCGAACCGCGTGTGGTTCGCGGAGGGGTAGACGAGCTGGACCGTGCCGAGCTGTTTGACGTGGCGGAGCCGCTGGACGGCGGGGGTGTCGACGAGGTCCGCGGCGACACCGTCGATCTCGATGTGGTCGTGGACGGTGTCCTTGACCGTGATCATACGTCGCCTTCGGCGGCAACCGATAAAAGGCTGGGAGTGTCGACCGCGGCAGGTCGACTCCGCCGCGACCCGGTTCCGCCGACCGTGAATTCGCGGGGTGATTTATGTTCCGGCTCGCCGAAGCGCCGGGTATGTACGACGTGTTACTCGGTATCGGGCTCGACGACGAGAAGCGGGCGGTCGCACAGGCCGAGGTCGTCGCCGACCTCCCGGACGCGCCGAACGAGGTGACTGCGCACCTCTGTCACGTCTTCCAGGACAATCCGGAGGGGGCGTCGGTCCACCAGCTCGGGACCGTCCGACGCGCCCGCGAGATTCTGGAGGAGGCCGGCGTGAACTGCGTTCACTACGAGGCCAGCGGCGATCCGGGCGAGGAGCTGATCGCGGCCGCGGACGAGGTCGACGCCGACCTCATCTGCGTCTCGGGTCGCAAGCGGAGCCCGGCGGGGAAGGCCGTCTTCGGCAGCACCACGCAGACGGTCGTGTTGAACGCGGACCGCCCGGTGTTGGCGGTTCCGGGGCCGGACGGAGAGTAAGGCGGCGACGCGCGACGCTCGGTGAAAAGCCGACCGCAACGTGCGACGGTTGGTGAAAAACCGACCGCGGTGCTCAGACAGAGAGTCGCCCCGTCGCGCGCAGCCCCAAGACCTCCCGCGCCGCGCCCGCGACGGCGTCGACGCGTTCGGCGGGACAGTAGACGCCGAGCGTCCAGCGGCGGCGCTCCGCGGCCCGGAGCCCCGTCACGAGTTCCGAGGCGTCCTCCAGGCGCTGGGGGACGCCGTCGACGACGACGGCGGAGCCGGACTCCTTGAGCGCCGGACGCGAGGGGATGTCCACGAGGACCGCGTCGCGGTCGATCCCCGCCGCGTCCGCGATCTCGCGTTCGGCCGCGCGCTCCTCCGCGCGTCCGGCGTCGACCGTGCCGGCCGGCACCTCGTCGATCCCGGCCCAGACGGCGCGCTTGTAGAGGTCGCGCCGCTCGATGCGCTCGCCGAGCGCCGGGACGCGGTCCCGGAGCTCGACGAGGAGGTCGTGGTCCGCCATCCGGCGGAACGTCGCCACGTCGGTCTCCGTGCGGTCGAGGTACCGCTCGCAGGCACGCTCCAGCATCGCGCCCGCGACCCGGGAGACGTGGTGACGGTAGACGACGGCGTTCATCAGCGACCGCGCGACGAGCAGGCTCTCCGCGGTGGCGACGTTCCCCTCGTCTAAGACGAGGTCGGCGGGGGCTCCCGTCTCGTCGCCGCCGACCAGTCGGAGTTCGGTGACGAGCCGGCCGGTGTCGACCGTGCCGTACGGGACGCCGGTGTGGTGGGCGTCGCGCACGAGGTAGTCCATGCGGTCGACGTCGAGCTCGCCCGAGACGAGGGGGCCGAACGCGCCCTCGCCGTCGATGAGGCCGGCGACGCGCTCGGGGTCGAGGCCGTTGCGTTCGAGGACCTGACAGGCCTCGCGGTCCGCGTCGGTGAGGAGCCACCCCACGTCGTCGTGGTCGCGCCCGGTCGCGCGCCGGATGATCCCCTCGGTCTGGTGGCCGTACGGGCCGTGGCCGACGTCGTGGAGCATCGCCGCGGCGCGCACGTGCGCCGCGGTGTCGTCGTCGACGCCGAGGCCCTCGACCGCGCGGCCCGCGAGGTGGTAGACGCCGAGGCTGTGCTCGAACCGCGTGTGGTTCGCGGAGGGGTAGACGAGCCGGACCGTCGACAGCTGCTTGATGTGTCGCAGCCGCTGGAACGCCGGCGTGTCGACCAGCTCGGCGGCGACGTCGCCGAGCCGGACGTGGCCGTGGACGCTGTCCTTGATCGCCTTCATCGCCGGCACCGGAGGTCCCGCTCGGTCCGCGGACTGGACGCGGCGACGGGGGAGACGGCGCGGGTCACTCGTCGACGACGTCGATCCCGAACCGCTCTTCGAGCGCTCGCACGACCGACCCGCCCACGTTGGCGGTCGCGGCGCGCCCGTCCTCGACCGCGAGCAGGTCGTCCTCGTCGACCTCCAGCTCGGCGGCGACCTCCTCGATAGTCAGCCCGGCGTCCCGTCGCGCCTCGGTGACGACGTCGCCGTAGCCGGAGACGAGGTACGGGAGCCGGTCGGCCTCGTAGCTCGTTCCCTCCTCCTCCCAGCGCTTCGAGTCCCCCGTCGCGGAGTCGTACATCTTCGCCTGCTTGCGGGCGAGCTCCTTGTTCCGGCTCTCGGTCGCCTCCGAGCCGGAGCCGCCGGCACCGCCGGGGCTGCCACCGGAACTCCCGCCGCGCGACCCGCCGCCGCCGCTCGGCGCGTTGCCGGCGTCGTCGTGGGGGCGGCAGTTCGAACACACGAGCAGCTTCGCGCCGGCGACCGTCGCCTTCCGGAGGTCCGTGGTCTCGCGGCCACAGAGCTCGCACGCGTCGCCGTCGTCGCCGCCGCCGCCGCCGCCCGTCGAGTACTTCGGCATACCACGAGTAGTGGGGCCGGGTCATTAAAAAGTCGTGGAGGGCGAGGTCCGTCACCGACGGGCCGGCGACGCGGGTCGGGAGTCGTCGCTCGGGCCGGCGGTCACGGTCCGAGGTACCCCCACGCCTGGAGGCGGTCGCCGTCGCCGTCGACCCAGCGCTCGCCGATGTCGTCGCGGTAGTACAGGTTCGGCATGACCACGTCGTCGATCCGGTCGTACGCCTGCTCGCGCGCCGCGCCCATCGTCTCCCCCTTCCCGGTGACGACGATCGGCATCCCGCTCTCGCCGGCGACGCGCCACTGCCCGTCGACCTGCTTCGTGTCCTCCAGGTGGATTCCCTCGCGGTCGTCGGTCTGGAAGACGACCGCCGCGTTCCGCGAGTTCTCGTCGTACGTCTTCTCGTCGTCGAACGGGAACGGCGGCAGGACGACCCGCACGGCGATCTGGTAGCCGCCGTGGAGGTCCGGCTCGGGCTTGTCCCCATGCGCGAGGTCGTAGAAGAACTCGGCCGTCGACGACTCGATCGACTCCTCCTGGAGGGCGATGGTCGGGTAGCCGAACCGCGGCGTGAACTCCAGCGGGTAGATGCCGGTCTCGTTGACGATACAGTTGATGTCGATGCTCCCGACGTACCCCTCGTCGGCGAGCCACCCCTCGATCTTGCCGAACGTCTCCTGGAACAGCCTGTTCTTTCCCGCCCAGAACATCGAGGTCCCCATCTCTCCGGTCGACGGGCCGATGTTCCCCGGGAACAGCTTCTTGTGCTCGAAGTTGAAGTTCACCCGATCGACGAACTCGTTCCCGTCGAAGAAGCCGCAGACCGCGACCTCGACGCCCTCGACTTTCCGCTGGAGCTGGAAGCCCTTCATCCGGTGGCCCCACGCCTTCTCGTACGCCCGAAGCACGTCGACCACGTCGCTGCCGTCGTCCTCGTTGCCGACGTACAGCAGGCGCTTGACGTTCTGGACCTCCCCGAGCGGCTTGATCACGTACGGCGCGGGGTTCTCCCGGACGTGCCGGATGCCGGCGTCGAACTCGTGGAAGACGTGGTGTTCGACCGTGTTGACGCCGTGCGCTTCGAGGACCTCCATCGCGTAGCCGCGGTCCTCCTCGAGCCGGTCGGTGTTCGGCGTCCCGCCGACGACCGCGTGCCCGTCCTCGCGGAGCTCCCGTGCGAGTTCACCGGTGCCGACATCCGATCCGACTCGCGGGGTGTCACCCCGCTCGTTCGTTCCGGGACCCTCCCGCTGGTCGGGTCCCGTGACCCAGATGTCGTCGAAGATTATCACGTCGGCCCAGTCGACCTCGGCGCGCCAGTCGTCCGTCTTCGGGACGAACCCGTCGCCGATCTCTTGGTCGCTTTCGGCCTCGATGTAGTACTTCACGTCGTGGCCCTCGCGGCGGACCTGCCACGCCAGGTCCGTGATGAGCGCCGCGTCGGCCGAGACGAAGAGGAAGTTCGCGGTGTCCATACGACGCCGTCGCCCGGAAGGGACTTGAGTGTGCGTGCCGGCGCGGGCTCCCCGCCGCGGAGTCGCCGACCGGCCGGGTCAGTCGCCCGCTCGCGCGCCGACCACGTCGGCGTCCGTGGGGTTCGCCCCGCCGTACTCGACGACGAGTTCGTCCAGCCGATCGGGCTCGTCGGCGTGTGCGAGCGGTTCGGCCGCGGTCTCGCAGGCGGCGTCGACCCCCAGCCGGTCGCAGACGCGGTCGACGGTCGTCTCGGCCATCTGGCGGTAGGTAGTCAGCTTCCCGCCCACGACGCTGTAGAGGCCGGCGGCGCCGTCGCGCTCGTGGTCGAGCAGCGTGAACCCGCGGGAGATCCCGCGGCGCTCCTCTCCGGCCTCGTCCGGCGCGTAGAGGGGGCGGACGCCCCACCAGGTCCGGACGGTCGGCGCGTCGGCGACCGCGGGGAGCATCGCGGCGCACTCCTCGACGGAGCGCTCGACTTCCCAGTCGGCGGTCTCGTAGTCGTCCGGGTCCGAGACGGGGACGCTCGTCGTGCCGAGCACGACCTCGCCGTCGTGGGGGACGACGATGTCGCCGTCGTCCGGGTCGCGACACCGGTTCAACACCGGGCCGAGCCCGTCGTACTCCACCGAGACCATCACGCCCCGGCTCGGCGCCATCCCGACTTCGACGCCCGCCATCTCGGCGATCGAGTCCGCCCACGCGCCGGTGGCGTTGACGACGACCTCGGGCGAGAGCGTCCCGTCGACGTCGCCGCCCACCCGGACCGACTCGACCGCGCCGTCGCGGACGGTCACGTCCTCGACGGGCGCGTGCGGGCGGACGGTCGCCCCGCGGCGCTCGGCGTCAGCGGCGTTTGCGGCGACCAGCCGCGAGGGGTAGATGACGCCGTCCGGGACCCGAAACGCCGCCGCCACGTCGTCCGCGAGCCCCGGCACCGCCTCCCGGGCGGCGTCTGCGTCGAGCCGCTCCGTCTCGATGCCGATCGCCTCGCAGGCGGCGACCTTCTCCTCGAGGTACTCCGGGTCGTCGCCGGCGAGGCGGACGAAGAGTCCGCCGGTGTCGCGCACGCAGGCCCCGGCGATCGACCTGAGCGTCCGGTTCTCCGCGATACACTCGCGGGCGCCCTCGGCGTCGGCCTCCGCGTACCGGGCCCCGCTGTGGAGGAGGCCGTGGGAGCGGCCGGAGGTCCCGCTCCCGAGCCCGCCGCGGTCGACGAGCGTCGCGTCGACCCCGCGGGCGGCGAGGTCCCGAGCGATCCCGGTGCCCGTCGCGCCGCCGCCGATCACGAGGACGGTCGGGTCGTCGCTCACGCGGCGCTCACCCCGGGCGAGCCGGCGCCGCCGTCCGTCCCGATACCCCGTCGATTCGGGTCGCAGTCGAACATGTGATCGGTACGCACTCGGGCCACTTGAGGGCACCGTCGGTCCGAAGCGAAAATATGGTTTAAACCCGTCTTGACGCTATAATTCGACGCTTCCGGAGCGATTTTCAGCGCGACCCACCGGCGTCCGCGGGACAGGTGTCGACGCCGAACAGAGCGTACAGGCCGCAGGTACCGGTCGCGGCGGTCGCGAGCATCGCGAGCGCGACGACGCCCAAGACCGGTGCCGCGAGGGCCGGGAGCGGCGCGGCGTTCGCGAGGGTCGCTATCGAGGCGAGGCCGGCGACGGCGCCGACCGCGGTCCTGACGCGCTTGTCCGTCGCACCGACGTTTTGGTCCATAACATACAATACTAACCACAACCGTATGAAGCTTTCCACCGCGGCGGGTCGCACTCCCGCTCACGCGAGCGGGTCGCTTCGGTCATCCGAAGTCGTCGAGACCGGTCTGTGCGGGCCCGTCGCCCGCTCCCGTTCCCGTCGGCTCGCCGTGGTCGGCCGCGATCGACCGCGCGCCCGCTATCCCGCCCGACAGCGACGCGCGGCGGGCGATCGCCTCGTCGCCGAGGCGCGCCGCCGCCGCACCGTGGACGGCCCCGTAGCGCTCGCGGAACTCGCTGCGGGCCGCCTCGTAGTCGACGACGGGGTACGGGTAGTCCGCACCGATTTCGACGCCTACCTCGCGCTGGACCGCGAGCGGCGTCTTCTCGGGGGCGTCGAGGTGCGCGGCGGGCAGCGGTGCGAGCTCGGGAACCCACCGCGTGACGAACTCACCGCCCGGATCCTGGTCGCGAACCTGCTTGCGTGGATCGTACAATCGCAGCCCGGGGCGGCCGACCAGCCCGCACTGCGACTGCCACTGGGTGTAGTTGATCGCGGGGTCGCCGTCGATCAGGTGTTCGTGGAAGTGGTCGGCGCCGATCCGCCACGGCTGCTGGAGGACGTGGAAGTAGACGGAGGCGCACAGCGCCCGCATCCGGAAGTTGAGCCAGCCGGTCTCGCGCAGGCAGCGCATGCTCGCGTCGACCATGGGGAACCCCGTCTCGCCGCGCTTCCACGCCGCGACGAGGTCGGGGTCGTGACGGTCGCGATTGAACCCCTCGTACACCGGGTTCACCGCCCGGTCGAGCCACCCGGGCCAGTCGAGCAGCTTCTGGGCGTAGTGACGGTTCCAGAAGAGCCGGGAGACGAACATCGACTTCCCGCGCCCGTCCGGCGCGCGCTCGTCGACGTGCCGGTGGACCTCGCGGACGGAGAGACAGCCGAATCGGAGGTACGGGGAGAGCCCGCTCGTCCCGTCGCGGGCGTCGACCGGTGAGGAGATAGAGCCGGGGTACTCCGCAATCCGCTCCGTGAACGCGCGGAGCCGATCGCGCGCCGGTCCCCGCCCGCCGGTCGGAACGCGCGTCTTCGTCGGATCGACGCCGTAGGCGTCGCTCGCGCGGTCCGGGTCGACGCCCGTCTCGACGCCTTCGACCCCGACCGACCGGGGGTCCCAGTCGAACGGGTCGGCCGCGAGCCACGATTCGACGTGATCGCTCCAGCCGTCGCGGGGACGGTCCGCGTCCCGGACCAAGCCGTCGCCCTCGACGAACCGGACGCCGAGCCGCTCCCGGGCCCGCTCGTCCCGGCGTCGCCCGTACCGACCCGTCGGGGTCGCGGCCGCGACGACGTCCCAGCCGGCGTCGTCGAACCGCCCGAGGACGTCCAGCGGATCGCCGTGGGCGTACGTCAGCCCCGCACCGTCGACGTCGCGGTACTGCCGGTCGAGGTCGCGAAGGCAGTCGTGGAGGAACTCGATCCGGGCGTCGCAGGCCGCGCCGCGCTCGTCGTAGAAGGCCGGGTCGAAGACGAACAGCGGCAGGATCCGCTCCGACTCCGCCGCGGCCGCCGCGAGCGCCGGATGGTCCGAGATTCGCAGGTCTGCGCGGTGCCAGACGACGGTGCCCGGCGGCTCCGATTCGACCGCGGCCCGAACCCTCGCGGGCTCCGGCGCGGTCGGAAGCGGGGCGTCGTCGGACGAACCCATCTCGTCGTGAGGTTCGGCGCGTCCGGACAAGGGTCTGTCGGGGTCGTCGAGTCGTGCTCGGCCGGGTCCCCGGGAAACGTTCAAGGCGGTTCCGACGCCCGTTACAATCGGATGTCTGAGACCGAGGAATCCGACGTACTCCGCGAACTCGCGGAGCTCCCGACGTTTTCCAGTCCCCGAGTGTCGCCCGACGGCGAGACGGTCGCGCTCTACTACGACGTGACCGGCCGCAACGAACTCCACCTCCTCGACCCGTCCGACGGGTCGCTGACCCGACTGAGCGACGGCGATGTCCCGCGCTCCGTGCGGGCGGGCTTCGAGTGGGACCCGAGCGGCGACCGCCTCTTCTACCACCGCGACGAGGGCGGGAACGAGCAGCACGACGTGTGGGCGATGTCGCTCGACGGCGAGAGCGAACCCGTCGTCGAGATGGACGGCCAGACCCGCCTCCACGACGTGGGCGAGGACGGCGGGACGCTCCTGCTCGGCTCCAGCCGCGACGGGCAGATGAACCTCTACCGCCACGACGTACCGAGCGGCGAGACGACGAAGCTCGCCGACTACGAGCGAGCGGTCGCCGCCGGCGAGCTGTCGCCCGACGGCGACCGGATCGCGTACGCGACCAACGAGACGGACGCCTACGAGAACAGCGACGTCTACGTCGCAGACGCGGACGGCTCGAACGCGCGGAACCTCGAGATCGGTGACGTGGGCGCGGAGGCCGCGCCGATCGACTGGAGCCCCGACGGCGACCGCCTGCTCGTCGTCGACAACACGACCGACCTCGGTCGGAGCGGGATCGTCGACCTCTCGGGCGGGGTCGGCGGGGAGGGCGACGTCGACGTGACCTGGTTCGGCGGCGACGAGCTCGAGGAGTCGCCGAGCCACTTCCTGGACGGCGGCGACCGGTTCGTCGCGAGCCGGACGCGCGGCGCCGTGACGGTCCCGGTCGTCTACGACGCAGACACCGGCGAGGGTCGCGAGCTCGACTTCCCGGCCGGCGTCGCCAACGTGACGGAGGGGCGGCTGGCCGACGACCGCCTGCTCGCGTACCGGACCACGTCGAGCCGGCGGCCGGAGCTGGTCGCGTACGACCTCGACGCCGACGCGGCCGAGACGGTGTTCGAGGCCGAGTACGGCCCGTTCGATCCGGACGACTTCGTCGAGCCCGAGACGGTCTCGTTCGTCTCCGACGGCGTCCCCGAGACGCCGGCGCGGGCGGTCGACCACGACCCCTACGATGCGTTCGAGATCGAGGGGCTGCTGTTCGACTCCGGGCGACGGCCCTCGCCGCTGATCGTCAACCCCCACGGCGGCCCGCGGCACCACGACGCCCGACGGTTCAGCTACCGCGTCCAGTTCCTGCTCTCGCGCGGGTACTCCGTCCTCCAGGTGAACTACCGCGGCTCCACGGGACGCGGCCGGGAGTTCGTCCAGGAGCTGTACGACGACTGGGGCGGCGCCGAGCAGGGCGACGTGGCGACCGGCGCCGAGCACGTCCTCGACGAGCACGACTGGCTGGACGAGGACCGCGTCGTCGTGTACGGCGGCTCCTACGGCGGCTACTCCGCGAACTGGCAGATGGTCCAGTACCCGGACCTGTACGCCGCCGGGATCACGTGGGTCGGCGTGAGCGACCTGTTCGACATGTACGAAAACACCATGCCGCACTTCCGGACGGAGCTCATGGTGAAGAACCTCGGCGAGCCGGACGAGAACGAGGCCATTTACCGCGAGCGCAGCCCCGTCAACTACGTCGAGAACGTCGACGCGCCGCTCCTGATCGTCCACGGCGTCAACGACCCGCGGGTGCCCGTCTCGCAGGCGCGGATCCTCCGCGACGCGCTCGACGACGCCGGCTTCGAGGCGGGCGACGAGTACGAGTACGAGGAGCTCGGCGAGGAGGGCCACGGCTCCGGCGACATCGACCAGAAGATCCGCTCGCTGGAGCTGCTCGACGACTTCCTCGACCGCCGGATCGGCGCGGAGCGGACCGCGGTCGCGTCGCTGGACGACTGATCGCGCGGCGGGACTCCCGACTCGGAATGGAGGTACGCGACGCGACGCCGAGGGACGCCGAGGCCGTCCGGACCGTCCACTACGCGTCGATCGTCGGGCTCGGCCCGGAGGGATACGACGAGCGGCAGGTCCGAGCGTGGGCCGCCGGGTGCGGCGACGCGGACTACGCCGACGGGATCGACGCCGAGGACGCGGAGTGCGTCGTCGCCGAGCGCGACGGCGTCGTCGTGGGGTTCGGGACGCTGACCGCCGACCCTCCCGACGGCTACGAGGCCGACCCCGACGCGGAGGTGACCGCCGTCTACGTGCTTCCGGCGGTCGCCCGCGAGGGCGTCGGGTCGCGCCTCTACGAGGAGCTGGAGCGCCGCGCCCGCGAGCACGGCTTCGAGGCCGTGGGCCTGACGGCGTCCCTGCCGGCGGTTCCGTTCTACGAGGCGCACGGGTACGACCGGGTCGCCGAACGCGACCACGAGTTCTCTAGTCAAGAAGGGACGGGCGTGACCGGACGGGTCGTCGAGATGCGAAAGAAGTTGTAAACCGGCTGCGTTGCTGGTCGGAACGGTGCGGCGGAGCGGCGCTTACTCGCCCGTCTCGATCGGCGCGCCGACGAGGTTCCCCCACTCGGTCCACGAGCCGTCGTAGTTACGGACGTCGTCGTAGCCGAGCAGCTCGTGGAGCAGGAACCACTCGATCGACGAGCGCTCGCCGACGCGGCAGTAGGTGATCGTCGACTCGTCGCCGTCGACGCCGGCGTCGCCGTACAGCTCGCGGAGCTCGTCGGCGCTCTTGAACGTCCCGTCCTCGTTCAGCGTGGTGCCGATGGGTACGTTGCTCGCGCCGGGGATGTGACCGCCGCGCTGGGCGGTCTCGTTGAGCCCCTCGGGCGCGATGACCTCGCCGGAGAACTCCTCGGGCGAGCGGACGTCGACCATCGGAATCCCCTCCTCGATCGCCTTGTCGATGTCGTCCTTGTACGCGCGGACGCTCTCGAAGGGACCGCGGGCCTCGTAGTCGCGGGGCGTGAACTCGGGCTCCTCGGTCGAGAGCGGGTAGTCGTTCTCGACCCAGTACCCCTTCCCGCCGTCGATCACGCGGATGTCGTCGTGACCGTAGTACTTGTAGATCCAGTAGCCGAACAGCGCGAACCAGTTCGGGACGCGCCCGCCGCCGTAGACGACGACCGTCGTGTCGGCGTCGATGCCGCCCTCGCCGTTCCGGGCCGCGAAGTCCTCCTTCGAGACGATGTCGCGCTCCGTCTCGTCGGTGAACACGGCGTCCCACTCGAAGTTCAGCGCGCCGGGGATGTGGCCCTCCTCGTAGGGCGTGTACTCCGACTCGTCGGTGACGGTCGGGTTGTTGATCTCGACGAGCCGATGATCGGAGTCGTCGTCTTGGAACGTGTCGAGTCGCTCTTCGACCCAGTCCGCCGTGACGAGTACGTCTTCAGACATCACTTCATCTTACGTGCCCAACTACTTTTGAGGACCGGATAACGGAGGTCCTTGCCAGCGTCTCTGACGCCGCCGCGGCTCGCGACCGGCCTCGCCGCGGGGTCCGCCGACCCCTCCCCGGGCGTCCGCCATCGCCTAGCGGATCACCGTCACCGGGACGTCGGCCTTGTCGACGACGCTCTTCGCGACGCTGCCGACGACCTGCTCGCGCTCCTCTGAGAGCCCCCGGTGGCCGACGTAGATGGCATCGACGCCTTCCTCGGCCGCGTACTCGGCGATCGCGTCGGCCGGACGTCCGGTGAGCAGTTGGGTCTCCACGGTGATCGGCTCGTCGACCGCCGCCTCTGCGATGCTGCGAGCCCCCTCCAAGACGCCCTCTCCGGCCTCGACGGCGGCCTCCTCGCCCGGGAGGACGATCGTCCCGTCGACCAGCTCCGAGTCAGGCGTCAACACGTGGGCGATCTCGAGCGTCTCGTAGAACGCGACCGCCTGTCGCGCCGCGTACCGAACGGCTTCGTCGCTCTCCGCCGATCCGTCGGTCGCAACGAGGTAACTCATACGCGGAGATGGGTCCGAGAGACACATAATTCCTGTCGGGCGTTCCCGGCCGGCGAGTTCGCGGCCGATTCACTCTCTGCCGGCGTCGATCCCGGGACGAACGCGGTCGCCCTCGGAGGCGTGGATCGCGTCGAGCACCGCCTGAACGCGCGTCGCCTCCGCGAAGGAGACGAGGTCGCCGCCGTCGTCGTCGACGGCGGCCGCGAACTCGGTCAGGAGCGCGCTCACGGTGTCGCCGCGCTCGTCGACGAGCGGTTCCTCGTCGTCGCGCCCGCGGTTCCGGACGAGCCGGTACCACGCCGTCAGCGACAGCGACGCCTCGTCGCCGACGACCGTGATCGAGTTCTCCTCCTCGCCCGCGTGGTCGCACAGCAGGTCGATCGTTCCCCGGACCCCGTCGGCCCGGAACGTCCCGACCACGTCGGCCTCGTAGGCGTCCGGTCCCGAGTAGCCGACGTCCGCCGAAACGGCCTCGATCGGCCCGAACAGCTCCTGAACGCCGAACAGGAAGTGCGTCCCGACCTCGCGGAGCGGGCCGCCCTGCTCGCGCGACTCCAGCCACGCCACGTCCTGCCACTCGCGGGGCCACTCCGGGAACCGGAACCGGAGCTCGACCCGGCGCGGAGCGCCGATCTCGCCCGCGGCGACCGCCTCGCGGAGGCGGACGAACCCCGGCGTGTAGCGGAACGGGAGGTTCACGGCCGTGATCCGGTCGGTCTCCTCCGCGAGCGCGACGAGTTCCCGTCCCGTCTCCGCGTCCGCCGCGATCGGCTTCTCGCAGATGACGTGCTTGTCGGCCGCGAGCGCGTCGGCCACCACCTCGCGGTGGGCGAGCGGCGGCACGCCGACGTACACCGCGTCGAGGCCGTCGCGCTCGACGAGCGAGGCGTGGTCGGTCGTCGTCGCGGTGCGGTCGGTGCCGTGGTCGGTCGCGAGCGACGCCGCGCGGTCCGCGTCGAGGTCGCAGGCGGCGGCCAGTTCGTACCGGTCGTGGTCGTCTATCGCGGCGGCGAGGCGGTTCCCGATGACGCCGCAGCCGACGATCCCGATCTGTATCACGGCCGTCGAGAACGGGCGAGCGCGCTTGTAGCTTCGGGAGTCGGAACCGTCGCGGGACCGGTCGCGGACTGGGTCGCCCCTCAGGACTCGTCGAGCGGCCGCGCGACCATCTCGCCCCACGGCTCGAAGCCGTGGCGGTCGTAGAACCCCTTCGCGCGCTCGTTCGCGGGGTCGACGTCGAGAACCATACGGTCGAGCGGGAGGTCCTGATCGGCCGCGAGCGCGAGCGCGGCGTCCATCAGGTCGTCGGCGACGCCGGTCTCCCGATACTCGGGCGCGACGTAGATCTCGTTCAGCACCGCCGCGTCCCAGATCATCGACATGCGCTGGGGGAGGACGAAGACGTAGCCGACGACCTCGCTCCCGGAGTCCTCGGTCTCCTCCACCGCGACGGTCACGCATCGCGGATCGTCGTCATCGACGCAGCGGTCGACCCAGTCGAGCCAGCGGTCGCGGTACGCGTCGGTGAGCTTCCCCTCGTAGGCGGCCGCCTTCTCGTCGCCGCCGGTGGTCGCGCCGAGGCCACGCTCGAAGGCGCGCTTCAGCTCGTAGAGGCCGTCCGCGTCGCGCTCGCGGTCGTAGGGGCGGATTTCGGGGCTCACGCGTCGTCACCCAGCACGAACTCCGCGAGCGTCGGCACGAAGGTCCCGATGTCCGTGACCATCCCGATCGCCTGCGCCGAGCCGCGGTCGAGGAGCTGGGTGACGGTGGCGGGGTTGATGTCGACGCAGACGGTCTTCGTCGTCGACGGGAGGCAGTTCCCGACCGCGACCGAGTGGAGCAGCGTCGCGAGCATGATCACGATGTCGGCCTCGTGGGCCTGCTCGCGGATCGCGTCCTGCGCCTCCACCGCGTCGGTGATCGTGTCCGGCAGCGGGCCGTCGTCGCGGATCGACCCCGCCAGCACGGTGTCGACGTCGTTTCGCACGCACTCGTACATCACCCCCTCGGTGACGACGCCGTCCTCGACGGCGGCCTCGATCCCGCCCGCGCGGATGATCTCCGAGATGGTCCAGATGTGGTGTTTGTGACCCTTCCGCGGGTGTTCGAGCGTCTCGACGTTCATCCCGAGCGACGTGCCGTAGATGGAGCGCTCCAGGTCGTGGGTGGCGAACCCGTTGCCCGCGGAGAGCGCGTCGACGTAGCCCGCGGCGACCAGGTCCGCGAGCGCGTCGCCGGCCCCCGAGTGGATCACCGCGGGGCCGGCGACGACCATCACGTTGCCGCCCTCGTCTTTCACCGCGCGCAGCTCCTCGGCGACCTCGCGGATAGTCGATTCCGAGGGGCGCTCGGCGGAGACGCCGCCCTGCATGAAGCCGAACGCGCCGCCGCCGCTCCGCGGGCGCTCGGGGGGGTTCACTCGGATCCCCGACTGGTCGGTGGCGACGAGGTCGCCCTCCTCGACCGCGTTGAGGGTCTTCGTGTAGGCTCGCGGAGAGCCGTCCTCGCCTCGCGAGGCGTCCGCTCGGTTCCCCTCGCCGGCGTCCGCTGCCGGGTCGGGGTCCACCACCAGCGCGCAGTCCATCTCGATCCGCTCGACCGCGATCCACTCGCCGTCGTACAGCACCTCGGTCGGGTGGTTCGTCGTCGAGTAGAAGTCCGGCGGGACCACCCTGTCCGCGGGCGCCGCGACGAGGTCCACCTCGGAGGGGTCCTCGAGCACCGCGCCGTTCTGGTGGAGCTCGTGGAGGATGTCCCGCAGCGTCTCGGGGTCGTCCGCGGAGACGGTCAGCCGGCAGTACGACTCCTCGGTCTCGTGTTTCCCGACGTCGAACCGCTCGACGTCGAACGAGCCGCCGAGGTCCATCACTGCGCCGAAGCAGCGCTGTATCGTGCCGCTGTCGATGATGTGGCCCTCGAGTTCGACGGTCCGCGAGTGGGTCATACGGAGGCGTCGCGCCCGCCCGGGAAACCGGTTTCCCTCGGCCGAGAGGGGACCGCCGCCGGCGACCGCGGCGGTAGTCGGCCGGCCGCCTCAGATCAGCCCCAGCGCGGTGAGGATCTGGTTGCCGAAGATCATCGCGATCAGCCCGGCCAGCATCACGAGCCCGGACGAGACCGTGATCGTCCGTACCGCGGCGTGTCGGTCGCTGATCGGCACCCGGCTGATCACCGCCTCGGCGACCATCCGGAGGATGCGGCCGCCGTCGAGGGGGAACGCCGGCAGGCAGTTGAAAAGCGCCAGCTGGATGTTGATCCACCCCGACCAGAAGAGGAGGTTCGCGAGCAGGAAGGTCCCGCCGCCGAGCGCCGCGAGCGGCCCCTCGACCACGAAGAAGTTGGTCACCTCGCCCGTGAACCCCGCGAAGTTGAACGGGAGCCCGAACAGGCTGCCGAGCGGGAGGATGAGCGCGACGAACACGAGGCCGAGCGGCGACTCGGTGACCCCGCCGAGCGGGATCCCGTCCGCGGCCTCCGCGCCGCCGTCGCCGCCGAGGAGTTCGAGGTACGCGCCCGCGGGGTACTCGGAGACGCCCACGTCGTCGAGCGCGAGCCCGCTCATCCCGGGGAAGACGCTGACCCCGATGAACCCGCCGCCGCGGTTCGGGTGCGCGGCGAGTTCCACGTCGTACGTCTCGCGCTCGCCGTCGGCGTCGTACACCGTGACGGGGACGGTCTCGCCCGGATCGCGGTCGACGAGAACGGCCGAGAGCGCCTCGTTGTCGACGACGCGCTCGCCGTCGACCGAGACGATCGTCAGCGGCTCGCCGAGTGGAGCGCCCTCGTCGTGGATCGGGCCCCCCTCCTGAACGCCGAGGACGTATGCGCCGATTGGCACGTCAGAGACGGTGACCGCGGCCTCGCCGTCAGCCGTTTCGACCCCCGACGCGTTCTCGGCGCCGGGCGCGTCGCGGACCTGTTCGAGGACGGTCGAGTTCCCGGTCACCGTCAGCGACACGCGCTCGGCGTCGCCGACCGCGGCGAAGAACGCCGACTCGGTGGCGACGGGCTCGCCGTTCACGGCCGCGATGGTCACGGGCGATTCCGCGATCATGACCCCGAGGGGGTTGCCGCCGGCGGAGCCGACAACCTGTAGCTCGCGGTCGACCGTCACCGTCTCGCGGGTCTCGCCGCCGTCGACGGTGAGCGCGACCGACTCCCCGGCGTCGGCGATCGCGGCCTCGAACTCGGCGCTCGTCTCGATCGGGGTTCCCGCGACCTCGACGATCCGGTCGCCCTGCGAGAGGTCCGCAGCGGCCGCCGGGGAGCCGGGGTTCACCTCCCCGACCGCGTAGCCCGCCGCGGGCGAGATGGCGCCGACGACGGGGCCGAAGAGGAGCGCGAAGACGACGATCGTCAGCACCGTGTTCGCGGTGACGCCGGCCGCGAACATCCGGGCGCGGGCGCCGCGGGAGGCCTCCTGGGTCGCCTCCTCGTCGGGTTCGACGAACGCGCCCACCGGGAGCAGCGCGAAGAAGACGAGTCCCATCGAGTCGATGTCGATGTCCTCGACCCGGCAGAGGAGGCCGTGGGCCCCCTCGTGGATCACCATCGCGCCGGCGAGCCCGGCGACGATCTCGGGGGCGACCGACAGCGGGAGGAAGTCGTTGACGCCGGGGATGATGAGGAAGTTCTGCGGCTGCTGGATCGCGGCGGGCTGCGCGTTCGTGAACGCCGACCGCGCCGACGAGAGGATGAGCGCGAACGACGCCACCATCGCCACCAAGGCCCCCCCGAGCCCGAGGTTGGCGACCGCGCGCCAGAACCGCTTCGGGGCCGCGAGTCGGCCGAGGAAGGCGCGCCCGCGGAGCGTCCGGAGGGTCAACACGGGGCCGGAGACCCTGAACGCGTCCGGGAGGACCCCCCGGTTCCGCAGCCACATCGCGACCGCGGAGTACGCGAGGATCCCCGTCAGCACCCAGAACAGCGTGTTCATTACGAGCGGGTTAGGTTCGGCCGTCCCTAAGACGTTCGGTTCCCGGAATCCCGGCGGGTCGCCGTCGCGGGCGGCGAGGACTGATACGCCTCCCGCTCGTGTGGCGACGTATGACCGACGCGGACCGAACCCGTACGGAGGAGCCCGCGGACGATTCCGGCGACCCCGACGGCCCCGAGCGGTCGTTCGCGCCGCTGATGGGCGCGACGTACGTCACTGCCGGGGTCGCGCACTTTCTGATCCCCGAGCGCTTCGCGGAGGCGGTTCCGCCGTCGTTCCCGCGGCCGGTCGGGCTGGTGTACCTCTCCGGGATCGCCGAGATCCTCCTCGGGATCGGGGTCGCGTGGCCTCGGACGCGGCGCCCGTCGGCGTGGGGGATCGTCGCCCTCCTCGTAGCGGTGTTCCCGGCCAACGTCCACCTCGCTCGCGGCGACGTCATCGAGGACCTCGTCCCGGACCGGCTCGCCGGCCCGGCGCGGCTCGCGGCGTGGGTCCGCCTCCCGTTCCAGGCGGTCCTGATCGGCTGGGCGCTGCGGTACGCGCGCGCCGACGAGGCGGAGTCGACGGCGGCGGAGGCGTGAGGCTGACGCCCGCGGCGCGGCCGCGAACTCAACACCCAAGTACCCCCCGTTCCAACCGTGGCCCATGATGGCGCTCATCGACTTCGTCTCCCGGCTGGTCGGCGACATCGGGCGGTTCGTCGACATCTTCCTGAACGACCTGATCCTCGGCGCGGGCGACCCGCTCTCGGCGCTGCTCGTCGTCGTCGGACAGGTCCTGCTCGTCGCGTCCGTCGGCGTGCTCGGGTACGCGGCGGTCGGCGCGCTGCTCGGCGAAATCGGCGTGGACCTCCCCTCGCTCGGCGGGCGCGGGCGCTCGGAGTAGCGCCCCGGGATCGCGGTCCGGGCCCCCGTCCGTCTCCTCAGTCGTCGTCGACGCCGGCGGCCCGCGGGGTCCCGACGCGGCGCTCCGGACCGCCGATCGAACCCGCGGCTCCGCCCGTTCCGTCCGGGACCTCGAACTCGTTCAGCCGCGCCAGCAGCCGGTCGGACTGGTCCGAGAGGGCGTGGACACGCTCGGTCACCTCGGAGACGGTCGCGGTCTGCTGCTCGGCCGCGGCCGCGACGGTCTCCGCCTCGGTCGCGGTCTGTCCGCTCACGGAGGCGACCCCGTCGACCATGTCGACGACCTCCTGGGTCGTGCGCGCCTGGTCGTCGGTCGCGTCGCTGATCTCCTGGACGGTCTCGTCGACGGTCGTCACCTCCTCGACGACCCCCTCGAACTCCCGCAGCGTCGACTCGATCGTCTCGACGCCGTCCGCGACCTGCGCCTCCATCGCCTCGGCGTCGGCCGCGGTCTCCGCCGACGCCTCCTGAACCGCCTCGATGCGCCCAGATATCTCCGCCGCGGACTCGCGGGTCTCCTCCGCGAGCGACTTCACCTCGTCCGCGACGACCGCGAACCCGTCGCCGGAGCCGTCGGCGCGCGCCGCCTCGATGGAGGCGTTCAGCGCGAGCAGGTTGGTCTCCTCCGCGATCTCGTCGATCACGGCCGCGATCTCGTCGATCTCGCCGACCCGATCTGCGAGGTCGGTGACCGCGGCCGCCGTCTCGCCGATACGGGATTCGAGCGCCTCCAGCTCCGCGATCGCCTCGGCGGCCTCCTCGCGGCCGGACCGACCCCGCTCGGCCGCGTCGCGGGCGGTCTCTGCGGCGTCGTCCGCGCTCGCCGCGATCTCCTCGACGGTCGCTGACAGCGTGTTCATCTCGGCGGCGATCGCCTCCAGCTCGTCGGTCTGTTCGGCCGCGCCGTCTGAGATCTCCTGGACCGAGCCGGCCACCTCGCCGCTCGCGTCGTCGACCTCGTCCATGCTCGCGCGCACCTCGTCCGCGGTGCCGGCCACGTCCGCCGTGAACGCGCCGACGTCGCCGAGCGTCTCGCCCAGCGTCGCGACGAGCCGGTTGTAGTTGTCGACGAGTTCGGCGTAGCGGTCCTCGTCGGTCGCCAGCGCCTCGTCGTCGATCGTCGCCGTCAGGTCGCCGTCCTGCGCGCGCTCCGCGGCGTCGCCGAAGGCGTCGACGAGCGCCTCCATCTCGGTGGTGTACGCGGCGAGGTTCCCGGCCATCTCGTCGAGCGACGCGCCGAAGGAGCCGGGGACCGCCTCGTCGAGCGCCGGGTCGTCGAACTCCTGGGCCGCGAGCGCCTCCGCCTGCGCGGAGACGGTCGTGAGGTATCGGTGGACCTCGTCGAACGCGCCGACGAGGTTCCCGATCTCGTCGGGCTGGGTCGGATCGAGGGCGTCGGCGGTCCCCCCGTCTCTCCCGTCGAGCTCCCCCGCGGCGATCGCCTCCGCCTCGCGTTCGAGCGCGCGGATCGGGGCGGCGAAGTCGCGCCGGACGATGAGCAGCGTGTTGTAGATTGCGACGACGGCCCCGAGGAACAGCGCCCCGGAGGCGACGTACGCGGCGGTCCCGGAGACGACGAACTGCGTGAGGAAGATGCCGACGGTGACGAGGAACTGGATGCCGACCGCCGTGGCGACCTTGCGCTCTATCGACTCGGAGACGCCGAGCGCGTCCATCGTCCGCCACAGGAGGGCCTCGTACCGCCCGCGTATCCCGGGGCGGCGCCGTCGTGTCGTGGACATGTTCGGACCTCGACGAGAGCGGGTTATGAACCTCCCGCCGAGGTTATCACGACCGATTCCCGATTGTCAGGGGGTGAGAATCCGCCGCCCGTGAGGGGGCGACCGGGAACGGGCGGCGGGCGGTCACGGCGTCGCGGCGCCTCAGAACAGTCCGTCGACCGCCTCGGCCGCGAGGTCGACGGCGCTCTCCAAGTCGGGTCCGAGCGGCGACCCGACCACGAGCCCGTCGGCGTGTTCGGCGACGGCGGCGGCGCGCTCGCGGACGGTCTCGGGGGTGCCGGCCATGCAGAACGCGTCGACCATCGCGGGCGTCACGCGCTCGAACGCGGCCGAGAACTCGCCGGCGGAGACGCGCTCGCCGATCTCGCTCGCCGCGTCCGAGTCGATCCCGTGGCGCTTCAGGACGGGGGGGGCCGCACCCGCGGCGATGAACGCGACCGGCGGGCGGGCGGCCTCGCGGGCGGCGGCCTCGCTCTCGGCGACCGACACCGCGGCGTAGGCGATCAGGTCGAACTCGCCCCGGCGGTCGGGGCGATCCGCGAGGCCGTCGTCGACCTGCTCGCGGGCCCACGCGAGGTCCTTCGGATGCGAGCCGTTGTACAGCAGTCCGTCGGCGTGTTTCGCCGCCATCCGGCACATGTGCGGCCCCTCGCCGCCGACGTGAACCGGGACGTCGGCGCCCTGCGGAGGCTCGTAGTTGAGCCCCGCGTCCGCGGCGTCGAAGGTCCCCTCGTGGTCGACGCGCTCGCCGGCCCACAGCTTCTGTGCGGTCTTGAACGCCTCCAGCACGGGACGGAGTCCGCGCTCGTCTTCGAGTCCGAGGTTTTTGAGCGTCGAGGGGTCGCCGGGGCCGATACCGAGGACGGCGCGCCCCTCCGACAGCTCGTCGAGGGTGGCGACCTTCGAGGCGAGCGTCACGGGGTGGGTCTCGGAGGGGTTCGCGACGCCCGGGCCGAGCCGGACCGAGTCGGTGGCGGCCGCGAGCCGCGAGAGGAACGCCCACGGGTCGCGGTTGTTGTAGTGACACGTCGAGTAGACGGCGTCGTAGCCGGCGTCCTCGGCGCGGACGCCGAGGTCGACGAGGCGGGACAACTCGTGTTCGGGGGTGAGTTCGATGCCGAGCATAGTTACTCCTCGTAGCTCCAGTCGCGCAGCGCCTGCCGGACGAAGTCGCCCTCGACCTCGCGGAAGTGTTCGTCCGAGCCGTCGTGGTCGCCGAACGCCCAGTCGCGGACGACGACGACCGGGGTGCCCCCGTCGCCCTCGCCGGCGACGAGGTTGGCGGCGGCGGCGAGCTCGTCGACCACGTTCTGGACGGTGACGCCCATCTCGCGGCCGTCGCGGTCGCGTTCGCCGCGCCAGTCGCGGCTCGCGGGCATTCCCGCCCACCCGATCGCGACCCCGCGCTGGCCGTGTCTGAAGGGGCGGCCGCAGGTGTCGCTGACGACGACGCGGTCGGCCGCGATCCCCTCGCGGATCCGCTCGGCGCTCTCGGAGGGCCGTTCCGGGAGCAGCAGCAGGTCGCCGTCGGGGACGTTCGAGCGGTCGATGCCCGCGTTGACGCCGATATGCCCGAAGCGGGTCGCGGTGAGGAGGAACGGCGCTTCGGTGATCAGCTCCGTCGACTCCTCGATGACGGCCTGCGCGAAGCGCGGGTCCTTCTCCTCGCCCGCGATTTCGGCGAGGCGGTCGGCGACCGCCTCCGCTCGCGGGCTCGCCGGGAAGTCAGCGAGGTCGAAGACGCGCCCCTCGGCCTTCGAGACGACCGTGCTGGCGACGACGACCACGTCGTCCGCACGGAGGTCGACGCGCTCGTCGATCATCGCCGCGAGGTCGTCTCCCTCCCTAATCTCCGGGAGGTCCGGGACCGCGAACACCTCCATACATGTACCTGCGCGGCGACGAGGAAAAACCCCGCCGGTACCGGGCCAGCTTGACGGTATCCGGCGGGGTTTGAAGCTCCCCAAGTCGGCGCGACGCGGCTCGGAGCGAACCACGAAGTAAGAGTTCGAGATCGAATACGAGAATCGGATTCGAAAATCAATAATTACTCGTGTACGTGCCACTCCGCGTCTGTAGAGTAAACGGATATTAGGATATCCCCGGAATAATGAATCACTTAGCCGAACTGTTTTCCGTGGTGAGGTGAGACCGTCGCGTGTAATGTGTGAGCAATCGACGGAAGACGAATCGATGCCGATCGGGACGCGGACCCGCGTCCCGTCGGAAACCGACGACGACGAGCCGATCGTGACGCGGACCCGCGCCCCGTGACGGGCCGCGGGCCTCGGCTTCCCTCATTTTTGCGCGGTAACCGGTCACCGTCCGCACGGCTTATGTCCGGCTCCGCCGAACCCGAGGTGTGGACCTCCACGTCCGGTACGAGGGCGACGACGACCCCGAGAAGTGTACGGCCCGGAAGCTCTCGCGCTTCGACCTCGCGGAGCTTCACCGCTCGGACCGGGCCACGCCGTACGGAGTCGTCCTTAACCCCCACGCGGAGCGGGCGCTCTCGCCCGCGGACGCCGAGATGGCTCGCGAGAACGCGCTCGTCGCGCTCGACTGCTCGTGGGAGTCGGCCGGCGAGAAGCAGTTCACGCTCCCGGGCGAACACCGCGCGCTGCCGTACCTCGTCGCCGCGAACCCCGTGAACTTCGGGCGGCCGATGCGGCTCACCACCGTCGAGGCGTTCGCGGCCGCGCTGATAATCCTCGGCGAGCGCGACCACGCGGAGCGCGTCCTCGCGAAGTTCACGTGGGGCGAGACGTTCCTCGAACTCAACGCGGAGCCGCTCCGGCGGTACGCCGACTGCGAGGACTCGTCGGAGATCGTCGCGGTCCAGCAGGAGTACCTCGACCGCGAGTAGCCCCGACGCGGTCCGACCCCTCCCGCGCCGATACCGGCACCGAACGGGGTCGCGACAAGCCTTTTGCGTGAATCGACCGTACGACGTGACGATGGTATCCACAGGCGACGCCGCACCCACGTTCACCGCGACGATCGGGACGAGCGACCACGAGCCGTTCGACCTCGACGACCACGTCGGCGACGGGCCGGTCGTGCTCGCGTTCTTCCCCGGCGCGTTCACGCCGCCGTGTACGAACGAGATGATCGCGTTCCAGGAACGCGCCGACGCGTTCGAGAGGGCCGGCGCCACCCTGCTCGGGATCAGCGCCGACTCGCCGTTCTCGCAGGGCGCGTTCCGCGAGGAACACGGCATCGAGTTCGACCTCGTGAGCGACATGGCCGGCGACGCGATCAGGGCGTACGACCTCGAGATCGACATCGCCGAGCTCGGGCTCCACGGGATCGCGAACCGCGCCGTGTTCGTGATCGACGACGACGGCCAGGTCGTCTACGACTGGGTCGCCGACGACCCGACGAACGAACCCGACTACGACGCGGTCCTCGACGCCGTCGAGAGCGCTTCATAAGCGACTGGTAGCGGAGTAGTCGGTTCCGGTACCGTTCAGTCATCGCTTTATAACACAGCGAGGTACCCGTAGTGGCGCATCCCTCTGGAGCCCCAGCCGATCGCCCATAAATACCTGCTGACGGATCGACGGCGAACACTCCCAAAGCCCCAGCCGCGAGGCCCCCCGCACAGCACAGCAGCACAGCACAGCAACCGCACCTCACGCCTCCCCAGCCTCGTCGGTCGCCGTCGCTTCGCTCGGCGACCGACTCCCTCGCACGCGCTCCTCGCGGGCCACAGGCCCGCTCGGAGGCGCGCGCCGATGAGAAAACTACTCTTTTCGATCCCTCAAAGCCGACTGTCTCGCAAAAACGCGCTTATCTCGCGACGCCGCCGCCGATGGCGCCCGCGAGCGCCGAGTCGACCGCGAACAGGAACGTGAGGAACAGCCCGACCGCGAGGACGCCGGCGACGGCGAGCAGGCTCCCGAGCGGCCCGCCGACCAGCCCGACGAGGCTCCCGAACGCGGCGAGCGCGAAGGTGACGACGATCCCACTCACCGACCCCGCGAGTAGCAATAGACCGATAAACACTCGCGGACGTTTTATTATCTCTAAGTGCTATTTTAATAATATTTCATAAAATAATCCGCAAGAATGGCAGCCGAATTAATAACGCTGCGGCGGATAGGGGGACCCAATGAGCGACACACGCGAATCGAACGGCCCCGACGCGGGGTCGACCGATCGACGGCCCGGCGAGGCGACCGATCGCCCCGACGGGGCGCAACTCCGGCTCGCGGTGCCGGACATGGACTGCGCGTCGTGCGCCGGGAAAGTCGAGGGGGCGCTGGACCGCGAGGGCGTCCTCTCGGTCGACACCCGCCCGACGACGGGCGTCGTCGTCCTCGCGTACGACCCCGACCGGACCGACGCCGAGGCGCTGACGGCCGCCGTCGAGCGCGCCGGCTACGCGGTCGCGGACGCCGAGTCCGACGGCGTCGCCGACGACCTGTTCACGAGCCCCCGTGCGGTCGCGACCGCGGTCGGCGGCGCCTTCCTCGCGGTCGGGCTCGTCCTGGAGTGGCTGCTCCCGGGCCTCGACCCGACGTTCGCCACTATCGGCGGCGTCGGCTTCCTCGGACCGTGGGCCGTCACCGGCGCGTCGGTCGCGTACCTGCTGGCCGTCGCCGTCGCCGGCCCGCCGATCTTCCGGAACGGCTTCTACTCGCTTCGCGGCCTGAGCCTCGATATCGACCTCCTGATGAGCGTGGGCGTCGTCGCCGCGCTGCTCGTGGACCTCCCGTTCGAGGCGGCGACGCTCGCGGTGCTGTTCTCGGTCGCGGAGCTCCTCGAACGCTACTCGATCGACCGGGCGCGCACCTCCCTCCGCGAGCTGATGGAGCTGTCGCCCGACGAGGCGGTCGTGATCCGCGACGGCGAGGAGGTGACGGTGCCCGCCGAGAGCGTCGCCACGGGCGAGCGGCTGGCGGTGCGCCCCGGCGAGCGCGTCCCCCTCGACGGGGTCGTCCGCGAGGGCTCCGGCGCCGTCGACGAGTCGCCGATCACCGGCGAGTCGGTCCCCGCGGAGAAGGCGCTCGGAGACGAGGTGTACGCCGGCTCGATCAACGAGGCCGGCTACCTCGAGATCGAGGCGACCGCGCCCGCGGAGGAGTCGACGATCGCGAAGGTCGTCGAGCTCGTTGAGGCCGCCAACGGCGAGGAGACCCGCGCCGAGCGGTTCGTCGACCGGTTCGCGAGCGTCTACACCCCGATCGTCGTGGTCGGCGCGATCGCCACCGCGACGCTCGGCCCGGTCCTCGTCGGCGGCGGCGCGGAGACGTGGTTCGTCCGCGGGCTCACGCTGCTCGTGGTCGCGTGTCCGTGCGCGTTCGTCATCTCGACCCCCGTCAGCGTCGTCTCCGGCGTCACGGCGGCCGCTCGCAACGGAGTCCTCATCAAGGGCGGCGAGCACCTGGAGGCCGCCGGCGACGTCGACGCCGTCGCGCTCGACAAGACCGGGACGCTCACGCGCGGCGAACTGTCGGTGACCGACGTCGTCCCGCTGGGCGACCGCGACGCCGACGACGTCCTCGCGTGCGCGACCGCCATCGAGCGTCGGAGCGAGCACCCGGTCGCGGCGGCGATCGTCGCGCACGGCGCCGAGACGGGTGGCGAGGCGGCCGCAGTCGACGGATCGACGGCCGAGACCGACGTCACCGACTTCGAGGCGCTGACCGGCGAGGGCGTCCGCGCCGACCTCGACGGCGAGACCCACTACGCCGGCAAGCCCTCGCTGTTCGAGGAGCTGGGCTTCGACCTGAGCCACGCGCACGTCCGCTCGGACGGCGGCGTGATTCGGGAGCGCGACGCGGACGGCGACGCCCACGACGACGCGAGCGCAAGCGTCACCGAACCCGAGCCCTGCGACCACGGCCGGTACCTCGACCTGGCGAGCGAGACGATCCCCCGGCTCCAGGCCGAGGGGAAGACGGTCGTCCTCGTGGGGACCGAGGCGGAGCTGGAGGGCGTCATCGCGGTCGCGGACACCGTCCGCCCGGAGGCGGCGTGGGTCGTCGACCGGCTCCACGGCCTCGGGGTCGACCGCGTCGCGATGCTCACCGGCGACAACGAGCGGACCGCCCGGGCGATCGGCGAGCGCGTCGGCGTCGACGAGGTGCGCGCGGAGCTGCTCCCGGACGAGAAGGTCGCGGCCGTGCGGGAACTCGCGGCCGAGACCGACGGCGGCGTCGCGATGATCGGGGACGGGATCAACGACGCGCCCGCGCTGGCGGCCGCAGACGTGGGTATCGCGATGGGCGCCGCCGGCACCGACACCGCCATCGAGACCGCGGACGTGGCGCTGATGGCCGACGACCTGACGCGGCTCCCGTACGTGATCGACCTCTCCTCGCGCGCGAGTTCGACGATCCGGACGAACATCGGGGCCTCGCTCGCCGTCAAGGCGCTGCTCGCCGCGGGCGCACCGCTCGGCTACGTGAGCGTCGCGATGGCCGTGGTCGTCGGCGACATGGGGATGAGCCTCGGCGTCACCGGCAACGCGCTCCGCCTCGGCAACGTCGAGCCCGCCGAGCCGCCGGCGGCGGACGCGGACCCCGACGAGTCCGGCGCGTAGCGGAGCGCGCCGTCTTTCGGCGGAAGCCGGCGGAACCGCCCTCACGATTTTTATCTGACCCGCGGTAATTCGCGCGTATGCCCTCCGAGCGCGGACCCGCGGCCGCGGCCGACGCGGTCGACGCCGTCGACCCCCCCGAATCGGTCGAGGACGCCGAGCGCGAGGAGCCGAGCGAGCGCGACGACTCGGGAACCGCCGCCGGCGTCGACGGGGGTCGCGGTCCCGGACCCGGGGCGATCGAGTGGGGACCGGTCCGCCACGACCGGCTCCGCTCGCTCGCCGCCGGCGCGACGGGCGGGATCGTCGGCGCGGTCCTCGTCGGAATCGGCGCCGTCGCCGTCGCCGCGCTCAGTGGGGCCGGCGGGTTCGAGCCGCCGACCGTCGGCCTCGCCGAGGCCGCCGTCGCCGTCGGGTTCCTGTTCGCGCTCGCGGTCGCCACCCTCCCCTCGCTGTACGTCTGGTACCGCGAGACCCCCGTCAGCGAGCTGACGGTCTCCCGGCTGCGCGAGGCCGCGGGCGCGCTCAGTCCCGGGTGGACGCTCGCCGGGCTCGGCGCGGTCGTCGCCGCGGCGATGGCGCTCCCGACGGATTTTCTCCCCGCCTTCTGGCCGCTGTTCTGGCTCGTCTGGTTCGTGCCGGCCGTCGCCCAGTCGTCGGGGAAGGTCGTCCGGCTCGATCCGGCCGAAGCGACGGTCGAGCGGACCGACCCGAGCTACGACCGAACCCGGAGCGACGACCTCGGGTCGGTCGTGCGGACGCGGCGGATCGACCTCCGGTGGACGACGCTGTTCCTGCTCGCGTACCGCGGGAACGCGTGGTTCCGGTCGACGCCGTGGCTGTTCGTTCCGACCGACCGCGCCGACGCGGTCGAGTCGGCGCTCGACGCGGTGCTCTCCGCGAGCGACGGCCCGGACCGCGCGAGCGTCCCGGAACGGCTCACGCTCGCCGTGTTGGGGTCGTTCTCGCTCGTCGTCGGCCTCCTCGTGGCCGTCGCGGCCGGCGAGGGGGCGGGCGGACTGGCGCTGGCGCTGCTCACGGCGCCGTTCTCGCTGCTGTTTCTCGCGCTCGCGGCACGGCTGTGAGCCGGGGACGCGGTCGGACCCCGGCCCGCCGGCACACCGGACGTGCCACCCCCTACCACGCGACTCATATACCCGCAACCCCTAAACACGGGTATGGACAGACAGCGCCTGGAAAGTGCGCTCGAAGACGAGTTCGGCGGGAGCGAGGCCGAACGGCGCGCCGTCTCGCGGGCGGCCCGCGACCTCGTCGACTCCGAACGACCCTCCGAGGACCGCGGCCACGGACTGACCGTGGCGGGAGTGATCGGCCACCTGGAGGACGCGCCGGACGGCTCCTCGCTGGTCGAACGGTGGAACTGGTGGATGGGCGCGCTCGACGCCGCCTACGGCGGCTACGACTACTTCACGGTGCGGTTCGTCGAGGACGACGAGGCGACCGACCTCCGTCGTTAAGCGGGAACCGAAGCGGGAGTCTCCGCCCGGTCGAGGTCTCGAGCCGGCCGCCGGCGAGCCGGAACCCTCCACTTTCACTTTCACTCCGCGGACGGCTCGGTTATAGGTGCGTTCCGGCTCGACCGAGACGTATGAGCGCAGTCACCGCCGACCGACCGCGGTACGCGACGCCGACGCGCGTGGACGTCACCGAGTGTCGAACCGACCGCCTCCCGGAACGGGTCCGGGCGAACCGCGTCGACGGCAGCGAGGTCCACCTCGAACGCCGCGGCGGGCGGACGTTCCTCGTCACGCGACCGAGCGAGTGACCGCTGCCGCCGGGCAGCGACGAGGGGAGAGAACTGGTAGCGGCCGTCAGTCGTCGGCCGTCAGCTCCGTGTGCGCCGCGTCGCCGCCCCCGAGTCGGCTGTCGAGGCCCACGCCGAGCGTCTCGTTCGTGCGCGCGATCGACTCGGCCGCGTCGACGTCGGTCGCCATCGCGCGGATCGCGTCGACGTTCTCCGGGACGACGTCCGCCTCCTGGTGGACGTTCTGGAAGAGGTAGAGGTCCCGTCCCGCGACGCTTATCGACTCCTCCCAGACGCAGTTCTCCCAGAGGTCACCGCGGGGGCGGCCCGCGTCGGCCGCGTACTCCTTCAGGGCGCCGGCGCCGTCGACGTCGGCCGCCTCGGGGACGAGGAAGATGCGGCTCTCGCCGGCGAGCAGGTCGCGGACGGCCTGCGAGTCGGGGTCGGTCTCGAGGGTGACGTTGACGCTGTGTGTGTGCATCGCCGTGACCGGCGCCCGCAGCGCCGCGGTGTCGACCGCGAGGTCGGGAAGTATCTCGTTCACGTCCGGGCCGTGGTGAGAGGGGACCGTCGCCGGGTCGGGGACGATGTCGTTTATCGGACCGCGGTCGGTCTCGCTCGGGTCACCGCCGCGGCGCACGAGGGTGACGCGCGCCTTCTCGACGCCGTACGTCTCGTCGAGGGGCGCGAGCAGCCGCGAGAGCGCGGTGGTGTTACAGGAGACGACCCGGACGGAGTCGGCGCCCCGCGCCGCCTCGAACCGGCCGCGGGCGTTGAACGAGGCGTCTGCGACGGCGACGTCCTCGCCGCCCTGAAAGATCGCCGGGGTGTCGTGGGCCTCGTAGACGGGCGCGTTGCGCTCCCCGACGCCGGAGGGCGCGCAGTCGACGACGACGTCGACGGCGTCGAGCAGGTCGCCGAGGGTTCCGGCCAGGTCGACGCCGGCGGCCGCGAACTCGTCGGCGCGGTCCTCGACGGCCGCGTACAGGGCGTAGTCGCGGCGAGCAGCGGCCTCGACCCCGTAGTCGGGCGACGCCTTCGTCACGCCGGCGAGCTCCATGTCGGGCTGAGCCGCGACGGCGTCCGCGACCCGCTTCCCGATCGTGCCGTACCCGTTGACGCCCACGCGTATCATGCCTGTCCGTCGCTCGGGGACCGACATAATGTTTTCGAGAACAGCAAAATGAAATTAACTACCCCACGAGTAAGCGGTCGGTTAATTCGACGGCGATCGGCACCGGACGTAAATAATTCGGTTACGGAATAGAGTGAATTCGTCGATGGCAAGGCCTAACGCCCGGCCGGACGGAGACGCGGGTATGGCAACCGACCTCTCCGACGCCGCGTCGACCGCGGTCGAACAGTGTCTGAACGTCGCGCCCGACGAGTCGGTCGTCGTGGTTACCGACGACGAGCGCGAGCCGATCGGCGAGGCGCTCTACGCGGCGGCGAGTGACGTCACCGACGACGCGACGGTCCTGCGATATCCGCCGGCGGACCAGCACGGGACGGAACCCCCGGAGCCGGTCGCGGCCGCGATGCGAGAGGCCGACGTCTTCCTCGCGCCGACGACGAAGAGCCTGAGTCACACCCGCGCTCGCGGCGCCGCCTGCGACGCCGGCGCGCGCGGCGCGACCCTCCCGGGGATCACCGAGGACGTGTTCGCGACCGGGCTCGACGCCGACTACGCCGCCATCGACGCCGCCTGCGACGGCGTGCTCGCGCAGGTCGGGGAGGCGGAGGAGGTCCGGGTCACCGCGCCCGCCGGCACCGACATCACGTTCGGGATCGGCGACCGCGAGTGGCTCGCCGACACGGGGATGGTCCGGGAGCCGGGCGACTTCTCGAACCTCCCCGCGGGCGAGGTGTTCGTCGCGCCCGAGACCGCGACCGGGACGTTCGTCGTCGACGGGACGATGATGCCTCACGGCCTGCTCGACGAGGGGCAGACGCTCGCGTTCGAGGTCGAGGACGGGTTCGTGACCGAGATCGGCGACGAGGAGATCCGCGCCGACGTGGAGGCCGCCGCCGAGGCGGTCGGCGACGCCGCCTACAACCTCGCGGAGCTCGGCATCGGCACCAACGGCGGCGTCGAGGAACTGGTCGGCTCGGTCCTCTTAGACGAGAAGGCCGGCGGCACCGTTCACATCGCGATCGGCGACAACGCCGGGATCGGCGGCGAGACCGACGCGCCGCTCCACCTCGACGGCATCGTCCGGAACCCGACCGTCTACGCCGACGGCGAGCCGGTCGACCTACCGAGCGCGTAGGAACGGCTAGAGCGGATATCGACCTTTTTATTTACAAATGAACGAGGCGGTGGCGCGTGCCGGCGAGCGGCCGGAGCGAAGCGGAGGCCGCGAGTCAGCACGCGCGAGGGAGTCGCGAGCGAAGCGAGCGACGAGGGTGGGGAGGCGTGAGGAGCTGTGCGGAGCGGTGCGGGGTGGGACTCGAAGGGGCGGCCGCGAGGCGGTGTTCGCCGCGCCGGCAGCAACGGAGAGACGCCGAGCGATCCCGCGTCTCACTCGTCTTCTTCCACGTCCGCGAGCGCCACGCCTGCCACCTCGCGGACGCCGACCACCTGGTGGCGCCAGCCGTCTCCCGCATCCACGCAGAGCGTCCCGACCCCCGTAACCACCACGGACACGCCGGGCCCGTACCCGAGCGCGACGACCGTCTCGTCCACGGGCAGGTCCGCGACCGCCCACGTCTCGTCCTCCCACTCGCCCGCACCCGAGTGAACCAACAGATCGCCGTCGACGACCGCCATCGTGTGACCGTCGCCGTCGGCCGCGACCGCGTCCGCGGCGCCCTCGCGAGCCGTCATCCAGCCGTTGCCGAGCCAGTAGAGCCCCGCACCGGTCGCCGCGAGGGGCGTCCCGGACCCGGCCGCGTCGCGCGCGTCGTCGAGGCCGACGTCCGTGAGTCCGTCCTCGCCCGCCCGGTACACCCCCTCCGCGCCCGCGACGAGCGCGCCGTCGACCGCGCGGGGCTCCGCGACGGATCCGAGCCGCGTCGTCGACGGCGCTGCCGACGGGCCGCCCTCCTCGCCCCCCTGTAACTCGACGCGCCCGACCGCGCCGTCTTCGCGGGCGACGAGGAGCGACCCGTCACGCGCCCCCGTCGCGCCCACCGCGACCGCCGGACAGTCGTCGACGAGCGCGAACTCCGGGTCGTCCCCGACCGCGGCGACGGCGAGTCCGTCGGGCGTGGCCGCGGCGACGAGGTCGGGGGCCCCGTCGCCGCGCGAGAGGACCGCGACGTCGCGGGCGGGGTCGCGGGCGACCATGTCGAACGCGCCGACCTTGTCGGCCGACAGCGAGACGCGGACGACTCCGGCCCCCGTCGCGACGTAGGCGTCGGTGCGGCCGGCGCTGCCCGCGTACACGCGCTTTTCGTCTATCGAGATGTCGTCCTCGGCGGGAGCCATCGAGCGGGCGTTCTCCGCGGGGCGACATAAGCCCCGCGCGCCTGGAACGGGCGCGCGTTCCGACGGGACGCGAACGGGCGCGCGTTCCGACGGCCATTTGAGCGCCCCTCGCGTACGTCGGTTCGTGCAATCGGTCGCCGCCGACCTCGCGGCGCTGCTCGCGGACGTGGTCCCCCGGCTGGCTCGGATCACGGCGTTCATCGCGGGCGGCGTCTTCGTCGCCAACGTCGCCGTCGCGTTCGGATTGGTCCGGTACGTCGCCGGAGTCGCGGGATGGCTCACGCGGCCGGCGAATCTCCCGGACGAGGTCGGCACGGCGATCCTCACGACCGCGGCGTCGACGACCGCGGGCTACGCGACGCTCGCGGAGTACCGCGAGGCCGGGCTGCTCGACGACCGCGCGACGCTCGTCGCGGTGGTGATGAACACGTTCTTCGGCTTCGTCCAGCACGTGTTCACCTACTACGTCCCGGTGTTGATCCCGATCCTCGGGGTCACCACCGGCGCCGTCTACGTCGGCGCGCGCGCCGGCATCGCGCTGCTGATCACGGTCACGGGCGTCGTCGCCGGCGGACTGCTCCTCTCCGAGTCGAACGTCGACCGGTCCGCGCTCGACGACGTCGACGCGACCGGGCCCGAAGACGACGACCGCACCGACCGGGAGCGCGTCCGCGACGCAGCCGAGAAGTCGTGGGGGACGCTCCGCCGGATCGTCCCGCGGCTCGCGGTCGTGTACACGCTCGTCATCTGGCTCGTCACGACCTACGACGTGGCGGCGCTGACGGACGTCGCGGAGCCGATCACGAGCGTGCTCGGGCTCCCCGGCGAAGCGGTACCCGTCATCGCGGTGTTCACGCTCGACACGACCGCGGGCGCGGCGACGCTGGCCGGGACCGAAGCCGGCACCTTCACCGCCCGCACCGCGGTCGCGTCGCTGCTCATCGGGAGCATCCTCTCGTTCGCCGTCTCGACGTTCCGGCGCTCGATCCCCTTCCAGTACGGGATCTGGGGCGCGTCGTTCGGCACGAAGGTGATCGTCGTCAACACCGCGCTGAAGCTCGCCTTCATCTCCGCGACGGTCGCGCTGCTGCTCGCACCGGTGTGGTGAGTTTCCCGTACCCGAATCAGTAGGTTCAACACCGCCCCGGACCGACCGGGGCACATGGCGCTCGAAAAGGACGTGGACTGTCCCGCGTGCGGCGAGACCCGCTCGTTCTACCGGACCGCGGCGATGACCCTCCACCTCGGCGAGAAGACGAAGTGGCGCTGCCCCGACTGCGGCTACGGCTACGTCGAGATCGACGGGATCGACACCCTCCCGGCCTGATCCGGTCGTCCCTCCCGTTTCGCTCGGCTTCGACCCCGCCGCAACACTCAGTAGCCCGGCGGCTGAGCCGGATCGCATGAACCGGACACGGCGACGGTCCGCGGAGGCGATCTCGCGTGGTCGGTGAAGCGCGCGATCCCGAGGGCGACGTGGGGCCGCTGGACGGGCTCACGGTGCTGGACCTCTCTCGGGTGCTCGTCGGGCCGTTCTGTACGATGCAGCTGGGCGACCTCGGCGCGGCGGTGATCAAGGTCGAACGGCCCGGTCCGGGCGACCAGACCCGGACGTGGGTCCCGCCGGCGTTCAGCAGGGGTGACGGCGGCGAGGGCGGCGGGAGCGACGACGAGGGCGCGGAGAGCGACGACGGCGCGGAGAGCGACGACGGCGCGGAGAGCGCCTACTACGTGAGCGTCAACCGCAACAAGCGCTCGATCCAGCTGGACCTGACGACCGAGGCGGGCCGCGCGGTCGCCCGCGACCTCGCCCGCGAGGCCGACGTGCTCGTCGAGAACTTCCGGGTCGGCAAGACGGAGGAGTGGGGCCTCGGCTACGGCGACCTCGCGGACGAGAACCCGGGGCTCGTTTACTGCGCCATCTCCGGCTACGGCGAGTGGGGACCCGACCGCGACGAGCCGGCCTACGACATCACGATGCAGGCCCGGGGCGGGTTCATGTCGTTCACGGGGGTCGAAGGCGGCCCGCCGGTCCGGATCGGCGTCGCGCTCGCCGACATCGGCGCCGGGATGTACGCGACGCAGGCGATCCTCGCGGCGCTGCTCGAACGCGAGCTCGGCGACGGCCGCGGCCAGAAGGTCGACGTGAGCCTGCTCGACGGCCAGGCCGCCTGGACCAGCTACATGGCGACGAACTACTTCGCCAGCGGCGAGCCGCCGGGGCGGATGGGGAGCAAGCACCCGAACATCGTCCCCTACCGCGCGTTCGAGACGGCGGACGACTACGTCGTCGTCGCCTGCTCGTCCGACCGGTTCTGGCCCCCGCTGTGCGAGGCGCTCGACCGTCCGGACCTGCTCGCGGACGAACGGTTCGAGGAGAACGAGGGGCGCGTCCGGAACCGGGAGGAGCTGGACCGCGAGCTCGAGGAGACCTTCGCCGCGATGACGACCGACGAGGCGGTCGAGCGGCTGGCGGACCATGACGTCCCCGCGAGCCGCGTCCGCGACGTGAGCGAGGTGTTCGCCGACCCCCAGATCGAGGCGCGCGGGATGCTCGAAGCGGCCGAGCACCCGACCGCCGGCACGGTACGGTTCCCCGGCTCCCCGATGCACCTCTCGCGGACGCCGACGACGGTCCGCCGTCACCCGCCCGCGCTCGGCGAACACACGGAGTCGGTCCTCCGCGAGTACGGCTACGGCGACGACGACATCGACGAACTCCGTGAACGCGGCGCGATCTCGGAGTAGAACCGGGCACGAAATAAAAGGAGATGCCCACAGGGAATCGAGCGCGGGGCGGCGCGAGGTGACCTTACAGGATCCCCGCCTGCTCGGCGCGCGCGACGATGCCGCGGGCCATCTTGTCTGTCGCCTCGTCGACCATCTCGCCGTCGACCGAGACGGCGCCCTTGCCCTGCTCTTTCGCCTCCGCGTAGGCGTCGACGATCCGACGGGCCTTCTCGGCCTCCTCGGGCGAGGGCGCGAACGTCTCGTTGGCGGGCTCGATCTGGCTCGGGTGGATCGCCCACTTGCCGTCACAGCCCAGCTGGCTCGCCCACCGACAGGAGTCGCGGAACCCCGCCGCGTCCTCGATCTCGGCGTACGGGCCGTCGATCACCTGTAGCCCCTGCGCCTTCGCCGCGTGCGCGATGCGCGCGAGCTGGTAGTGCCAGTAGTGGCCGGGGTAGCCGCCGCCGGAGCCGATGGTGAGCCCCGCGGCGCCGACGTTCGCGGTGTAGTCGCCGGGACCGAACACGAGCGACTCCAGGCGGTCGCTCGCGCGGGCGATGTCGGTGACCTTCGTCATCGCCTCGGGCGACTCGATCTGCGCCTGGAGGCCGATGCCTCCGATCGGGAGGTCGTTGTTCGCCTCGACCTGCGTCAGGAGGTTGTCGACGGTCGCGACCGTCTCCGGATTGTTCGCCATCGGCACCATGATCGTGTCGAGGTGCTCGCCGGCGCGCCCGACGACCTCGATCACGTCGTCGTAGAACCACCGGGTGTCGACGCCGTTCATCCGGTAGCACGGCCGGGTGTCGGACCAGTCGTACTCGATCAGCCCCTCGATGACGTTCTCGCGGGCGTCGACCTTCGCCGCGGGCGCGACGGAGTCCTCCAGGTCGAGGAACGCCTCGTCGGCCCCGGAGTCGGGCGCCCGTTCGATCATCTCCGGGTCGGATCCCGGCGTCGCGAGCTGGCTCCGTCGGAGCGTGACGTCGTCCGGTCCGCCCATCAGTCGTCGCCCTCCGAGGCCGTGATCGGGTCGTTCTCCTCCTCGGTGAAGCCGGCCGACTCCTCCTGCCGCTTGCGCGCCTCGGGGTCGAACTCGGCCTCGACCTCCTGGTAGCGCGGGACGAAGGAGAGCTCGTGGTGGCTCTCGGTCTCGTGGCCGATGTACCGCTCCTCGAGGTCGAACTGCGCCTGTTCGTCGTTCTCGGCGATGTTCGAGAGGTCCTCGTAGACGGCGTGCGCGCCCGAGTGGAGCCCGTACAGCGTGATGAAGATGTACTGGTAGCCCAGGTCGCCCAGCTCCTCGAAGGTGAGCGGGTCCTCCTGGGCGCCCCACTCGAACGAGGAGGAGTAGTTGAAGGCTAAGTCGAGGTCGGGGTGCGTCTCGTGGATCGTCTCGGCGTACTCGACCGCGTCCTCGCGAGACGGGTCGGGCATCTCCGGCCAGACGAGGTCGACCCCGGCGTCGGCGTAGATCCGGCCGCGTTCGAGGTGCTCCTCCCAGTCGCCGTTGGCGGAGCCGTACGCGTCGGTGCGGGCGATGATCACCGTGTCCTCGCTCTGCTTGGCGTCGACCGCGGCCTCGAAGCGCGACCGCGCCTGCTCGCGGGAGACGATCTGCTTGCCCGCGATGTGGCCGCAGCGCTTCGGCGAGGTCTGGTCCTCGATGTGGACGGCGGCGACGCCGGCCTTCTCGTACTCGCGGACCGCGCGGCGGACGTTGTGGACGCCGCCGTAGCCGGTGTCGCAGTCCGCGATGACGGGGAGGTTCGTCGCCTCGACCATGCGCTTCGCGTTCTCGACCATCTCGCTCATCGTCACCATCTCCAGGTCGGGGAAGCCGAACTGGCCGAGGACGGTCGAGTAGCCGCTCATGTAGGCCGCGTCGAGGCCGGCCATCTCCGCGAGGCGGGCGTCGAGCGCGTGGTAGATCCCCGGCGCGAACGTGTACTCCTGCTCGTCGAACAGCTCGCGGAGCCGCCGGCCGGCCGGGTTGTCGATGTCTCTGTCGAAGACGTCGTCGTCGAGTTCGTTGGGATTCATCGGGTTACTGCGTGGCGGCGTCGTCTGCGGTCTGGTTGGGCGCGGTCCGGTTCGGCGCAGTCTGTTCCGGTGCGGTCCGGTTCGACGCGGTGGTGCGCCTCGTCGGCGCGAACGCCGTGGCGTCCGGTCGCGGGCCGTCGCCGGCCGGCGCCAGCGGGACGGCGCGGCGGAACGAACTCATCGCGACCCCCCGTCCGTCCGCGTCCGCGAGGCGGGACGCATGTCGGGGACGAGCGGCGCGTCGCGCTCGCCGTCCGTCGGCGGGCGCGTTCGGGAGCGGGTCTCGGTCCGCGGTGACGAGCCGGGCGACCGCGTCCCCGCGGCTCGGCGGGTGGCGATCGGCGGAACCAGCGGCGCGCCCGCCTCCTCGGTGGGCGGGATGCGGCCGGGGATCCGTTCGGGAGAAGTCGTCGTGTCCGACTCCGTGCGTCGGTCGGTCGTGCTGTCGGTGCGTCGGGTCGTGTCTTCGCTCGTGTCGTTAGGTGTCGTCATCGGGTCGTGTGGGCGGTTGCGGCGGTCGTCTGGTGATCGAGTCCGTGCGTCGGGTCGCTGCGTGTCCGTGTACGGATACTGCCATTGCGACTGGGACGATTCGGCGGGTAGTAATAAACATAATGGTTGATAATGATAATATTCGTTATGTTGTTTTACCCGTTTAAATGTTCCATGACAACACGCGACACGGAACGGACGAATCGGAGGACGCGACCCGGGCGCAACTCCGAGGTGACCCCGCTAACTCCGAGGCGACCCGGCCTCGCCCGCCCGGACCGATCGCTTATTGGCCTCGCCGCGCGGAGCGTGGGGTAGTGAACGAACGCGACGCGCTCCGGGCCATCGCGGCCGACCTCCCGCACGCGGGCGACGACGCCGCCGTCGTCGACGGGACGGTCATCACGACGGACATGCTCCACGAGCGGACCGACTTCCCGCCCGGGACGACGCGGTACACCGCCGGCTGGCGCGCGGTCGGCGCCTCGCTGTCGGACGTGGCCGCCATGGGTGCGACGGCGCGCGCGGCGGTCGCCGTCTACGCCGACGAGGCGTTCGACCCGGACGAACTCGACGCGTTCGTCGCGGGCGCGGTCGACGTCTGCGAGGCGGTCGGCGCCGAGTACGTCGGCGGCGACCTCGACGAACACGTGGAGTTCACGACCGCGACCACCGCCGTCGGGGACGTGACTGAGGCCGGGAGCGTCACCCGCGACGGGGCGCGGCCGGGCGACGCGCTCTGCGTCACCGGCGAGTGGGGCCGGTCAGCCGCGGCGCTCCGCTTCTTCGAAGAGGAGACGGAGGAGTCGGTCGAGCGCGCGAACGACCTGTTCCGGTTCACGCCCCGCGTGGCCGACGGGCTCGCGCTGGCCCCGAGCGCGACCGCGATGATGGACTCCTCCGACGGGCTGGCGCGGTCGTGTCACCAACTGGCCGAGGCGAGCGCGGTCGGGATCGAGCTGGAGCGGGACGCGGTTCCGGCCCATCCCGCAGTCGAGGAGGTCGCGGAGGGGTCGGCAGAGCGGTTCGAGCTCGCGGCGCACTTCGGTGAGGACTTCGAGTTGTTGTGTGCGGTGCCGGAAGATGACGTGGAGGCGGTCGCGGAGGCGTGTCCGGCCGGCTTGACCCAGATCGGGACGGTAACCGAAGCGCCCGAGGAGGAGTCGTCGCGCGTCGTCGCCGACGGCGACCCGCTCCCCGACCGCGGCTTCACGCACGGCGACGAGTAAGCGATCGACGACGGCAACGCGATGGACACGAACACCGCCGAAGCCCCGGCCGGGAGGCGGGCGCACGCTCGCTGCGGTCCTCAGTCACTCGCTCCGCTCGTTCCTTGCGGTCCTTGCGTCGCCTGCGCCCGCCTCCCGGCCGCCCCTTCGAGTCCCGCCCCGCCCCGCACAGCCACGCACCTCACGCCTCCCCAGCCTCGTCAGTCGCCGTCGCTTCGCTCCGGCGACTGACTCCCTCGCGGGCTGGCTCGCGGCCGCCGGGGGCGGCCGCTCGCAGGCGCGCCGCGGCGAAAATCCGTCTCGCGGCTGTCTATCGCAGGAACTCGATCGCGGCGCCCTGGCCGAAGCCGACGCAGAGCGTCGCGAGGCCGCGCTCGGCGTCGCGCTTCTGCATCTCGTGGAGGAGCGTGACGGGGAGGCGCGCGCCGGAGGCGCCGAGCGGGTGACCGAGCGCGATGGCGCCGCCGTTGACGTTGTAGATCTCCTCGTCGACGCCGAGTTCGCGCCGCGCGTACTCGCACTGGGAGGCGAACGCCTCGTTCAGCTCGACGAGGTCGTAGTCGTCGATCTCGGTGCCGGCGCGGTCGAGGAGGCCGCGGGTGGCGGGCACCGGGCCGATCCCCATCACCGTGGGGTCGACGCCGGCGACCGCGTTCGTGCCGACCTCCGCGAGCACGTCGAGCCCGTGTTCGTCGGCGAACGCCTTGCTCGTCACGACCGTCAGCGACGCGCCGTCGGAGATCTGCGAGGAGTTCCCGGCGGTGACAGTGCCGTCGCCGGTGAACGCGGGCGAGAGGCCGGCGAGCTTCTCGGCGGTCGTGTCCGGGCGGATCCCCTCGTCTTCCTCGACCAGGCCGTCGTCGGTCTCGACGGGGACGATCTCGTCGTCGAACCGGCCCGACTCGGTCGCTTCCGCGGCGCGCTGGTGGCTGCGGGCCGCGTACTCGTCTTGCGCCTCGCGGCTCACGTCGTACTCCTCGGCGACCTTCTCGGCGGTCATTCCCATCTGCAGCTGGAAGACGTTGTACGTCTCCGAGAGCTCGGGGTGGAGGTGCTGGTAGGAGTCGCCGTCCATCGGGACGCGGCTCATGTTCTCGACGCCGCCCGCGATGATACAGTCGCGGTTCCCCGCGGCGATCGCGTCCGACGCCGAGATGACCGCCTGCATCGAGGAGGCGCACCAGCGGTTGATCGTGGTGGCGGGCACCGACTCGCCCAGCTCCGACAGGAGGGCGATAACGCGCGCGACGTTGTTGTCCTGCTCGGTGCGCTGCTGCGCGACGCCCCACATCAGGTCGTCGACATCGTCGCTCGACAGCCCCGTCTCGTCGAGCGCGTGGTCGATGAGCGTCGTCGAGAGGTCCTCGCTGCGAACGTCCGCGTAGACGCCGCCGTCTTTCCCCTGCGGCGTTCGGTAGGCGGCCGCGATCACCGGCGTGGTCTCGTCTGTCATGAACGATCACAGACGGGACCGCGTATTAAAACGCCGTGGAACGGGCGGGAATCTATCCCGAGTTTATCGTTTATTCGGCTGCGGTCGCGGGCGCCGCCGGGTCACTCCGTGAGCAAGCTCTCGCCCGTCATCTCCGCGGGCCGGTCGCGCTCCATCAGGTCGAGCAGGGTCGGAGCGATGTCGCACAGCGAGCCCCCCTCGCGGACCGCGTGCCCGCCGTCGTCGCCGTCGGGCGTCAGGTAGACGAACGGCACCGGGTTGTACGTGTGAGCGGTGTGGGGGTCGTCGGGGGTGCCCATGTCGTCGGCGTTGCCGTGGTCGGCGGTGACGACGGCGTGGGCGCCGGCGTCGGCGATCGCGTCGAGCAGCCGGTCGAGCTGTCCGTCGACGGCCTCGACGGCCTCGACCGCGGCGTCGAAGTCGCCGGTGTGGCCCACCATGTCGGGGTTCGCGTAGTTCAACACGAGCAGGTCGGGGTCGTCCGAGGCGATCGTCTCGACGGCCTCGTCGGTCACCTCGGACGCGGACATCTCGGGCTGGAGGTCGTAGGTGGGGACGTCCGGGCTCTCGACGATGGTGCGGATCTCGCCGGGGAACTCGACCTCGCGGCCGCCGTTGAGGAAGTAGGTGACGTGGGGGTACTTCTCCGACTCCGCGATCCGGAGCTGGGTACCGTCTGCGTCCGCGACGACCTCGCCGATCGTGTTCGCGGGGATCTCCGGCGGGAACGCGACCGGGAACTCGAACGTCTCGTCGTACTCGGTCATCGTCGTCAGGCGGATCTCGGGCTGGTCGAGGTCGAAGCCCCACTCGGGCCGGGTGTCGGTGAGCATCCGGACCAGCTGCCGGGCGCGGTCCGCGCGGAAGTTGAAGAATATCACCGCGTCCCCGTCGTCGAGGGCGGGCTCGCCGGCGACGAGCGTCGGTTCGACGAACTCGTCGGTCTCGCCGCGGGCGTGCGCCTCGCGGGCGGCCGCGACCGCGCTCTCGGCCTCGTGGGGGGCCTCGCGTTCGACGATCGCGTCGTACGCCTTCCGCGTGCGCTCCCAGTTCTCGTCGCGGTCCATCGCGTGGTACCGCCCGGTAACGGTCGCGACGTGGCCCGTCCCGCGCTCGTCGGCCTTCGCGGTCACGTCGGCGAGGAACTCGTCGGCGATCTCGGGGGCCGTGTCCCGCCCGTCGGTGAACGCGTGGCTCGTCGCGGGCACGCCAGCGTCGGCCGCGGCGTCGATCAGCGCGAGCAGGTGTTCCACGTCCGAGTGGACGCCGCCGTCGGAGACGAGGCCGGTGAAGTGGACCCGGCCGCCGGTCGATCTCGCGTGGTCGAGCGCGTCTGCGATAGCGTCGTTGTCCGAGAGCGACCCCTCCGCGAGCGCGTCCGTGATCCGCGTGTACGCCTGCTTCACCACCCGTCCCGCGCCGATGTTGAGGTGGCCGACCTCGGAGTTGCCCATCTGTCCCTCGGGGAGCCCCACGCGCCGCCCGTGGACGACGAGGCGCCCGTCGGCGCCGCGCTCCGTCGCCGCGTCGAACGTCGGCGTGTCGGCCGCCTTCACGGCGTCCCGCCGGTCGTGGTCGCCGAGCCCCCAGCCGTCGAGGATCACGAGTGCCGTCTCCATACCCCAGCGTGCCGCCCGGGGGGTAACTACCCTTCGGTGGGTGCCGTCTCGCCGCTCTCCCGGCGGCCCCACTCGCTCGGCCGACCGTCGTCGCCGGAAGCCAACCTTTTATCCGCTGAACGCTAACCACACGTTAATGGACTCCGCGGTACTGCTCGATCTCCTCGGCAACGAGAACCGGCGACGCATCCTCCGGCTTCTCGCTACCAAGCCGTGCTACGTCACGGAGATCTCGGAGTACCTCGACGTGAGCCCGAAGGCGGTGATCGACCACCTGCGGAAGCTGGAGGAGGCCGGTCTCGTCGAGTCGACGACGGACGACCAGCGGCGGAAGTACTTCCGGATCGCGCGCAGCCTCCGGCTGGAGGTCAGCGTCTCGCCGTACGGCTTCGGCGCGAAGAGCGCGTACCCGGCGAAGAACAGCCTCGACATGTCCGGACGGTGTCCCCACCTCTCGATCGAGGCACCGGACGGATCGGGCGCGACCGGCGGCCTCGCGGAACTCGCGGAGGAGTTCACGCGCCTCCAGGACCTCGACCGCGAGCTCTCGCTCGCCCAGCGGTGGGTTCAGGGTCGCGTCGAGGACACCCTCGCCGAGATCGACGATCGACTCGGCGGGCAGGCAGACAGCCGCTTTTTCGCGGCCGTCATCGCCGCGGTGGTCGAGACCGACGGCACGCCCGCCGCGGTCGCCGACGAGGTCGGCGCACGGGAGTCGACGGTCGAGGGCGCGCTCCGTCGGCTCTCCGACGTGGGCGTCGTCGCCCGCGACGCCGACGGGTATCAGGTCCGCTAACGGCCCGTCACGCTGCCCGGGCTGTCACGCTCCCCGGACTGTCACGCTGCCCGGGCTGTCACGCTCCCCGGACTGTCACGCTCCCCGGGCGTCCGTCGCACTGCGCGCCCGGCGCCGAGCCGATCCAGCGACCGCGGCCGTTTCCGGAAGCTTTTGGCTCGGCGCCGGACGAGGGCGGACGTGAGCCGTCTCAGAAACCTCTCGCTGTTTCTCGTCCTCGCCGCCGCGTGGGGCTCCGCGTTCGTCGCGATCAAGGCGGGGCTGGCGTACTTCCCGCCGGTGCTGTTCGCGGCGTTCCGGTACGACGTGGCCGGTCTGGTAATGCTCGCGTACGCGGCGTACGCCGTCGACGACCCAATCCCCCGCGGGCGCGACCAGTGGCTCGAGGTCGCTTCCGGGGCCGTGTTCATCATCGCCGCCTACCACTCGTTCCTGTTCATCGGTGAGACCGACCCCGCGGTGACCAGCGCGGTCGCGGCCGTCATCGTCAGCCTCTCGCCGCTTTTGACCACCGTCTTCGCGCGGGCCTTCCTCCCCGCGGAGCGCCTGACCGCCGTCGGCGCGCTCGGTCTCGGTATCGGACTCGTCGGCGCGGTCGTCCTCGCGAACCCGGACCCCGCGAACCTCGCCGGCGGCGGCACCGTCTCGAAGCTCCTCGTGTTGCTCGCGGCGGCGTCGTTCGCGCTCGGGTCCGTGCTCTCTCGGGCCTCCGAGGCCGATATCGCCATCGAGACGATGGAGGCGTGGGCGATGCTGCTCGGCGCCGGACTCACGCACCTGATCTCTCTCGCGCTCGGCGAGTCGGTCGCCGACGCGGCCTGGAACGCCGAGTCGCTGCTCGCCTTGGGCTACCTCTCGATCGTCGCGAGCGGGATCGGGTTCCTCATCTACTTCGACCTGCTCGACCGGCTCGGCCCGATAGAGATCAACCTCGTCTCCTACGTCGCGCCGGTGTTCGCGGCCGTCGTCGGCTGGCTCGTCCTCGATGAGGGGATCACCCCCACGACGGTCGCCGGCTTCCTGATCATCTGCGTCGGCTTCGCCCTAGTGAAACGCGACGCGATCCGGGAAGAACTGCGAGCGGCCGAGCTGGTGCGGTGAGCGTCGCGGCTGCGACCGATCGCCGCCCGCCGGCGTCCCGCCGCAACCGTCTTGTCGGCGGCCCGACGACTCCCACGACGTGAGCGCCGACCAGATCGATCCGCAGGCGAAGCGCGCAGCCGCCCGCCAGTCGCGGATCCCGCTGCCGCACGGCCGCTACAAGCTGAAACTGCTCCGGCTCCTGACCGGTCCCCTGTCGCGGCTTCAGAACCGGAATCCGCCGAGCATCGGGGCGATCGAGTCGGTGACGGTTCCGGGGCCCGCGGGCGAGTTGGACGCGCGCCTGTACCTCCCGGACGGCGACCCGCCCTATCCGACCGTCGTCTTCTTCCACGGCGGCGGGTTCGTCCTCGGGAGCGTCGAGACGCACGACTGGCTCTGCCGGCACCTGACGCGGGAGAGCGGCTGTGCGGTGCTCTCCGTCGAGTACCGCCTCGCGCCGGAGCACCCGTTCCCCGCCGCGGTCGAGGACGCGTACGCCGCCGTCGAGTGGGCGGCGGCGTCGACGGAGCGGCTCCGCGGCACCGGGGAGGTCGCGGTCGCGGGCGACTCCGCCGGCGGCAACCTCGCCGCCGTGGCGGCGCTCATGGCCGCCGAGCGCGACGGCCCCGAAATCGCCCACCAGGCGCTTCTCTACCCGGGAATCGGCGTCGACCCCGAGCAGGAGTCGGTGCGCGAACACGCCGGGGTCGTCCTCTCGCGCGAGGACATCGAGTGGTTCTCCGACTGCTACTACCGGAACGATATCCACCGCCGGAACCCGTACGCCGACCCGATCAACGCCGGCGACCTCTCCGGCGTCGCGCCCGCGACGGTCGTAACCGCCGGCTTCGATCCGCTCAGGGACGGCGGGACGGCATACGCGGAGCGGCTGGTCGCGGACGGCGTCGCGACGCGCTACGAGAACTACCCCGCGATGGTCCACGGGTTCATGACGATGCGAGAGGTCGACCGCGCCCGCGACGCGATCGCGGACGTGGGCGCCGACCTCGCCGACGCGCTCGACGGCTGAACGCGCCGGTCGGACCGTGGAAACGGATCCCAGACCGCCGGTAGAGTTTATCCGTCCGCCGCCGTCGGCACCGGTGTGTTCCCCGAGACGATCGAGACCGACCGGCTCCGGCTGGAGGCGCGGGGACCCGAGAACGTCGACCTCGACACGTGCTACCGGATCTGCTCGTCGGACCCCGGGATCGAGGCGGTGACCGAGTACGTCACGTGGGACCCCCACGAGACGAAGCAGGAGACGCTGGAGTTCCTCGAACGCGGCCGCGAGCGCTTCGAGGACGGCGAGGCGGCGAGCTACGTGATCCGGCCCCGCGAGGGGGAAGACGACGCGGGAGAGATCGCCGGTTTCGGCGGCTTCGAGGTCGACTGGGAGCGGCGCACGGCGGTCCTCGGCACGTGGCTCCGGAAGCGGTTCTGGGGGCGCGGCTACTCCGGCGAGCGCGCCGCCGCGCTCGTCGAGGTCGCGTTCGACGACCTCGACTTAGACGTCGTCGCGGTGAGCCACCACCCCGACAACGAGCAGTCGCGGCGCGCGATCGAGAAGTACGTCGACCGGTTCGGCGGCCGGCGCGAGGGGCGGCTCCGGAATCAGTTGACCTTCGCCGACGGGAGCGTCCACGACGAGGTCCGGTACACGATCTCGCAGGACGAGTGGCGAGCGGCGACCGCGTGATCGGCGCGGGATTTTCGCCGTCTGCGGAGGTTTCACCGGCCGTTTCAGTTGAATTACCGGCGTGACTGCGACCCAACAAACACTTACCGCGTCCGAAACGATCCCGGGCGCATGTCCTCGTCACCGACAGGTGGAACGACCGCGACGACGGGTTCGAATCGGAACATCGCGCGAGAGGCGCTCGGCGGCGCGGTCGCCGGCGCCGCCGCCTACCTCCTCGGCTACCTGTCCGTCTACGTCACGCAGAGCGGCCGGATCGAGGAGGGGCTGTCCGGGCTCAACTTCCTCGCCGAGCTGTTCGGCGGCGACCCCATCTCGGCGTGGCAGGTGTCCGGCTGGATGTTCTACAACGCTCACTTCGTCGAGACCGTGTTCCCCGCGCTGTTCGGGGGCACGTCCTCGCGGAACATCCTCATGGAGGCCGAGGGCGCGGGGTTCCTGCTCGTAGTCCCGCCGCTCCTGCTGCTCGTCGCCGGCCTCGTCGCGGGGCGGGTCGCCGGCGCGGACGCCCCGCTCGACGGCGTCCGCTCGGGCGCGCTCGTCGCCGCCGGCTACCTCCCGCTCGCGCTCGTCGGCGCGTTCCTGTTCCGGTACGCGGTCGGCGACGGGAGCGTGGCCCCCGACGTCGTCACCGCCGTCCTCCTCGCCGGCGCCGTCTACCCGGCCGCCTTCGGCGCGATAGGCGGTGCGGGCTCGTCGCTGTTGGGTGACTGAATCGGAAAACCGGACGCGTTCGCGCGCCGTTCGACGCCTCAGTGCGCCTCGTCCTCGGGGTCGAACCGGTCGCCGTACTCGCGAACGGGGTCGACCGGCTGGCCCTCGTCCGTCTCGGGCGCGACGTAGTCGATGAACGACTCGACATCCGGCTCTCGGACGCGCACCTCGACGTCGATCTCGCCCAGCTCGTCGGGCTCGCCGACCGCGAAGTTGACGACGCCCTCGAGCGCCGCCTGCTTCTTCAGCGAGAAGGCGAACCCCTCGTCGGTGCGGTTCTGCAGGAAGACGCGCCGGGCGGTGTCGAGTATCTCCTGTTCGTGGAGCACGTCGGAGAAGGCGTCGAGGCTGTGGGTCTCGGAGACGAGTCGCCCGTCCTCGTGGACCGGCTCGGCGTCGGGGAAGACGTTCGCCACCACGTCGGTGACTCGGTCGGTCACCTCGGTGTCGTGAACCGGCGTCTCGATCCGGACATCGACGCTGTAGATCACGCGCCGTCACCTCCGGCCTCGGGCGCCTCGGCGTCGGCGGCAGACGTCTCGGCGGCCTCGTCGTCGGAGCGGTCCGGCTCCGCCCCCTCGTCGTCGACGCCCAGCACCTGGCGGACCCGCCCGCGGAACGCGGCGAGGCTGTCGGTGTTGTCGATCTCGACGTCGGCCCGCTCTAAGGTCTCGCCGAGGCCGAGGTCGATCTCGCGCTCGTCGCGCTCGCGGAGCGCCTCCAGGTCGGAGTCGGAGTCGTCGCGGCCGCGCTCGCCCAGTCGCTCGGCCCGGAGCTCGAACGGCGCCCGGATCGCGACGAGCGTGAAGTCGTCGCCGAACGCCTCGCGGAAACGGTCGAGTTCGACGGTCGAGCGGAGGCCGTCGACGAGGACGGTCTCGTCGCGGTCGCTCTCGGTCGCGGCCTCCCGAATCCGGGGAAGCGTCCGCGCGGCGATGGCGTCGTCGCCCTCCTCCTCGCGGAGCGCCTGCGCGATCCGGCCGTGATGCTCGGCGGGGTCGAGGTCGCGGCGGCGGCACTCGGCGCGGATCACGTCGCCCATGACGACGACCGGGATGCCGGCCGCCTCGGCCACGTTCGCCGCCTCCCCTTTCCCGCTGCCGGGGAGGCCGACGGTTCCGATGACGTTCATTAGCGGCGAGTAGTCCGCTCGCGGACTTAGGTCTGCTGTTGGCCCGCGGGCGGCGCGAACCGCGGGCGTTTTTTAGACTCGGGGGATCAAAAGCCGATGAGGGCACATAGCTCAGCCCGGATAGAGCGTCGGACTTCTAATCCGATGGTCGTGGGTTCGAATCCCACTGTGCCCGTACAGCGAGGAGCGAAGCGACGAGCGAACCGGCACGCAGGGGATTCGAACCCTATCAGTCGCGCGCAGCGAACGTAGTGAGCGAGCACGTCTGATTTTGGTTCGAATCCCACCGTGCTCGTTATTGGAGCAACGCCATCGAGATGGGCTTACGGTTGTGAGTGGAAAATAGCGCTTGTACTACCTCTTATTTCCAACAAAGTCTCTGGACAAGATGAGACAAAGTATAAGACGCTACCAGACACAATAGCAGATATGGACCGCCAAGAATTAGAAGAAAAAATGCAGAAGCATATGGAAAAGAAAAAGAGTGCCTACGTCAAGATGGGGACTGTAGATTCCGAATAGATCCTACCTTTCTCTAATCTGTTTTAATTTCTCACGTAGCTCCTGCTCGGTATGATGAGCTAGTGCTGGGTATTCAACATCAAATAATAAATATTCAAAGTACTGATACCAGTGCCAATATAGAGTGTTTTTCTTCCAAAGCCGCTCAAATTTGCGCTCTGGATATAGATGGCGATGATACTTGGAAAGCAGAACCGCCTTTCCAATTTCAATATCACTTCCCGGCCACTCATGGTTTTCATCAATTATCTCATTACCTATCATCAATCTGCCTAGTGTAATCATCGCAGTTCGATGATTGGCATCTGGAAATGGGTGGAATGAAACAATAGTAGTTACCCAGTGAGCACACTGAGACGTTACCGGCTCTATCCGAGGGAATTCGCGAATTATTCGGTCCAATTTCCATTTTTTTACAGATAGCACTTTTCGATCTTCCCGCCTAGCGTCTCGAACATCTACAGAGTATTCATGTTCTGACTCTATATCGGGATCTCTCGTTTCTATGAAAATATTGTGGTTTATTTGTTTTATATCCTCTTGATTCACGAAAGATAAATCAATTATTCTGTTTTGTCCCAAATTCAATAACGAGTTTAGATCAAGATAACCATCTGACTGAGGGGGGTTAACCTCGCCATCTACCACTTTTTGGCCCTTAGTGGATAAGCTATACAATTCATTTCCTCTTTGCTCAATTAAACCAACCCTTTCCAAATATTCACATTGGCGTCGAAGCCTACTTTTTGACCTCCGAGACTTAGACAAATATTTGATAGATATTGTATCACTTTCATCGATATTTTCCAGAATTTCAATGTCCGAAAGGCTGGACGGCCCCATTGATTGTCGCCATGGTAGCGGGTAAGTGTCTGTCATTTATTCTGTCTCCAAATCAGATACAGCCAAATTGCTACAAATTGTTAAAATATTTGTGCTTATACTTCTCGTTAATCCTGTATTCATCGTGGTATACACGCGATTCGCGACAACTGGGGTCGTTTCTTCAATCCCTCCTGAGCCATTTCGCCAATTAAGCGGATATTGCCGTTACAGTTGAGGCATTCTTTATGCCTCATGGGTGACGGGGATGCTGTCGTAGTTGGCGTGGGAATCCTCGTTCTCAACGATCTCGACGGTATCGACTATACTGCCATCTCTTATGTCAGCTCCTATGCTAATTAGGTAGCGTTTCCGCCCGTAGATCTGACCATGTTCGACGTGATACCCCTTCCGCGAGCCATACGCCCAAGTACCACTCACCACACCCAGACACGTGTACCGACGAGACCTCAGGGACGCCGACTACGACGGGCTGCTCGCCGATACCGCCGTCGCGGACCAGGTTGTCCAGGCCGCGGTCGGGCCGGACGGCGGGATCGCCTACGCGAAGAACCGCTAACTGACCACGGACGTCGACTGAGACCTCAATCCGCCACGCTCGGCGTCCCCAGGTACTTCTCGTTCAGTTCGTACTCGCCGTCGTCGCCCTCGACGAGGTACTCGCCGTAGTAGGGCACGCGGTTCGCCACCACTTCCTCGAACGTCTCCGCGATCTCCTCGCGGGTCATCTCGCCCATCGAGCGGAGGTCGTCGTTGCGGTTGAGACAACCTTTTAAATAACCCTCGTGGGTGACGCGGACGCGGCCGCAGTTGGCGCAAAAGTCCTCGTTCTCGACGGGGTCGACGATCTCGACCATGCCGCCCGTCTCGTCGTCGCTCTCCTCGCCGACGAAGTAGCGCTTCCGGTCGTGCATCTCGCGGTGTTCGACGCGGTCGGCCTTCTCCGCGAGCCAGTCGTGGACGCGCCCGATGTCGACGTTCCACTCGGGCTTGCCGGTCAGCTCCGGCATGTACTGGATGAGCTGGAGCTGGAGCCCCTCGTTGTCCGCGACGTGCTCGACCATCTCTTCGACGTAGCCCGCGGTGTGCGTGAACACGACCATGTTGAGCTTCACTGGGTCGAGCCCGGCGTCGACGGCGGCTTTGACCCCCTCTAAGACCTTCTCGTAGGCGCCCGACTTGGTCACCTCCGCGAAGTCGTCCGGGTCGAGCGCGTCCTGCGAGACGTTGACGCGGTCGAGCCCGGCGGCCTTCAGGTCCGCGGCGCGCCCGGGGAGGAACGTGCCGTTCGTCGTCATCGACACCTCCATCGAGTCGGGCGTGCGCTCGATGATCTCTTCGAGGTCCTGCCGGAGCATCGGCTCGCCGCCCGTGAACTTGACGGCGTCGACGCCGTACCCCTCGACGACCTCCAGGAAGCGGACCACGTCGTCGGCGCTCATCTCCGACTCGCTCGGTTCCATCGGCCCGCGCGTGTCGCCTAACCCCTCGTTGTGACAGTAGACGCAGTCGAAGTTACACCGGTCGGTGAGCGAGATCCGTACCCCCGTCACCTCCCGTCCGAAGTCGTCCGCGAGTGGGCCGGCCATGCGCGATGGAAGCCACTACGCGCGCTTAAGTATCCGGGTCGTTCGTGCGACTGTGTAACACTCACCGGTTACGTTACGGCCGCGACGCGGCATGATTTTAGTTACGAATCCGGCGTCACAGCGACACGCGGAGGCCGTCGGTCGCGACGCGCACCTCGCCGTCGAACCCCGCCGCCGCGACCTGTTGCTCCATCTCGCGCTCGCGGCCGCCGGTGTGCGGGTAGAGGTGCGACAGGAGGAGCGTCCCGATCTCGGCGCCCGCGAGCGACTCGCCGAGGCTCGTCGGCGTCGGGTGGTTCGACACGTCGACGTCGTCCGGGAACGAGCAGTCGTGGACGAGGCAGTCGGCGCCGTCAGCGAACCGCGCCATGCCCGCGAACGCCTCGCTGTCGCCCGAGAGGACGAGCGGCCCGGCGGCGGCCTCGGCGTCCGAGCTCGGCGGCGAGAACCGGTAGGCGAACCCGTCCATCGAGTGGCGCGTCTCGCGGGCCGCCACGTCGAACCCGCCGGCCGCGAACGGCCGCGACGCCGACACCTCGCGGACGGCGAGGTCGATCCGCCCGTCGAGATAGTCGTGGACGTCGAGCAGGCCGTCGACGAGCGACTTCGTTCCCGCGGGGCCGACCACTTCCAGGTGCTCCTCGCCGGCGAGCCAGCGCGCCTTGAGGAGCGGGAGGAGCGCGGCGACGTGGTCGAGGTGGTGGTGAGTCAACAGGACCGTCGAGACGCCCTCGTAGCCTGTGTCCGTGCCGGCGAGCCGCTGGAGGACGCCGCTGCCGCAGTCGACGAGCAGCGACCGGTCGCCGTCGTCGAGGAGGTACCCGGCCTGCGCGCGGTCGGGGACCGGCATCGCGCTGCCGGACCCGAGGACGGTGAGTTCCATGCCCGTCGGTCGCGTCCGCACTCACCTAATTCGCTCGGACGCGCGGCGGACGGCCGGGCGCTCCCCCGCCGGCCGGGCGCCGGCGCCCGAGCCCGGGGGACGAGCCGCCTACTTGATGAGGAACACCGGCACCGAGGCGTCGTCCGCGACGCGGTCGGAGACGCTCCCGAGCGACCGGATCCGCTCGCGGGGCGACTTCCCCTCCGGGCTCATCACGATCACGTCGATGCCGGCCTCGTCGGCGTACTCGACGATCTCCGTGTCTGGCGTGCCGTGGGCGATGTGCGTCTCGGCGTCGAGGCCGGCCGCGGCGGCCGCGTCGGCGACCGCGTCGACCGCGGTCTCGCCCTGCGATTCGAGGTCCTCGACGACGTCGTCGTGGAGGTCGCCCGAGTTGGCGGTCGCGATCCGCTGGTCGACGACGTACAGCGCGTGGAGCGTCGCGTCGTGGTCGGTCGCGAGCCGGACCGCGTGGTCGAGCGCCCGGTCGACGGCCTCGCTCCCGTCGGTCGGCACCAGAATCTCGTCGTACATGCGTCGGGGTTCGCCCGGCCGGGGCTTAACGGTGGGGCCTCGGTGTCGGCCTCCGAGAGCGCCGTGCGCGCCGAGAGCGTCGCGCCCCGCGCCGGCGGGCGCTACTCGCCGCGCCAGCGGCCGCCGATCTCCTCGCGCCGCATGCTGTTCGCCTCGCCGTCGCGGAACACGCTGACGCGCCCGGTCTCCTCGCTCAGCGTCACCGTCGCGACGACCTCCGGCCGGACGGAGGTCTCGATCGCGCTCATGTGTCGCGACCCCATCCACGGTTCGTAGCTCACGTCGTCGACGAGGTCGGCCTCCTCGTCGCGGGTGCCCAGGTCGCGGAACCTCACCATCTGGCGCTCCACCTCCCCGTCGACCGCGACGACGACGCCGCCGTCCTCCCCGACGCTCACCGACTCGGCGGCGGTCGCGAGCGCGTCCTCGTCGAGGACGGACGGACAGGTGTCTCGGGGCCAGCGGTTCTCGCCCATCGGGTCGGCGTACGCGCCGTAGTCGCTGTCGCCGATGACGGCGAAGTAGAGCCCCGGACCCTTCACGTGCGGCTCCTCCCACCCGTCGAAGGAGACGCTGACGTGTTCGGCGCAGTACGTCAGCCGGTCGACGACCTCGCACACGCGCCCGTGGTCGCCGTACTCGATGGCGAGGTCGCTCATCGCCGTCGGTCCTCCCGGTTGGGTCGTTCCGTTCGATTGCCGCCGTCGGTCACGGTCGGGAGGACGGGTCCGGGGTATATAAGTGCGGCCGAGTCGGTCGGCGCCGCGGTGAGGGCCGAGGACCCCGAGTTCCGCCCGCGTTCACGACCGTCGCCACTCCGTGAACGGCCGCGTGTCGAACCGGTCGGCGCGGACGAGGCCGACGCCGAACCCGGCCGCGACCGCCGCGGGCAGGAGGTTGCCGAACCAGACGTTGATCCCGCCCCAGAGTATCACGAAGCTCACCATGTCGTCGAGCATGAACTCGCAGTCGCGGAGCCGTTCGCGGATCCCCGCCGCCGCGAAGGCGCGGTCGAGCGTGACGACGGCGACGATCGCGGACAGCACCCAGCCGGCGTAGTTCGAGACGGGCACGCCGTAGAACGCGCCGCCGCCGAAGTCCCAGAAGCCGAGCGAGACCGCGCCGGGGTCCAAGACGACGTCCATCGCGACGACGACCGGGATCACCGTCGCCAGCCGGACCCACACGCTGTCGGCGCGCGGGCCGAGCAGGAGCAGGCACAGCAGGTAGGCGTTGGTCACCAAGGGGATGAAGAACACCGGGAGCGCGACGGGCACGCCCGCGAGCATCGGTCCGAGGTCGACCGTGTACGCGAACTCGCCGTACGGCCACCCGGTCGCGACGCCGACCCCCTCGATGAGATACGTGTACGCGGTCAACACGCCGATCCAGCCGAGCGCGCGGCGGTCGATCGTCGGCAGTACGCCGACGACCAGCGGCGAGCGCATCACGATCACGCCGAACAGCACGAACCACGGGTGGAACGCGAACGGCTCGGGCACCCACCCCTCGGCGCTGCCGACGAGCGCGACCGCCCCGACGAGCGGGAAGACGACGGCGATGGTGAAGCGGTTCTCGCGGACGAGCCGGTCGAGCAGCGCCTCGGCCTCGCGGCGCGTGTCGGGCGCGCGGTCGCGGAGCGCGTCGAGGCGCGACCCGGTCGTCGCGGTCGCGGCGCCGCTAGCGGACTCGCCGGCGACCGACCCGCCCTCCGCCGGGCCGCCGTCGCCGTCGCTCACGGCAGCGCCTCCCAGAGCGGGTACACCCGCCAGAGGCCGCCCATCGACAGCAGCGTGCCGACGACGGTGTTCAGCGCCGGGAACCACCAGTAGGCGCGGTCGACGGAGACCGACGAGCGCGCGACCCACGCGACGAAGACGGGGTACACGCCGAGCAGCGCGCCGAGCCGGAAGTCGACGATCCAGAACGCGGCGGCCGCGGCGGTCCACGCCGCGAAGCAGTAGGCGTACGTCCGCGCCTCGCCGAGGAACGTCGCGGTCGTATCGATCCCCGCCGCGCGGTCCGGCTCGATGTCCGGGATCGCGGAGAACGTGTGCATCCCCATCGTCCAGAGCCACGCCCCGGCGAGCGCCGCGAGCGGCGGGTGCGCGCCCGCGACCGTCGCGTACGCCGCCGCGCCCGGCAGGGCGTACAGCCCGTTCGACAGCGAGTCGAGCAACGGCGTCGTCTTGAACCGGGCGGGCGGGGCGCTGTAGCCGACCGCTAAGACGAGGAACCCGAGCAGGTACGGCCACGCGACGCGGGGCGTGATCGCGAGCGTCGCGAGTCCGAGGAGCCCCGACGCGACGACGGCGGCGACCACCAGGCGGCTCCCTCGCCAGCGCGCCTCGCGGCCCTCCTTTTTGGGGTTCAGTTCGTCGATGTCGGCGTCGAACACGTCGTTGACGCCGTAGAGGAACACGTTCGCGGGAACGAGGAAGTAGGCGGCGAGCGCGACCGTGACGGGCGTAAACAGCCCGCTCACGCCGCCGATACCGTAGGTGACGCCGACCGCGACCGGGCCGGCGAGGTAAAGCCAGAACCGCGGCCGCGACAACACCAGCAGGTACCGGAGCCCCTCGCTCCCGGCGGATCGGTTCTGGTCGCTCACGGCCGTCATCAGACGTCGTCGTCGGTCATCGCTTCCGCGGTCAGCCCCCCGCTTATCAGGCACATCGGGACGCCGATGCCGGGCGTCGTCGTCGACCCCGTGAAGTAGAGCCCGTCGACCGCGTCCGAGACGTGCGGCGGGCGCAGCAGCGACGTCTGCGTGAGCGTGTGCGCCAATCCGAGCGCGCTGCCCGCGTAGCTGTTGTACCGGTCCGCGAAGTCGTCGACCGAGAACGTCTCCTCGACGACGATCCGGCCGCGGAGATCGGTGTCGGTGTTCGCCGCGATGTCGTCGATCACGAGGTCGCGGTAGCGGTTGCGGATCTCCGGCGTGTCCGCCAGTCCGGGCGCGACCGGGACGAGCGCGAAGAGGTTGCTGTGGCCCTCCGGCGCGACGGAGTCGTCGGTCTTCGAGGGAACACAGAGGTAGTACGCGGGGTCGTCTGGCCACTCGGGGTCGTCGAAGATCTGCGCGAAGTGTTCGTCCCAGTCGGTCGGGAGGACGAGCGTGTGGTGTTCGAGGTTCGGCACGTCGCCCTCGACGCCGAGGTACAGCAGGAAGGCGGAGGGGGCGTACGTCCGCGACTCCCAGTACTCCTCGGTGTACTGCCGCTTCCGCTCGGGGAGCAGCTCCTGTTCGGTGTGCGCGTAGTCCGCGTCGGAGACGACGCGGTCCGCGAGGTAGCGCTCGCCGTCCTCGGTGTCGACCGCGAAGGCGCCGTACCGCCCCTCGATGCCCGTCACCTCGGCGTCGGTGACGAACTCGACGCCGAGGTCCTCGGCGAGCTCGACGATGCCGTCGACGACGGCGGCGATCCCCCCGTCGGGGTAGTAGACGCCCATGTTGTAGTCGACGTGGCTCATCAGGTTGTACAGCGCCGGCGTGTTCGTCGGCGAGCCGCCGAGGAACACGAGCGTGTACTGCATCAGCTGCTGGAGCTTCGGGTGGTCGAAGTAGTCCTCGACGTGGCCCTGCATCTTGCCCAGCAGCGAGAGCCCCCACGAGTAACGGAGGACGTCTCTGTCCACGTAGTCGCGCAGCCGCGGGCGGTCCTCGTACACGAAGTGCTCCATCCCGATCTCGTAGGTGCGCTTCGACTCCTCCAGGTACGCGTCGAACGCCTCGCCCGCGCCCGGCTCGTACGACTCGAAGATCTCCCGGTTCCGCTCGCGGTCCGGCAGCACGTCGACCTTGTCACCGTCCTTCCAGAACACTCGGTAATGCGGGTCGAGCCGCTCTAACTCGTAGAACTCGTCGGGCGACCGGTCGAAGTGGCCGAAGAACCGCTCGAAGACGTCCGGCATCAGGTACCACGACGGCCCCATGTCGAACCGGAAGCCGTCGACTTCGAGCCGACTGGCGCGCCCGCCGAGCTGCTCGTTCTTCTCCAGCAGGGTGACGTCCGCGCCGGCGTCCGCGAGGTAACAGGCCGTCGAGAGCCCGCCGAATCCGCCGCCGATCACGACGATCGACTCGCCGGCGACGCCGTCGATGTCCGGGACCACGTCCATGTCCGAGCGTAGGGACGGAATCGGTATAAATACCGGCCAGATGCGGCGAGAGGATACCACTAAGTCATCGACGAACGTAGCCGACTTCACATGGATCTGACGGTCGCGATCACCGGGGCAACGAGCGGCATCGGGCGAGCCGTCGCCGAGGCGTTCGTCGACGAGGGGGCGTTCGTCGCCCTCTCCGGTCGTGACGGCGCGGCCGTCGATCGGACCGTCGCGGCGCTGAACGACGACGAAGACGGCGACCGCGGCACGGCGTGGGGCGACCGCGTCGACGTGCGCGACGAGTTCGACCTCGAGCGATTCTTCGAGCGCGTCGCCCGCGAGGCCGGCCCGGTCGACGTCGCCTTCGCGAACGCCGGCGTCTTCCACGGCGCGCCGGGCGAGCGCCCGACGACCGAGGTCACGTACGCCGACTACGACGACACGATGCGGACGAACGCGCGCGGCGTGTTCGCGACCATCTCCGAGGCGGTTCCCCACCTCGCCGACGACGCGCGCGTCATCGTCCCCTCGGGGTCGGTCGCGGCCGAGTCGAAGCCCGGGATGGGTGCGTACGCCGTCTCGAAGGCGGCCGCCGAGGGGGTCGCGCGCGGCTTCGCGGCCGACCTCGACGCGACCGTCGGCGTCGTCGACCCGGGGCTCGTCGCGACCGACCTCACCGGGAAGGAGCGCGCCCGCGACCCCGAGAGCGTCGCGCCGCTGTTCGTCTGGGCCGCCACCGAGGCGCCCGCCGAGGACCTGAACGGCGAGCGGTTGGGACTCCGGGAGTGGAAGTCCGCGACGCGATAGGGGTGGATTGTAGCCGGGTTAGCGGCGAAGGTCGCGAGGGGCGCAGCCATTCATTTATAAATACCTGATCACACAGCGGCGGCAGACACCTCCAAAGCCCCAGCCGCTCGCTGATAAACATCTGTTCGCAGATCGATGACGAACACCTCCAAAGCCCCAGCCGGGAGGCCGCCGTACGCTCGCTGCGCTCCTCGCTCAGTCGCTGACGCTCCTTCGCTGCGGTGCTTACGTCGCCTACGGCGACCTCGCGGCTGCCCCTTTGAGTCCCACCCCGCACAGCACCTCACGCCTCCCCAGCCTCGCGGTTCGCGCTCTCCGAGCGCTCACCGCGTCCCTCGCGCGTGCTGCTCGGCCGCAACGCGGCCTCGCAGGCACGCGCCACCACGGTTGTCAGTTATAAACGATTGTCGCCGCCGCACGTCGGTATTTAAATTCCACCTCGTCGATTCCGCGCTCGACCACCGAGAATTATCCCGCGGTCGACCGAACGTGGGGTATGCCACTCGCGGACCCCGATCTCTCGGGCTCGACGGCGTTCATCACCGGGACGACTCGCGGCATCGGCAAGCAGATCGCGCTCGCGCTCGCCGAGCGGGGCTGTAACGTCGTCTCGACGGGCAAGACGACGGACGACGACGACTCCGAGCTGGCGGGATCGATCGAACGGACGGCCCGCGAGGTGCGCGAGCGCGGGCCCGAGGCGCTCGCGCTGGAACTGAATCTCCGCGACGAGGACCGCGTCGAGGAGGCCGTCGAGGAGGCCATCGATCACTTCGGCGAGGTGGACATCGTCGTCAACAACGCGAGCGCGATCCAGCTGGCGAACGTCGCGGACCTGCCCGCCGACCGCTTCGACCTCCTCACCGACGTGAACGTCCGCGGGACCCACCTCGTTGCGCACGCGTTCGCGGACCACCTCGCGGACCTCGACGAGGCGTGGCTGCTGACGAACGCGCCGCCGGTCACGACCGACCGCTCGCCGGGGAAGGCGCCGTACGCGTGGTCGAAGCTCGGCATGTCGTTCGTCACGCTCTCGCTCGCCGAGGAGCTGGCGGGCGACGACGTGGGCTGTAACACCTTCTGGCCGGTGACGACGATCGACACCCGCGCGACGCGCTACTTCGGGCTCGGGACCGAGGACGACTGGCGGACCCCCGAAATCGTCTCCGACGCGGTCCTCGAAATCCTCGCGCGGGACCCGGCGGAGTGTACGGGCGAGAGCTTCTACGACGAGGCCCTGCTCCGCGAGGCGGGCGTGACTGACTTCTCCGAGTACAACCTCACCGAGGGCGATCCGGAACCGATGTCGGCGCGGCTGTTCGACCCGGAGTTCGAACGCGAGGACTGAGGCCCCTCACTCCGTCACCGCGTCCCGAATCGCCGCGGTCGCGGCCTCCGGGTCCTCGGCGGCCGTGATCGCCGACAGGACTGCCACGCCGGCCGCGCCCGCCTCGACCACCGGCGCCGCGTTGTCGGCGTCGATCCCCCCGATCCCGACCACCGGGATCTCGACCGCGTCGACGACCGCGGCGATCCGCTCGGTCCCGATCCCGTCGCGGTCACCGGAAACGTCCTTCGAGTCGGTGCCGTAGACGGCGCCGACGCCCAGGTAGTCGGCGCCCGCGGCCTCGGCCGCCTCGGCCCCCTCGACCGTCGAGGCCGAGACGCCGACGACCGCCGACTCGCCCAGCTGTTCCCGGGCGACCGCGACCGGGAGGTCGGACTGGCCGAGGTGGACGCCGTCGGCGTCGACCGCGCCTGCGAGATCGATCCGGTCGTTGACGATCAGTGGCACCCCGGCCTCGTCGGTCTGCTCGCGGACGCGGAGCCCCGTCTCGTAACGCTCCCGCGCGCTCGTCGCCTTGTCGCGGAGCTGGACGACGTCGACGCCGCCCTCCAACGCGGCCGCGACGACCTCCGGCGTCGTCCGCCCCGCCGAGCGGCCGGCCGCCGTGACGAGGTACGTCCGCCATCCGTCGATATTCACACATGGTACGAGCGGGTGGTCGGATAAAAACGGTTGCGCTCCCGGCGCGGTCGAGCGCGGGGACGCGGGTCGGACGGACAGACACAAGCCGGCCCGCCCCCTATGTCGGTCCAATGCTATCCCGGCTCCGGAACGGCGCCGCGCGCGTCGCCGAGGCGGTCGCGGGCGCGCTCGACCGGGCCGGCGTCATCGACCGGTCGCGGCTCGACGAGACGATGGGACTGGCGTGGCCCCGGATCGTGACGGGGTTCGCGATCATGTCGAAGAACACCGTCGACCTCGCGGTGATCGGGTACGCGGTCGGCGTGTCGGCCGTCGCGGGGATGGGGTTCGCGTTCGCGTACTGGCAGCTGGCGAAGTTCGTCTCCATCGGGCTCGCGGGCGGCACCGTCTCGCTCGTCTCACAGAACTACGGCGGCGACGAGCGCGGGCGGGCGGGGCTGGTCGTCAAGCAGTCGCTGATCGTGGCCGCGCTCCTCGTCGCGCCGATCGTCGCCGGCTACGTCCTCGGCGCCGAGCGCCTGATCGCGCTCGTCGGCGGCGACGGGGCGGCGCTGTCCGCGGGAACCACCTACCTCGTCGTCACGGCGCCCGCGCTCGCCTTCGAGTTCTTCAACATGATCGCGAGCCGGACGTACGCCGGCGTCGGAGACACCCGCACCCCGATGATCGCGCGCGCCGGCGGCGCGCTGCTGAACGTCGTCCTCACGGTATGGCTCGTCCTCGGCGCCGGGCTCGGCGTGTTCGGCGCCGGACTCGGCACCGCGGTCTCCATCGCCGCGGTCGGGCTGGTCCTCGCGTGGGGGATGACCGGCCGGTCCTACTTCGGCCGCGGCGCCTCCCCCGTCCCGGTCGGGCGCTCCGGCCCGTGGTTCGACGCCGGGCTGACGCGTCAGCTGCTGCGGGTGTCCGCGCCCCTCATCGCCCGTCGAGTCGCGGAGGGGATCGTCGTCTTCCCGCTCCTGTGGATCGCGTCGTCGTTCGGCCAGGCGACCGTCGCCGCCTTAGAGGTCGGCCGCCGCGTCAGGGCCCTGCTCGGCAGCTTCAGCTGGGGCTTCTCCATCGCCGCCAGCACGCTCGTGGGCCAGCGGCTCGGCGCGGGCGAGGAGACGCTCGCGACCGCCTACGGCCGCGACGTGATCGCCTTATCGGCGGTCGTCTACGTCCTCGCGTCGACCGCGGTGATCCTCGCCGCGCGTCCGATAGCGGGCGTGTTCGTCGACGGTCCGGCCGCGGTGAGCGCGACCGCGGCGTTCGTCGTCGCCGCCGCGATCTCCGCGGTTCCGCTGGGGGTCGACGGCTCGATCACCGGGTCGCTCCGCGGCGCGGGCGACACCCGATGGCCCTTCGTCGCGTCGATGATCGGGCTGTACGCGTTCGCGCTCCCGGCCGCGCTGGTCGGGCTCGCGACGCCGCTCGGCGTCGGCGGCCTCTACGCGGCGCTGGTGGCGGAGAAGCTCGTCCCGGCCGGGCTGAACGGCTATCGATTCCGGTCGAACCGGTGGCAGGCCGTCAGCCGCAGATACCGGCCCGGCGCGGGCGACGCGGAAGAGGAAGCGGGGTAGGGCGGGTAGGGCAGGTGGGGCGGGTAGGGCGGTGCGGACGGCCGCGGGCGTCGCGGCGGCCTACTCGTCGGCCGCGACGTCTTCGAGCACTTCGACGCTCCCGGTGAGCTGCCGGTGGACGTACGGCATGTCGATGCCGGCGTCGTCGAACGCCTCCTTCACGGCGGTGACGTACTCGGAGCGCACCCGGACGAAGTCGCCGCGGTCGGGGTCGTCGATCCACCAGCGCGACTGGAGGCCGACGGCGGAGTCGCCGAGCTCGACGAGCCGGACCGAGACGCCCGGGTCGTCGAGTATCTCGTCGTGGGCCTCCGCCTGCTCGACGATGATGTCGGTCGCCTCGCCGATGTCGTCGTCGTAGCCGATCCCGAAGACGAACTTCTGTCTGAGCGTGTCGTAGGCGACGGGGTTGGTGACCGCGCTGTTCGCGAGGTCGCCGTTCGGCACCGTCACCAGTTCGTTGTCGAACGTCCGGACCCGCGAGACCCGCAGGTCGATCTCCTCGACGCGACCGGACTCGCCGTCCCACTCGATCCAGTCGCCGACCTCGAACGGCTTGTCCTTGAGGATGAACACGCCGGCGACGAAGTTGCCGAGGAGGTCCTGCGCGGCGAACCCGACCGCGAGCGCGATGGCGCCGCCGAACACCGCGAACGCCGAGAGGAAGCCGCCGTAGCCGGCCACGGCGAAGCCGATCGCGATCGCCGCGACCCAGACGACGGCGTTGAGCACGTTCGTCCCGAGGCTCAACACCGCCTCGTCGAACCCGCGCGACCTGACGACCCGCCGGAGTCCCGGGATAAGTACGTACTTGCCGAGCAGCAACACCGCGAGGAAGCCGGCGAGGAATCCGACCACGGACGTCGCGATCGCCGCGACGTCGACCGCGTTCGCGACCGCGTCGAGCTGTAAGGGGTACATCGTCCACCCCTTCACGAGACTATATAAAGAAGCTACTGGCAGCGCGGTTGTTTATTTCCGGTGCGGGACGCGGCCGGTCGGGCGCCCCGCTCGCGGGGAGGGTCGGTCAGTCGCTCCGCACGGCGAGCGGCCCGTCGCCGCGGGCGACCGCGCGCAGCCGCCGCCCGTGGACGTCGTCCGCGGCGATCCGCTCCCGGACCGCGGGCGGGATCCACGCCTCGCGGCCGTCGGGTTCGGGCGCGGCGTCGACGTCCCCGGGCCGGAGGTCTTCGGGGAGGAACCGCGCGTACGTCGGGAGCCGCTCGCACAGCGGCACGCCGCCGGCGTCCGCGACGGCTTCGAGTCCGCGGAGGTCGGGCCACTCGTAGGCGGGGTTGATGTAGTCGTCCGTCACCGGCGAGACGCCGCCGAGGTCGTCGATCCCGCAGTCGACGAGGTCGGCCGCCGGCGAGAGGTTCGGGGGAACCTGAACGGACACCTCGGGCGGGAGCGCCGCGCGCGCCATCGCGACGACCCGGCGCATCGTCGCGAGGTCGGGCTTCGGGAAGTCCGAGCGCTCGTTGGGGACGACGTTCTGCACGATCACCTCTTGGACGTGGCCGAACCGCTCGTGGAGCGCCCGGATCGCGAGCAGGCTCTCGGCGCGGTCGCGCCAGTCCTCGCCGATGCCGACTAAGATCCCGGTCGTGAACGGCACGCCCTGCCGGCCCGCCGCGCGGATCGTGTTGAGCCGCTGACCGGGGGTCTTCCGTCGCCCTCCCGAGTGCGCGTCGACGTCGGCGGTCGTCTCCAGCATCACCCCCATCGACGCGTTCACCTCGCGGAGGGCGGCGAACTGGGCCTCCGTCAAGTCACCGGGGTTCGAGTGGGGGAGCAGCCCCTCCTCCAGGGCGATCTCGCAGGCCCGGTAGAGGTACTCGTGTATCGAGTCGAACCCCCACTCGGCGAGCGTGTCGTGGACCTCGGTGTACCGGTCGTCGGGGTCGTCCCCGAAGGTGAACAGCGCCTCCGTACAGCCCGCGTCGGCGCCGACGCGGCACTGCTCGCGCACCTCCTCGGGCGAGAGCAGCGACGCCTCTCCGGGGACGTCGTAGTAGGTACAGTACGTACAGGTGTACCGGCACGCCGTGGTGAGCGGGATGAACACGTTGCGCGCGAAGGTGAGCCGATCGGCGGCGTCGACGTCGGAGGGGCGCACCGAGAGCAGTCGCTCGACCGCGCGCTCGTCGACCGCGACGTCGACCCCGTACTCGTCGGCCCCGGCGAACACGGCCGTCACTCGCGGTCGGCGTTCAAAAAGGATCGCGGTTGCGGATCCCGTTGCGACACCTGATTCGGTTACGCCGAGAGGAAACGGAACCGCGGATCGGTTTCGACTCCCTCGCTCACTCTCGCGTGACCGCGACGCGGCCCTCGGAGGCGTCGAGCGCGAAGCCGGCCCCGCGGAGCCACGTCGCCGCCCGCCCCTCGCCGTGGATCAGCACTTCCGCGAGGTCGGCGGGTTCGTCGACGTCGGTGCCGAGTCGGTGCGAGTCGACCGCGGCGAAGTCGGCCCCGATCTCGGCCGCGATCTCGCGGTGGTCGAGGTACGACGCGCCGTGGTAGTCGACCCGGAATTCGGGGTACGTGGCGACGAAGGCGTTCGTACCGCCGCCGCGCCCCGGAGCGACCGCGACATCGGCGTCGCGCCCGGCTTCGAAGAGTCGTCGCAGCGCCGCGGGAGTCGCGAGCGCGAGGTCGGCCATCACGACGGCGACCGGTTCGAGGGAGCCGTCGATCCCGGCGCCGTCCTCGCCGCCGGTTCCCAGCCGCACGCCCAGCGCCGCGTTCACCGCGGTCGTCAGGGGGCGATCGTCGACGGTGACCGGGTGATCGAGGTCGACGGCGTCGGTCGCGAGTATCCGGGGGTCGCCCCCGGCGGCGACGACCGCGTCCAGCACGTCGTCGAGCATCGCCCGCGCGAACTCGCGCCGCTCCTCGGGCGAGAGGGCGTCCGAGAGCCGCGACTTCGGGCGGTCGGTCGAAAAGGGGACGATGACCTCCATCGCGAACGGCGGCCCTTAGAACAGGGATTCCAGCTCGTCGCTGTCGTCGCTGACGAGCTCGTCGAGGTTCTCGTCGCTCTCCTCGCGGATCTCGTCGAGGTTGTCCTGCGCCTCGATGGCGACCTGCTGGAGCTCCTTGATCCGCGGGACGTTCGTGACGCCCGCGAGCAGGATGACCGTCGCGACGAAGCCGGCGCCGCGGTACGGGTAGTCCCCGCCGCGGACCTCCATCGAGCCGGTCTGCTCTTCGAGCCACTTGCGACCGCGCTCGATCCCCTTCCGGTTGAGGTACTCCGGCGGGCCCGCGAGCACGAGCAGCGCGCGCTCCGCGCCCTCGATCTCGCAGGGGAGCGTGAGCCGGCCGAGCGCCGCCTTGCGGACGAGGCTGGTGATCCGGTTCGTGGTGTGCGCGCTGTCGAGCTCGTCGTCGTCGCCGTCGTCTCGGAGCCGCGAGAGCAGGCCGCCCGAGGAGCGCTCCTCGACCTCCTCCTCCGCGTAGCCGACCGTGGAGACGCCGCCGCCGGAGAGCGTGTTGATGATCTCCGAGGAGTCGACGACGCTCTCGGCGACCTCCTGACCCTGCTGGATCTCGCCGGCGCCGAAGAGGATGCCGAACCGTCGGACGATCTCCTCGTTGATCTCCTCGTAGCCGCCCTGGACGGACTCGCCCGTCTTCCGCCAGGCGTCGTTGTCGAACACCATCAGGTTGTCCACCTCGCGGACGAACGTCTGGAACGAGCGGGCCGCGTTGAGGGTGTAGATGCCTCCCTCGTCGCTGCCCGGCAGGATCCCGAGCCCGTAGACGGGCTCGGTGTAGATGCGCTTGAGGTGTTTCGCGAGCACCGGCGCGCCGCCGGAGCCCGTCCCGCCGCCGAGGCCGGCGACGACCAGGAAGGCGTCGACCTCGTGGACCGGGATCGAATCGATGGCGCCCTGGACCTCGTCGATGTCCTCCTCCGCGATCTCCGCGCCGAGTTCGTTGTCCGCGCCGACCCCGTGACCCTTCACCCGGGACTGCCCGATGAGGACGCGCTGACTCTCGTCGATGTGTTCGAGCCCCATGAGGTCCGCCTTCGCCGTGTTGACGGCCGCTGCGGCCCGCACGATCTCGGAGCCAGTCCGCTTGTCGTACTCCAAGAACTTGTCGACGACTTTACCCCCCGCCTGTCCGAATCCGATCATTGCGAGTTTCATCGTGTGCTCCCTCCGCGTTTGAACTGAACAGAACGCGATCTCGTATATAAGCCTTCGGTTGCCGTTACCAGCGGTGATATTAGGACGCTTGACACGTTCGCGTCGCCGGTCATCGGATCCCGAGGTGTTCGCCGAGCGTGGTCAGTTCGGCCGGGTCGACGCCGAACGCGCCGACGTCGTTGTCGGCGGTCGTGTTATCGAACTTCAGCGAGCGGTACTGGTCCGGGCCCATCGGGAACCCGGGCACTGCGCCGAGGACGGAGAGGCCGATCTTCGCCAGCGGCATCGGCAGCGGGACGATGGTGACGCCCTTCTCCTCCGCCTCGTAGACGAGGTCCGTCACCTGCCGGAGCGTGAGCACCTCCGGCCCCCCTATCTCGTAGGTCTCGCCGGCGTGCTCGTCGTCGGTCACTGCGGCGGCGATCATCGGCACGAGGTCCTCGACGTGGATCGGCTGGAACCGCGTCTTCCCGCCGCCGGGAAGCGGGTACAGCGGGACGCCCGGCGCGAACATCCCCTTCAGCCGCTTGGTGAACGAGACGAACTCGCCGCCCTCGCCGAAGACGACCGAGGGGCGGAAGATCGTCCAGTCGAGGTCGCTCTCGCGGACGATCGCCTCCGCCTCGCCCTTGGCGCGGATGTAGGCAGTGTCTCCGTTCGGGTCCGCGCCGAGCGCGCTCAGCTGAACGAACCGCCCGACGCCGCCCGCCTCGGCCGCGCGGACGAGGTGCTCGGTCCCGCCGCGGTGGATCCGGTCGTGCATCCGGTTGCCGCCGTCCGGTTCGAACAGCGGCGAGAGCGCGACCAGGTTCACGACCGCGTCGTGGCCGTCGACGGCCGACGCGATGGAGTCGTAGTCGGTCACGTCTCCGGAGACGCCAGTCACTCCGTCCGGCGTTTCTTCGGGCGATCGGGAGAGCGCGGTCACCGCGTGGCCGTCGGCCGCGAGCGCGCGGCAGAGATACGAACCGATGAATCCGGTCCCGCCGGCTACCAACACTTTCATGCGTGGTATCTCGCGTGGAAGCCCCGTAAACCTACCGCGGCGTCAGACGCTCGGCGGCGGTCCCGCGTCGATCCGGCGCGTCGAGATCACGCCTCGTCAGACACCGGAACCGTCAACACCGGCACGGGTGCGCTCCGGAGGGTGCGCTCGGCGACGCTCCCGAGCAGGTACCGGCCCACGCCGGTCCGCCCGTGGGTCCCCATCGCGACGAGGTCGACGCCGGGGTCGTCGACGTACGCCCGGATCCCCCGCGCGGCCGAGGAGGCGACCTCGACGGCGCCGACCGCCTCTAACCCGGCGTCCTCGACGCGCTCGACGCCCTCGGCGACCGCGTCGTCGGCGTACTCCGAGAGCACGTCCACCTCGACGTGGTCGCCGATACCGATCCCGCCGGTGTCGACGACCGAGAGGACGTGGACCGTCGCCCCCGCCCGTTCGGCGATCGGGATCGCGCGGTCGAGCGCGGCGGTCGCGGCCGGGCTCCCGTCGGTCGGCACCAACACGTCCTCGTACGGGTACGGGACGGCCTCGTCGCCCGGACGGAGCGCCAACACCGGCACCGGCGACTGCCGGACGACGCGCTCGGTCGTGCTGCCGACGAGGTGTTCGACCCCCTGCCGCCCCCGCGTCGACATCGAGACGAGGTCGGCGCCGACCTCCTCGGCGTACGCGGCGACCGTCTCGGGGACGCCCCCCTGCCGGACGGCCGTCTCCGCCTCCACGCCGCGGTCCGCGGCGCGGGCGGCCGCCTCATCGACGATCGACTCGCCCTCCTGTTCCAGCACGTCGACTACGTCGCCGCCGATTCGGGTCACGCTGTCGCGGGTCGTGTCCGCGACGTGGAGAAGGTGGACCGTCGCGCCGTGGTCGGCGGCGATCGCCAGGGTGTGCTCGAAGGCCGCCGCGGCCGCGTCGCTGCCGTCGGTGGGGACGCAGATCCGGTCGTACATACGCCCCCGGTCGCGCCCGCGGGTGAAAAACGCTCGTGTGGTTGCCGCGCTGCGGGACCGTCCGGTCCCGGTCGCGGGAGGGAGACGCTCGTCCCGCTACGCGGCGTCGCCGGGCGACTCCGCGTCGGCGTCCGATCCGTCACCGGCGTCGCCCGACTCGTCCGAGCCGTCGCGCCGCGTGACGCGCACCGTCGAGATGCGCGCGCCGTCGACCGCGGTGACCTCGAAGGCGTACGCCTCGGTCTCCGCGACGTCCCCGACCTCGGGGGAGCGCCCGATGCGGTCGAGGACGTACCCGCCGAGCGTCTCGTAGCCGTCGCCACTGAGGTGGGTCCCGAGCGCGTCGTTGACGTCGACGAGCGCGACGGACCCGTCGGCCTCGTGCGTCCGGTCGCCGGTCCGCCGGATCGTGTGGCGGCGCTCGGCGACGTCGAACTCGTCCCGGAGGTCGCCGACCAGCGCCTCGGCGACGTCCTCGACGGTGGCGATCCCCTCGAAGGCGCCCCACTCGTCTATCACCGCCGCCATCTGTCGGCGCTCGTCGCGGAACTGGACGAGGAGGTCGCTCGCGCTCGTCGTCTCCGGGACCACGAGTATCTCGCGCGCGAGGTCCCCCGCGGTGGCGTCGGCGTCGTCCTCTTCGGTCGCGCGCAGCACGTCCTTCACGTCCACGTAGCCGACGACGCGGTCGGCGTCGTCGCTCCCGACGACCGGGTACCGCGTGTGCCCCACGTCGAGGACCGTCTCGCGGATCGCCGCCAGCGACGCGTCCGCGGGCAGCGAGACCACGTCGGGGCGGGGGACCATCAGCTCGCGGGCCGCGGTGTCGTCGAGCTCGAAGACGCCCTCGATCATCGCGACCTCGGACTCGTCGACGTGGCCGGCCTCACCTGATCGGGCCAGCACGCGCCGGATCTCCCGCTCTTCGAGCGTCTCGTCGCTCTCGGAGGCGGGCGGCACGCCGATCAGGCTCGTGAACGCGTTCGCGGTGCCGTTGAACACCGCGATGCCGGGCGAGAAGATCAGGTACGCCAGCCGCATCGGCGGCGCGAGCAGCAGCGAGATCCGCTCCGCCTGCGCGATGGCGATCGTCTTCGGCGCCAGTTCGCCGAAGACGACGTGGAGGAACGTGATGACGGAGAACCCGATCGCGAACGCGACGAGGTGGACCGCCCCCTGCGGCAGGATCCCCCCGAGGACCGGTTCGATGAGCGCCGCGACCGCGGGCTCGCCGATCCACCCGAGCCCGAGCGACGCGAGCGTGATCCCGAGCTGGGTCGCCGCGAGGTAGTCGTCGAGGTTGGTCATCACCTCCTGGAGCGTCTCCGCGCCGGCCGTCCCGTCCTCGACCAGCTGGTCGACCGAGGTGGCCCGGATCCTGACGAACGCGAACTCCGAGGCGACGAAGAAGCCGTTCAGCGCGACCAACACCAGCGCGCCCGCCACGCGAGCGAACGAGACGGCGATCGCTACCATCCGGCCCCTCCGAGCGCGCGACCGACCGCTGAGTCGACGACCATGCCCGCCGTTCGGGGAGCGGTCACTAAAAAGGGCGGTCGGACGGGCGTCGCGCTCGCGGCGAGGCGCCTCCGACTGCGCCGCCGCGACCCGGGTCGTTTATTCGTCGCGGCGGCGGAACGCCACCATGCTGATCACGCTGGAGGGGCTCGACGGCAGCGGCAAGACGACCGTCTGGGAGGCGCTCCACGACGTGTACCCCGACGCGACGTTCACCCGCGAACCCACCGACAGCTGGTACGGGGAGGCGGTGGCGCGGTCGATGGGCGACCCGGAGGCCGACCCGCTCGCGGAGCTGTTCTTGTACACCGCCGACCACGCGAACCACCTCTCGGAGACCGTGCGGCCGGCGCTTTCCGACGGCGACCTGGTGATAGCCGACCGCTACTCGGACTCTCGGTTCGCCTATCAGGGGGCGACGCTCGCGCGCGCCGACGCCGGGATCGAGCGGCCCGTGGAGTACGTCCGCGGGATCCACGCCGCGTTCTCCCGCCCGCCGGACGCGACGATATACCTCGATCTGGATCCGAAGACCGCGGCCGAGCGCGCCGGCCGGACCGACAAGTTCGAGCGAGACGGCTACCTCGCGGCCGTTCGCGACAACTACGAGCGCCTCATCGACGCCGACCCCGGCCGGTTCCACCGGGTCGACGCGACGCGCGCGCCAGAGGACGTGGTCGCTCGCGTCGAGGAAGTCGTCGCGGACCTCGTCGAACGCTGAGAGGCCGCCGGTTCGCTCGAACGCTGAGATCCCTGTTCGCGAGTCCCTCAGCGCGTGTCCGGCAGTTCGTACTCCTCGGGCGACGGGACGTAGAGGTAGTCGATCGCGACGCCCAGCGCCAGCGGGAGCGCGACCAGCAGCGACAGCAGGATCGTCGAACTCCCGACGTCGATCCCGGTCCCGACGCCGAGCACGCCCGTGAAGACGATCGTCGAGACGAACAACAGCACTGGCGTCAACACGAGCGTGTACACGACGGATCCCCACGACGTCGAGAGCTGAATCCGAAAGAATCGGGTCGCGACCCCGGCGAGGAACGTGTGGAACGCGACCAAGGCGAGGAGGCTGCCGAACCCGAACAGCGCGAGCATGGTCGCCGTACGGGCCGCCGACACTTCCCCCTATCGTCCCCGGACCGGGTCGCCGCCGCTCAGACGGCACCGTCGCCGCTCAGACCGCACCGTCGCCGCCCTGCCGGCGCGCGGCCGAGAGCAGGTCCGAGACGGGCTCCGTGTACTCGTAGCCGGGAATCACGCCCTGGACGTATGTCCCCTCGACGAAGTCGATCAGCGCGCCCGCGTCGTCGACGCCGCGACGCTCGTTGCTGTCCGTGAACGCGTAGGTGACTCGGATCTCGTCGCCCTCGCGCTCGACGACCGGATCGAACTCGCGCTCGCGGCGGGTGACCCCGCCGACGTCGACCGCGCGTCGCTCGAAGGTGTCGGCCCAGCCGTCCTCGACCACGGCGGCGACCTCGTCGGCGGTGACCGCCGAGAGCATCGGCACGCGGACGGTCACCGCGAATCCGATTCGTTCCGCCTCTGTCGGCTCGGCGCGGACGCGCCCGTCGAACGCGGTCGTCGTCGAGACCCACGCGTCGCCGTCGCGCTCGAAGGAGCCGCGGTCCGCGAACGCCCGCCGGACCCGGTCGGGGAGTTCGTCGGCCGCGTCGGGCTCGTCGGCCGCGTCGGGCTCGTCGACCGCGTCGACGCGCTCGGCGTCCGGTTCGGCGTCGTCGGATTCCGTCATACCGATCCGGAGGCGACGCGGCCTGAAAAGGCGCTCGCGTCGACCGCGAGAGCCACGCCTCCGGTGTCGACGCGTCGCTTCTCGTCGTCGATACGGGCACTCCGAACCGGTACGTGGGACGCTTTTGTGCGTCGACCGACGAGACGGGGTATGGCAGACCAGTTTCGATCCACCGAGGGACTGATCGACGCGCTCGCGGACGCCGACTTCGACCGACCGCCGGCGCTCGTCAGCAACGCGCACATCACCGGACTCGGCGTCGCTCACGCGCTCGACGCCCACGACGTGCCCGTGATCGCGCTCGACCGCGCGGGCGGCGCCGGCGACGCCGGCGACGCTGGGACCGGGACCGTTACCCACGACGGGCTCGCCCCGCCGTCCGACGCGGTCGACTTCGCGGGGGCGGTGACGTACCCGCTCGACGACCTCGACGGGTTCCGCGAGGACGTGGAGGCGATCGTCGACGCCGCGGGCACCGAGGCGGTCGCGTTCGGCTGTATGGACGAGTGGGCGCTCTCGTACGCCGAGGCCGACCCGGACGGCGTCCGACTCCCGTTCGCGGGGAGCGAGACGCTCGACGACGTGTTGAACAAGTCGGAACTGTACGCGACCTGCGAGGCGCTCGGCGTGCCCTACCCGGAGACGTACCGGCTGGCGGAGACCGCGGCGGCGGGGACGCGAGATGCGGACGCGTCGGTCGAGGAGGCCGCCGACGCGCTCGGCTTCCCGCTGGTGGTAAAACCGGAGCTCAAGCGCGACTTCGAGGAGGCGTTCGGTACGAACGTGATCGAGGTCGCGGACCGTGAGGAGTTCGCGGACGTCGTCGCGGCCGCGAGCGAGGAGGGGATCGCCGTGATGGCCCAGAAGCGCGTCGACATCGCGACCGGGAAGGACCACTCGCTTGCGTCGTACGTCCCCCCGTCGGGGAGCGACGACGCGCTCGCGGTCGTCGGCAACGCCGCGGTGCGATACCCGCGCGACTTCGGCACCTCCTGTCTCGTCGAGACCGCGGACGAACCCGCGATCGAGGAGCGCGCGCTCGCCGTCCTCGACGACGCGGGCTACCACGGGATCAGCGAGTCGGAGTTCGTCTACGACGAGGCCCGCGAGGAGTTCCTGCTGCTGGATGTCAACACCCGGCCCTGGAAGTGGATCTCGATGCCGGTCGCCGCGGGCACGAACCTCCCGATGGCCGCCTACGCCGCGGTCACCGACGCGACCTACGAGTCGGACGGCGTCGAGCCGACGCGGTGGGTGTACCTCCGCGACTACCTCTCGCTGCTCGCGGGCGATGAGACGTTCTGGGACCAGCTGTCGGCCGCCGACTGGCGACGCCTCGTCTCCGGCGAGTTCGAGCGAGAGGGGAACCTCACCACCGGCGTCTACCGCCCCGCCGACCCGGGACCGGCCGCGAAGCTGTTCGAGACGGAGTTCGTCGACCGCGAGTACTACTGCTCCTGTTAACGAGCTCGGAACACAACGGTTAGTGCGCCTGCCGCCACAGGGCGCGTATGGGTTTCTTCGAGACGCTCGCGGACCGGATCGACGCGGTCGACAGCGTCGTCTCGGTCGGGCTCGACCCCGACCCGAGTCGGCTCCCCGAACACGTGACCGACGCCGACCTCCCGCGGTGGGCGTTCAACCGACGGATCATCGACGCGACCCACGAGCACGCCGCCTGCTACAAGCCGAACGCGGCGTTCTACGAGGACCCCGACGGCTGGCGCGCGCTCCGCGAGACCGCGGCGTACGCGGAGGGAAAGGGGGTCCCGGTCCTCCTCGACGCCAAACGCGGCGACATCGGCAACACGGCGCGGCGGTACGCCGAGGTCCTCGACCACGTCGACGCGATCACCGTGAACCCGTACCTCGGGCGCGACTCGCTCCAGCCGTTCCTCGACCGCGCGGAGAAGGGCGTGTTCGCGCTCTGTCGCACCTCGAACCCGGGCGGCGCCGACCTCCAGGACCTCGAACTCGCCTCGGGCGAGCCTCTCTACGAGCGCGTCGCCGCGCTCGCGGACGTGTGGAACGCGAACGACAACGTTGGCCTCGTGGTCGGGGCGACGGCGCCGGAGGAGCTGGCCGAGGTCCGCGAGATCGTCCCCGAGATCCCCTTCCTCGTGCCCGGCGTCGGCGCGCAGGGCGGCGACGCAGAGGCCGCGGTCGAGCACGGGCTCGCGGCGCGCCCGGACCTCCCGGTCGACGTCGGCCTCGTGAACTCCTCGCGCGGGATCATCTTCGCCGGCGAGGAGTCGAGCCGCCCCGGCGACGAGGCGACCTACTTCGGCGCGGCGGGCGACGCGGCGAAGCGGCTCACGAAGCGGCTGAACCGGCACCGATAACGACCGGCTCGCCGAGCGAACCGAGCTACCCGCGGCCGGCGGCGCACCCGGAGCAGGCGCGCGCGCTCTCGTCCCAGTGGTCGTCGCAGACGGCGCGCCCGCAGCGGTCACAGGTCCGGCTCGCCGTGGCCGCCTCGCAGACCTGACACAGGCCGGTGAGGCTCATACCCGGCGATCGGGTCGCACGCCTTATGAGGATCCGGGGCGAGCCACTGACATGCGCCAGTTCGTCGTCGTCGGCCGCGACGTCCCCACCGACCCCGACGCGATCTCGCTGTCGGACATCCCCGGGGCCGGGCGGCTCGACCTCTGCTGCCGGTGCGTGAGCGCCGGCGTCTTCCTCTCGCACGGGATCCGCGAGGCGGTCCGGGTCCACCTCGTCGTCGCGGACGAGTTCACGGTCACCTTCGACGCCGACACGCTCCGGCACCTCCACCCCGACGAGCGCAACGTCGCCGCGCGGGTCCGCGACGCGCTCGACGCCAAGGCGGACGCGATCGGCCACATGCCCGCGGACGTCTCGCCCGGCGTCGAACTCCGCCGGATGGGCCTCGACGCGACGCTCGACCGGCTCGTCGGCGGGGACGGGCGCGGGCCGGACGGGACGCTCGTCCAGCTCCACGAGGACGGCGATCCGCTCGTCGACGCGGAACCCCCCGAGGACCCCGTGTTCGTCCTCTCGGATCACCACGACTTCGCCGAATCGGAGGCCGATGCGATCGCCGGCCGCGCCGAGCGGCGACTGCGCGTCGGGCCCGAGCTGCTCCACGCGGACCACGCCGTCACCGTCGTCCACAACTGGCTCGACACGGACGGGTACGCCAGCTACTGACCCTCCGGCGATGTCGACCGACCCCTCCGACCGCGAGACGACGACCGCGCCCGACACCGACCCGCGCTTCGAGGTGCCCCTGCGTGGAATCGACATCGACCCCGAGACGCGCTGCTCGCACTGGGACGACCCGGTCGACGTGGTCGCGCTCCGGTTCGGCTGCTGTGAGACGTACTACCCCTGCGACGCCTGCCACGACGCGGCCGCCGACCACGAGGCGGTCCCGTGGCCCCGCGAGCGCTTCGACGAGCCGGCGGTGCTGTGCGGCGCCTGCCGGACGACGCTCACGGCCCGCGAATACCTCGAGGCCGACGACGACGCCTGCCCCGCGTGCGGCGCCGCGTTCAACCCCGGCTGTCGGAAACACCGCCACCGGTACTTCGAGGTTGAGGGTTCGGACGACGGAGACGGCAACGACGATTTATAAATAAGGACGCGGTGCGGTGGCGCGTGCCGACGAGCGCCCGACAGGGCGCGAGTCGCACGCGCGAGGGACGCGGCGAACGCGAGCGGCGAAGCCGCGAAGCGTGAGCCGCGAGGCT
>NZ_SGTU01000088.1:0-984 GCF_005435195.1 Halorubrum sp. SP3 | reverse complement strand
ACTAGTATGGCCCGGGGGATCCTTAAGTCGTGTCCTTCTCCTACGATCTTGTGAACGATGGATATTTTCTTTCTAAACTTTAAACAAACAGTGGAGAGATGTTGTTGTGTGTGGAACGACGCTTAGCCTACCGAGGAAGATCCAGACTACAATAGAATATGTGGCCAAAACTCTCCGTCACCGCGCTATACCAAATACGGCTCAGGGTCAGCACCACGTTGCGTTCATCACCCGCCCAATCCGGCGGGCTGTTCCACAGGGTCAGGGTTTCGTTCAGCGCTTCAAACAGGTCCTGTTCCGGTACCGGATCAAACAGTTCTTCCGCTGCCGGACCAACCAGCGCCACGCTATGTTCACGCGCTTTGGTCAGCAGAATGGCCAGATCGATATCAATGGTCGCCGGTTCAAAAATGCCGGCCAGAATATCGTTACGCTGCCATTCGCCAAACTGCAGCTCACGTTTCGCCGGATAACGCCACGGAATAATGTCATCATGCACCACGATGGTCACTTCCACCGCACGCAGAATTTCGCTTTCACCCGGGCTCGCGCTGGTTTCCAGCAGATCGTTAATCAGCGCACGACGGGTGGTTTCATCCAGACGCACGGTCACGGTCACCAGCAGATCAATATCGCTATGCGGTTTCAGGCCGCCATCCACCGCGCTGCCATACAGATGCACGGCCAGCAGGGTCGGTTCCAGATGACGTTCAATCACGCCCACCACTTCAGACAGCTGGGTGCTCACTTCCGCAATCACCGCTTCACGCATAATGTTCAGTTTGGTTTTCGGACGGCTGCCCTGCTGGGTCACATCGTTGCTGCTCCACAGCATCAGGCAACGGCCCACCGCATAACGCGCCTGCTGTTTGCTCGCACGCGGCATGCTCTGCACGCCAAAAAAGCAATCATAGCACGCCATAAACACCGCCACCGCACCATTACCGCCGCTACGTTCGGTCAGGGTACGGCTCCAATTACGGC
>NZ_SGTU01000821.1:0-213 GCF_005435195.1 Halorubrum sp. SP3 | reverse complement strand
AACATGGGTATTAGATGAGACACCACGTATAATCCTCTTGCGGTCCCTAGTTGTGTTGGCCGAACTGAAATCCAAGGTTGCTATTGTGAATCTAATGATTAGACAGAGAACGGCCCAATGGATTGTCACCAGCGTGGTTGACTGATCGGCAAGTTATCGAATATTGTCTTGCGCGTTTCATCTGAGATGATTATCAGCGTTCCCATGTAGATC
>NZ_SGTU01000820.1:0-213 GCF_005435195.1 Halorubrum sp. SP3 | reverse complement strand
CAGTATGATTAGAGACTAATCACATAAACGTATGTCAGACACATATCTCTGTTAGGTGTCTAAGTTAGTTAGAGAAGTAAGATACATGTCTTAGGTATCTTAGACTGGTGTGTAAGACACATATCTAAGATTCACTTGTGAGTTATATCCCGGTGGAATCCGTCTAATACGCTGGCATGGCAGATACGCCTTCCAACGTGGATCTCAAATCCG
>NZ_SGTU01000819.1:0-213 GCF_005435195.1 Halorubrum sp. SP3 | reverse complement strand
GGGTCCGCGACCGTGTAGTAGCTGCGGGCTGCGAGGACGTTACTCGCGGCTGCCCCGTGGATATCTTGATACTGCGTGATGTCACGGAGCTCTGAAACGACTTCCGACGGCACGAACACGTCACACGACGTGAGCAGATACTGAAACGGGTCGGGGGCATCGGTACCGACAGTTGCATCCGCACGAGGTACGGCGAGACTGACGAGCGCACTA
>NZ_SGTU01000818.1:0-214 GCF_005435195.1 Halorubrum sp. SP3 | reverse complement strand
CCACGACGATGAGGCCCAGTACGAACATTCGGTGTCATGGCTTTCGAGGAGCGAAAACCAGTCAAAGAGCGTCGCAAAAGGTAGTGCTATACACAAAACCGCAGTAACCCCCACTTGTTTAATACAATAGCACGTCCTCGAAAACGTGAGCGAAAACGGACCCTCAGACGCAGCAATCTACGCCCGAGTTTCGACATCGGATCAGGACGTGTCT
>NZ_SGTU01000817.1:0-214 GCF_005435195.1 Halorubrum sp. SP3 | reverse complement strand
CGACTGGGGTGATCAGCGAGGCTTCGTCCCCGTGGTGCTTGACCGCGTTATGGAGCAGCATGATCCCTGTCCGGTTCGTATTGTCGAACACACTCGCCTTGTTGGTGAGATCCAGCGTCTGCTCAGTGTAGGGGAAGATGCTGCGGAACTCCCCGTGAGTATAGCCATCTAACCACGTGAAGCGCCCCTCGTAGTAATCGTAGTACTCCTCGAG
>NZ_SGTU01000816.1:0-214 GCF_005435195.1 Halorubrum sp. SP3 | reverse complement strand
GCGACGAAGCCCGCTCCCTGAAGCAGGATCGTCGTGAACGCGCCGGCGAAGACGCCGGCGACGAGGGTCGGCAGCGCGGCGTAGCCGCGCAGCGCCAGCCCGAACGTGACGACGAGCGGGACGAAGGCGACGACGGTGATCGCGTACGTCTCGGTGAGACCGCCCTGGATCGCCGCGATTTCGCCGGCGGGAATGTCGCCGCTCGTGCGGAGAC
>NZ_SGTU01000815.1:0-214 GCF_005435195.1 Halorubrum sp. SP3 | reverse complement strand
GAGGAGGGGATGACGCGCGTCCTCTCGGCCGGGTTCGCGGAGTCGGCCCACCAAGTCCCCGTCCACGAGGAGGCCCCCGAAGAGGGGGACGGGGCGGGTACTCCCGGCGGCTACGGTCACGTCCGGACCGACGGCACCCCGAGCGACGGGGAGGGGTCGGCGGCCGACGGCGGTAGTTCCGGCGAGTAGACGGTCCACGTTCCGGCGAGTGAAC
>NZ_SGTU01000814.1:0-214 GCF_005435195.1 Halorubrum sp. SP3 | reverse complement strand
ACGACGGTGTTCCGGGCGCCGGACAGCCTGTTCAGCCGATTCAGCGCCATGCCGATGCAGATCTACACGTGGGCCGGCTTCCCGCAGGCCGACTTCCGGTACGGCGTCGTCGCCGCAGGCGTTATCACGCTGCTGATCATTCTCGTCGGCATGAACGGAACGGCCATCCTGCTGCGGAACCGCGCGGAACGGGGGACCTAACATGAGTAACAGC
>NZ_SGTU01000813.1:0-214 GCF_005435195.1 Halorubrum sp. SP3 | reverse complement strand
ATCCAGTCGTACTGTTGCTATTAGTGTCATAGGACCGAACGGTGTAAACGTACATCAAAATGAATTATTATCAGACAACAATTCTACTATAAGAACTCACGTTTCTGTCTCTCAAGTTGGAACATACTCAGTGAAAGTAAACGACCTGAGTACTAATAATACTGTCGCGAATACTGTGGAAATAATTGAAGATAGAAATATTACAATTAATAAA
>NZ_SGTU01000087.1:0-1574 GCF_005435195.1 Halorubrum sp. SP3 | reverse complement strand
GGACGCCGAGCGCGACCAGGTCGAAGCCGCGCTCGACCGCCAGCGACGCGACGCCGGTGGGATAGGGGACGCCGCGGCGGTCGTTCAGCAGGTACGCGCGCACCCCGTCGCCGGCCCGCGCGGGGACGATCAGGTTCGCCGTCTGACTCGCGAACACCGTCGCCGTGAGGAACGCCGTGCGAGGGCGGTGACCCATCGGCGCGAGCACGTCGCCGTACCGTCGACCGCGGACCGGCCACGAGGCGAGGTAGACGGCGAGCGCCGCGAGGAGGAGCCACGGGTCAGCCGCGACCGCCGTCGCGACGACGGCCTCGACGTCGAGGGTCCGCGTCAGCACCGCGCCGCCGACCGCGAGGACGAGGACCGTCCCCGCGACCGCGAGCGAGCCTCGGGGCAGACGCTCCCGAAGTCGAACGAGGCGCTCGCGGAGCCGAGCGGCGGCGACGCGCGGGTTCATCCATTCGTTTAGGTCGCCCTAAAGAATAAAACGCTGGCGGTTCGCGGAGAAGCGGCGGGGGCTCGTCGACGCGCCGAGCGGCGGCGGCGCGGCCGGGCTCCGAACCGACGCAACACGTTTGTTCGTAGAAATCGAAATACCACGCATGAACGCGAACGAGGCCGTCCCCGGCTCCGCGACCGACGCCGTGCGGATGTGGCTCGTCGAGCGCACCTACTCCGACGACGAGCAAAATATGGTGATCCTCACGTACGCGACGCCGGACGGCGAGCGCTACTTCCGGAAGGAGCGCGCGCTCACCTCCTTCTCTGACGTGCGCGACACCACGGCCGCCGTCGACGCGGCGTCGTCGAACGTCGGGACCGTCGACGACCCCGACGACCGCGAGCGGTACGCCGCCGAGGCGGCCCGGATGGCGAACGCGCACGACCCCGACGACGTGATCTGAGTCGCGCCGGGCTCCCCCGCGCGACCCGCAACGGTCGGCCCCGCACACCCTTTTCACCGCGCGGTTCCAACCCTCGCCCGATGCGCGCCACCCTCGAAACGCTCGGGATCGTCCTCCTCGTCGGCGCCGCACAGGCCCTCCTGAGCCTCGTCGGCCGCTTCGGACTCCTCGCGCTGTCGACGCCCCTCTCCGTCGCCCCGTGGACCCTCATCACGAGCGTGTACGCGCACGGCTCCGTCGGTCACCTCGTGGCGAACGCCCTCGCGCTGCTGCTCGTCGGTCCCCTCGTCGAGCGCCGGACGACCCGCCCGCGCTTCCACGCGTTCGTGGTCGCCACCGGCGCGCTCGCGGGCGCCGCGCAGGTGACCGTCGGGAGCCTGCTCGGCCCCCCGGCCGCCGTGTTGGGGATCAGCGGCGCCGTCTTCGCGCTCGGCGGCTACCTGCTCGCCGGCAACGTCGTGAGCGCGACGCTGTTCGATCGGCTCCGGCTCTCGCCGCGGGCCCAGCTGCTCCTGTTCGGCCTCGTCGCCGTCGTCCTCACCGCGACGACGGCCGCGCCGGGCGTCGCGCTGATCGCGCACGCGACGGGCGCGTTCTGCGGGCTCGTCGCCGGACGGATGGGCCTGCTCGACGCGAGCTGAGCGGGGCGGGACCCTGGGCGAAACGCGA
>NZ_SGTU01000812.1:0-214 GCF_005435195.1 Halorubrum sp. SP3 | reverse complement strand
GAACGACCGGCTCGTCGCGTTCGCCTCCGTCCGGCGCGACGGCTACATCCTCTTTCTCGCCGTCGACCCGGACCACCGCGGCCGCGGTCACGCCGAGCGGCTCGTCGCCGACGTCGCGGCGAACCACCGGTCGGTCACGTGCCACGCCCGCACGACGAACCGGCGGGCGCTCGGCTTCTACGAGCACCTCGGCTTCGAGGTGATCCGCCGCATC
>NZ_SGTU01000811.1:0-214 GCF_005435195.1 Halorubrum sp. SP3 | reverse complement strand
GATGACACGGTAGTCACCGATCGCGAACCCACCGATTTCAGCTTCACCGATTGCTGCGAGACTCATCAACTATCCCTCTCGTGCTGGTGCGGTGATTGTCCACGTCCCCGTCGTAACGGTGTTTCTATCACCCGTGTCGTCTATCACAGCCACGTCGAACGGGTACGCCCGTCCGTCGGCTGCGCCAAGTGAGCTGGTGTCAACACCGTTCACA
>NZ_SGTU01000810.1:0-214 GCF_005435195.1 Halorubrum sp. SP3 | reverse complement strand
GAGATCGTCTTGTTTTGAACTCATCAAAGTATTCTTCAGAGACTACGAATATAAGTGTGGTGCGTTAGAACACTCGTTAGTAACTTATAGTGGTTTCTTTAACGAAAATGAATAACTTTGTGTAGTTTAATTCGGTTTCTCTACTCGGTAGAATTTAATATGTGGCGAGAGGACCATTCGGTAGAAACAGGGTCACCGTCACTCGTTAGCGAGA
>NZ_SGTU01000809.1:0-214 GCF_005435195.1 Halorubrum sp. SP3 | reverse complement strand
CGACCGCGTTCGTCAGGAGGTTCCGGAACACCGCCTCCAGCAGGTCGTCCGCCAACACCGTCACGTCCGGAATCGTCTCGTCCACGGTGACAGTCGCCCGGTCTTTGTCCGACCGGATCTGTTCGATCTGCTCGGTGAGTTCGGTGCGGAGGTCGACCGGCGTCTGGTCGGTACCGACCTGTAGCAGCACGTCGGTGACGTCTCTGGCGGTCTC
>NZ_SGTU01000808.1:0-214 GCF_005435195.1 Halorubrum sp. SP3 | reverse complement strand
AGGAGTCCGCGATGCACGCGCTGCGGCGCATCCGCCCGGAGATCGACCTCGAGAGCGACGAGATCGACGCCGACGTGCTGAACAGCATCCAGGTGACCGAGGCGGACTTCAAGGAGGCGATGAAGGGCATCGAGCCCTCCGCGCTCCGCGAGGTGTTCGTCGAGGTCCCGGACGTCAGCTGGGACCAGGTCGGCGGGCTCGAAGACACCAAAGA
>NZ_SGTU01000807.1:0-215 GCF_005435195.1 Halorubrum sp. SP3 | reverse complement strand
CGAGCGTTCGTCCGCAGCTTTCACACCGGGTCTGCGCGTTATTGTGGACGTCCCCGAGATACGCCCAGTGTAGCGATTCCGTGCCGTCGATTTGTGGCTCCCGTCGGACGTGATAGAGGGAGGTAATCTCCGTATTCACGCCGTCATCATCCGGATCAGGTGGGTGCTTTCGGACGATGGCGTATGCACCGTGATTCTCGATGTCGAGGACCTCC
>NZ_SGTU01000806.1:0-215 GCF_005435195.1 Halorubrum sp. SP3 | reverse complement strand
ATTGGAAAATACGATTCCAAGACTATGTCGACCAAGGGGGAGACATAGACAAATTACGGAATCAGGTATACGGCCAAATCTCTGGGAGAGGGTTCAAATGACTAGTGTGGGCGATTATCTCAGAAATTTTATTTTCACCGATACCAGCACCTACCCGGCAGTCAAGGTCGACGATAATCTCCACTCAAAAGTTCAGTCCGGCTTAGAAGCGGCAG
>NZ_SGTU01000805.1:0-215 GCF_005435195.1 Halorubrum sp. SP3 | reverse complement strand
CCCGAGCGGCCAGTTCTCGGTGAAGATCAGCCCCTGAAGCCCGTCGAGCTGACCGAGCGCGATGCCCATGTCGCCGTACGTGCTGAAGTACGCCATCCAGCGCTCGGGCACCGCGTCGAACGCGACCTCGCCCATCGGGGCCATCTCGACGGTGTAGCCCGCGTCGGCCGTCGACTCGGCCGCGGCGTCGTCGTCCGAGCCCGCGGTCCCGTTCG
>NZ_SGTU01000804.1:0-215 GCF_005435195.1 Halorubrum sp. SP3 | reverse complement strand
AGCGACGGCTCGTCGCCGCAGCACAGTCGAACCGCGTCGTCCGACCCGCCCATGATACCTTGACTTCAGCGACAGAAGTGATAAACTTACGGACGAAAGTATTAGTACTGATACGCTTCCGGCGAGACAATCTTCCACCCGACTCTCGAACGGCGCAGGGGCCGACGGAGGGTATCCTAGTCCGGCCGTCTCGATAGACGCGGGCTACACTATCG
>NZ_SGTU01000803.1:0-215 GCF_005435195.1 Halorubrum sp. SP3 | reverse complement strand
CGTGAACTTCGGCCACGTCCGGTACGACAACCGCGAGAACGAGTACGAAATCCGAGCCCTCCAGCTCTCCGAGGCCGACGTGCGAGCGAACGACCACCTCGAACGCCACGCGAAGGACCTGGGTGCGTTAGACTGACGCTCCCCGACGGGCGACCGTCGCCCGCTCCGTTCGCCGGTCTGCTCGGTCGTCGGCGGTGTCCGAGCCGTCAGACCTC
>NZ_SGTU01000086.1:0-1651 GCF_005435195.1 Halorubrum sp. SP3 | reverse complement strand
CGATTTCGTCGATGATCCCGATATCCAGACAGTACGTCCCGTTGCCCAAGCCAAACTCCAGCACTTTGGTGGGTTCAGCTTCAGTTTTTGTGACTGACATAAAGAGTCTGTGGTGAAGATACAAATAACTGTACCCCTAAAATTATTAGCTTTGATTGCCAGACCCGTAAAATCGTCTTGACTCCCACTCTTCTTGTGGAGGTTGTTGGCACGGATTCCCTTTATAAACCTCACTCAGTAGGTAGTCGGCAGAGCTACTGTGGTACGAGATATCTCACAGAAGTGGTGTATCTCGAAATCGCAAGAACTCTCTCCATCAACAATGTGCTATACAAGAACAAATCAAACATGATAATCCTCAGAAAGTGTTATAGAACTGGTGGCAAAGTAACAGGTAATGACTCTCGTTTCGGAACAACAGATTCAGGTTCTCCACGTTGACGATGAGCCGTCTCTTACAGACCTGACTGCGACGTTTCTCGAACGTGAGGATGATAAATTCACTGTTGAGACAGCAAACAGCGGTAACGAGGTTCTAGAACGGGTTGATAGTCACCTACCCGACTGTATTGTCTCGGACTACAACATGCCCGGCATGGATGGCTTAGAACTCTTACAAGGTGTCCGTGAGAACAATCCAGACCTCCCGTTCATTCTCTTTACCGGCAAGGGCAGTGAAGAGGTAGCCAGTGAGGCGATCTCCGCCGATGTAACAGACTATCTTCAGAAGGGAACAGGTTCAGAGACGTACGAACTCTTGACCAACCGAATTCGGAACGCGGTCAACACCCGACGTGAGGCCGAGCGCGCTGACAGACAGGAAGAACTGATGCGCCTGACAGAGTTTGCGGGCAACACCGGCGGGTTCGAATTCGACAGAGAGAGTGGTAGGGTCTTGCTGACCGTTGGTGCCCGTCGAATTATCGAGCGTCCCAACCTGACTGAAATCCCTGTTGAAGAGGCGATAGAATTGTTCCACCCGGATGACCGCGAAGAAGTTCAGCAGGCACTCGAGAAGGGTTTCGAAGCAGGTGATAAACTACGAGACACGTGGCGACTCCATCCAGGCGGCAGCGACGAGCGTCTCTTGGACGTTACGATCACTCCAGTCGTGGAATCTGGAGAGCAGGTAACGAAGCTCCGTGGGGCAGTCAACGACATCACTGAGAAAAAAACACGTGAACGACAGTTAACCGAACTGAACCGGGCTACACAGGCACTCCTAGAGGCAGAAACCAGACAAGAGGTCGCTGATATTGGCGTTGAGGCTGCCAGTGATATCCTCAATTTCAAGGCAAATGCTATCCACATCTCCGAAGCTGACGACACTCAGCTGGTTCCCGTGGCACAGACGGATGATCTAAACTCGCTCATCGGAAATATACAACCACTTCCTGTGACGGACAGTATCGCGGGACGAGTCTACCGCGACGGCGAACCAGCAGTAATAGCAGATGTACAGCAAGATTCGGACAGCCACAACACCGGAACTGATCTCGCTGGTCACTTGTATCTGCCACTTGCTGACCATGGGGTACTGATCGCTGGCTCCGAGAAGCGAGCAGCCTTCGATCAACAGGACACCGCGCTCGGAGAACTACTGGCAGGGAGTCTCATAGCAGCGCTTAATCGCGTCGAACACGAGCAGACT
>NZ_SGTU01000802.1:0-215 GCF_005435195.1 Halorubrum sp. SP3 | reverse complement strand
GACACGGAGAAGACTGCGGCGGGAAAAACGGGTGTCAATCGCCCCAATTTCGGCATAATAGCGGATTTCGCAGGAGGAATTTGAAATCAACGGGTGAACCAACGCACGTCGGGACAACTGCCCCGTCAGTTCCATTCACGCGCAGCCAGCGACCGGGACGAAGTCGATAATTACGTGCCAGGCGGCACTCCGCCGGACCGGCTTTCGCGACCCCC
>NZ_SGTU01000801.1:0-215 GCF_005435195.1 Halorubrum sp. SP3 | reverse complement strand
ACGAGTAACATCGTTGCCTGACGGTCGCGACTCGTAGCTTCCAACCATCGGCCCTCGCGGGTCGACCCACACGCGGTCTTTCTTTATCGCGCTGCTCACTGAGCGACAGCGAGCGGTGGCGCTCGTCAGATCGAGGATTCAATTCTCGGAAGACCCACTGAATCCGACTCGATGGACAGCCGCCAAGACTACGTCTAACTGACGAGAAGAGCAGT
>NZ_SGTU01000800.1:0-215 GCF_005435195.1 Halorubrum sp. SP3 | reverse complement strand
AGCGCGCCGAAGAGATCCTCGGTGAGGATGGGTTCGCGGACCGGTTCTACGAGTACATGAGCCGCGGCTTCTACAGCCTCGCCAGCCCGATATGGGCCAACTTCGGACTGGACAGGGGGCTTCCCATCAGCTGCTTCGGCAGCTACATGGAAGACAACATCGAGAGCATCCTCTACACCCAGGCCGAGGTGGGTGAGATGACGAAGCAGGGCGGC
>NZ_SGTU01000799.1:0-216 GCF_005435195.1 Halorubrum sp. SP3 | reverse complement strand
AGAACTGAGACGCCTGGTCGCCGCCCGGCTCACTCGCCTTCCACCAACGCCGCGAACCGGTCAAGCGCGCGCCGGCAGACGGGCACGTACGGCGCCGCGACCAGCGGGACCTCGATCACCGCCCGACACCGGTCCGGGTCCCCGGAGTACCGCTCGACCCGGTGGCCCGTGGCGGGTATCCCGGCGACCTCCCAGGCCCACCGGAGACGCGTCGCT
>NZ_SGTU01000798.1:0-216 GCF_005435195.1 Halorubrum sp. SP3 | reverse complement strand
ATCGACCGGCTCCGGTCCGACGTGGACGCAATGCGGCCCGGGCTGGCGGAGCGGTACTCCCGCGTCGAGCGCCAGGCCGAGCAGTTCGAGGTGATCAAGTCGCGGGCCACCGTCATCAAGCGGATCCGCTCGCTGCTCGCGGACGCCGAGAGCGAGGTGGCGCTGTCGATCACCGCCAAGCAGCTCCCGGAGGTGAAGGAGGCGCTCGTCGACGCG
>NZ_SGTU01000797.1:0-216 GCF_005435195.1 Halorubrum sp. SP3 | reverse complement strand
AGCCGCTCAAGGCGACGCACATGGGCTTTTGGGCCATCAAGAACATCCTCTATCGGTACTCGGCGCCGCTCCACGCAGTCGAGCCGCCCGAGTCGTGGGGGATGGATGAGTGGGACGAAGCAAGCGGGCAGATGAGCGACCTGTCCATGATGTCCGACGCCCTGCTCCCGCCTGGGTCGGAGCTGTCCGTTGCGGAGGGTGTCTCCGAGTTTGACC
>NZ_SGTU01000796.1:0-216 GCF_005435195.1 Halorubrum sp. SP3 | reverse complement strand
GCGGCATCGGCGAGTACGTGGGGACCGTCCGCTCTGACGACGCCGTGGAGACGGCGGTCCTCCCCGTCGGGTCCGGCATTTCCGTTTCGACGGTCGTCCGATGAAACCGAGCGAAACGGTTATCATGTCGAGTAGAAACACCTACGCAGATGAGTCAAGCGGACGGAGCCGACGGCGACGGGGGACCGCGAGCGGCGTCGCTCGTGCGGGTCCTCG
>NZ_SGTU01000795.1:0-216 GCF_005435195.1 Halorubrum sp. SP3 | reverse complement strand
AGTTGCGATGTACCCGCAATCTCCGTATCCGCGAGCGCTAAATCGACTCGATACTCGCCGGCGGTGGTCCACACGTCGGCATAGGCGACGATGTTACTGTCACCACCCGACTCGGTGGACGGGACGTCGAATGAGGTGTCCAGAACCGTGTCTCCATTCGGGTCCACAATCTGGATCGTCCCGCTCACCTCGTGATTCAGTTGATTGAGGAGATTC
>NZ_SGTU01000794.1:0-216 GCF_005435195.1 Halorubrum sp. SP3 | reverse complement strand
ACTAGTGTACCCGTTGATGTTCTGCTGTTAGCTCGCCGCCCCGGCCGCCGTCGGTGCGCTTTTTCCGGCGCCGCCGGTATCCGGGCCCATGTACGCGGCCCTCTACCGACTCGGAATCGGTGCGTACCTGCTGTGGCTCCTGTTGACCGTCCTGCTAATTCTCGGGCGATACACCCCGGTGCCGTCGTTCCGCGTCGTTCACCTCGGCGTCGTCGC
>NZ_SGTU01000085.1:409-1666 GCF_005435195.1 Halorubrum sp. SP3 | reverse complement strand
CTGTCACAAGTGCCACAGACGACCCTAATAGATGACGCTGCGCCGTCGCAGAGACCCTACTGCGACAGGCCGCACAACGACAATCCGCGTTTGCGTATCTCGGTGGCCGCTAGCGTTCGTCTATAGGACCATGCCAGAACAGGCCGTCGACCATGAGCAGGTAACAAATGCCAACTGCGGCCACGACGGCAGCGAGACGCGTGCCAAGAACAGTCCCAACCCCGTAAGCAGCAGACAACGTCACCGGGATGAATGCTAGTACGAAATCCGGGTACGTGCCGCTGTCAATCATGCGAGTTCGCCTCTCAGATCAGTTACTCCGTGATGCCCGCATCGCAAAGTGACTGTGTGAAAAGGCGAGCTCTCAGCGCTAAATCTGTTGAGGGCGCGTACCCCTCGCACAGCAGCGTGGCTGGTGACCGTTTTGCTAGAACTGGTCACACCACGCTCAACATCTACAACGGGGCCCATCCGGGGAGAGGTGGCTTCCCACCGACTCATAACAAAATGTATCTAATCCAACCTAATAAAACTAATTAGATGTAATTAGAGCTGTTCGCAGCCGCCTCGGAAGTCCGCGCCTGCTTGATGCCGCGCCACCATTGAAACCTCGAGCATGCCTCTACCCTGAGCGAACGTGACGGGACTACGCCCGAGGTGTTTCTGTCGGGGACAAAACTAAGCCGGATGTACCGCACGACCTGACCATGCCAAGCAATTTTGATGCGAAAAATGAGCGAAATCTCATCGAGTATATCGCAACACTGTGTGGCTTTTCGCGTCTCTCATCGGCTCTCCCTGGTCAAAATATGTATCCGCCGTATCTGTTTGTAGGAGCGTTCAGTGTTCTCGATCTCGCAGTGCTCCAAGTGTACGTACATCTGACTGGTGGGACCCACATCCTCCTTGACACCCCAAACACCGCAGCCGGGTATGCGGCACTCATCCTGGGGGTGTATGGCGTCCGGTACATGTCGAATGGGTACGAGGAGGCGCTTGCCGCACTCCGAGCTCAAGACCGTGTAGATGCGGCCGAGATCAGCCAGTTTCACCAGATATTCAGCTGGCGAACGAAGGTCGTCGTCTACGTTCTTGCTGTTGTCGTTCTCTATGCGAATACGATTCTGAACGTCGGCGTGCCGAACCGAGTGACAGCATTCAATCTGCTCTTCACGTGGGAGTTTGTGTTCCTCCCAGTCATGGTTGAATTCGCCTTCACCTACTGCGGGATTCACTTTCTGTTACCACGGCGGATCA
>NZ_SGTU01000085.1:0-375 GCF_005435195.1 Halorubrum sp. SP3 | reverse complement strand
AAGAAGACCGAGTTCAACTTGTTCTTCTATGACCCGCGCAACATGGGCGGCTTTGCCGCGGTCGGTCACCTCCTGAAGCGGTCGTACTATATTTACACGGCTGGGCTGCTCTTGTTTTTCCTGCTCGTCTATGGGCCCGTCCTGCTTTCGGTAGATGGGTACGTGCCTGGTCTGTTTGAGCTGGTCTTCTTTTCGGCTGCGTGGTTCGTTGGGCTGCTCTCGATTGCGTACTCGATGTACACCATCCACCAGCTCATGTCGGCACAGAAGGAGCGACGAATCCGGGAACTAGAGGCTGAACTCCATCAGGCAATCGAAAACCCGTACGATATTAACAACTCAAAAGTTGTCGATCAAGACAAGTTAGACGATGCG
>NZ_SGTU01000793.1:0-216 GCF_005435195.1 Halorubrum sp. SP3 | reverse complement strand
AGTGTCGTGCGGACGGACTCCGCGACAGCCTTCCCGGCCGTGATGTTCATGTTCTGCGCGTCCTTGCCGGACGTGCGCTGCGACTCCTCGGAAAGTACGATCATGGGCTGGTTGCCCATCCGCTGTCGCTGAGACATAATCAACCTTTGATTGTTTGTGATTCTATATAAACCCTTCGCTCGTATCGTGCGAAACCGCAACACGAAAGGGGATTAT
>NZ_SGTU01000792.1:0-216 GCF_005435195.1 Halorubrum sp. SP3 | reverse complement strand
ACCAAGCTCCAGCGCGACAGCAGCGATCTGTGACTCCTGAACCGGCGGCTCGGGACCGTCTTGGTCGGTAAAGGGGTTCGCGTCGCCACGGGTGATGTATCCCTGATCCGTTTCGTCGACAACCCGATGGGTGGTTAAGCCGCCTCCCTGAAGCTCCTGCGCCTCGAACGTGACGACATCACCCTCCTCGATGTCACCGGCGATCGCCGGCGGGAC
>NZ_SGTU01000791.1:0-216 GCF_005435195.1 Halorubrum sp. SP3 | reverse complement strand
ATACCCGCACGTCCCGGAGCAAGGGCTTAAATTCCACGGGCCGCGTTTCGTGGTTGATAACCGAAACGTCGAGAAAACGGCCGCTCGACTCCCGTTTACAGGTCGATCCGGTCGCCGATCTCGACTATCTCCAGCCGGTCCGGCGACTCGTAGCTCCGCACGTGGTCGTGGAGCGCGGTCGGGTCGGCGGTCAGCCCCTTCCACATATCCCAGTGG
>NZ_SGTU01000790.1:0-217 GCF_005435195.1 Halorubrum sp. SP3 | reverse complement strand
CGACGGTCACCTCGCAGCCCCGCGGGGGACGACCGAGTACAACAACGACACCCACCGCTGCCCGAACTGCGGGTCGACCCACGTGAACTGGGCGGGGACCGGGATCCTCTGTCTGCGCTGTTCGACGCCGACGGCGGAGAAGTAACGCGCGGCGAGCGCGCCGCCGTCAGCTCAGCAGGCTCTCGCCGTCGAACTCGTCGTCGGCCTCGACGTCCAG
>NZ_SGTU01000789.1:0-217 GCF_005435195.1 Halorubrum sp. SP3 | reverse complement strand
ATAACCCGCCGTCGAACCGCTCTTCGACGCCCGACCCCGACGACTTCGCGGCCTCGGGCTCTGGAACCGCCGGGTCCGAGGACGACGGGTCTGAGTCCCCCGATATCGACGACTTCGACCCCGACTCTCCGGCCGGGTCCGGTTCCGGCGCCGACGCGGGATCGGATTTCGGCGTCTCGGACGCCGAGTCGGACCCCGACGCGGCCTCCCTCTCGAC
>NZ_SGTU01000788.1:0-217 GCF_005435195.1 Halorubrum sp. SP3 | reverse complement strand
GTCAAAATGATGAAACTGTACGGTATTTTTACGTTACTAACACAACACTAACCCAGGTCAATACAGACGTTGGGCAGGCTATTGTGTGTACAGATGTAACCAGCGCCGAGCAGCAGCACCGAGAGCTCAAACGGAAAAATGAGCAACTTGAGTATAAAAATGAGCAACTCGACAACTTTGCCAACGCGATAACACACGAGCTACGGAATACGCTCAC
>NZ_SGTU01000787.1:0-217 GCF_005435195.1 Halorubrum sp. SP3 | reverse complement strand
CGCGGTCCAGCCGGCGAACGCCGAGCTCGCGGCGGCGACGACGACCTTCGGGTCGTACTTCGTCGCGAGCCCGGCGATCATCAGTTGGACCTTCTCGCCGGGCAGCACCGCGAGCTGGGCCACGAGGGCGACGACGACGATCTCGGCGTAGCCGGGCATGCGTCACTCGCCTCCGCTCGGCCGGTGGGCCGGCGTGGGGCCCCGGCCGACGCCGGAC
>NZ_SGTU01000786.1:0-217 GCF_005435195.1 Halorubrum sp. SP3 | reverse complement strand
AGCGGTACTACTACCGCCTGTACTGGGGCAAACGGCTGACGCACACCCAAATCGCGGCACGCGAAGGACTTGGCAAACGCTTCGTGAAAGAGACGATAGCGGCGTCGTCCATGCCAACACGGTACAGCGCCTACACGGTGCGTGAGCCGACGGAGATCCCGAAACAGTACGAGTGGCCGACGGAGCGGTCCGCGCCTGCCTCGACGGCAGACCCGAC
>NZ_SGTU01000785.1:0-217 GCF_005435195.1 Halorubrum sp. SP3 | reverse complement strand
AGCGCCCGACACCGACGGGGGCGTGTGGAAGCAATAATTGCGTCATTCGGTGACGGGTTGAAATACCGGATAAGGTGATTACAGGCTTTTCAGCCCCTCTAACGTCGAATTATGTGATTATGTCCGTCATCGGAATCCGCCGCAGTTGCTGGTGACGCGAGGGTGTTGCCCGCCCGGCGGCTTGGAATGGTATGTACGACTCAGATCTGACAGCGTC
>NZ_SGTU01000784.1:0-218 GCF_005435195.1 Halorubrum sp. SP3 | reverse complement strand
ACTGTCAAAGTTGCCCGGAAGGACGACGGTAGGAGCCACAGTTTCGAACTCAGACACAGGGGCCCGTCAGCAATACCCTATATTGGCACCGTTCCTATCCAGAGCGGGAATCCAGAGAAGCAATTGGTGGAGTGGATCAAACGCTATCTCGACGCGGAAACAGTCACAAAAGAGAGGTGGCAAGCGCTGGTGACATCAACTGAGGGAATTGCCACCTC
>NZ_SGTU01000084.1:1324-1672 GCF_005435195.1 Halorubrum sp. SP3 | reverse complement strand
CTTGACGTCCAACCCTACGGATTCACCCCGCTGAAGCTGCCGCCGGCGTTTGAGTTTGAATCCTTGGTCCACGCAGCAAATGAGCGAGTTCCTATCGAAGCTGTCGAGTTTGGGACTGAGACACTGTCGACCGTGATTCGAGAGTACGATGCTGCCTGACACCTTTCAGGGCTGAAGTGCTGGAACTCCTCCGCTCCTGTTTCCCGGCAGCTGAACGTGTTGTGGACGACTGTGGCATCGACTCCACAATCACTGGCGGTCGGCTGAACTATTATACATCTCGTCGAAGTCACCTTCACCACGAATCAACTCATCTACGCCGCGTGCGAGCGTCACTTCTCCGAACAC
>NZ_SGTU01000084.1:0-1278 GCF_005435195.1 Halorubrum sp. SP3 | reverse complement strand
GCTCGGTAGTACGTGTACAACCCATTTTGGCCTCGCTCTGTCTGTTGACGTTTTTCGACGAGGCCCACATCAACGAGTTTGTTGAGGTGATAGTGAAGTGTGCTATCATCGATCTCAATCACTTCGTCTAGTTCTTTCGGACTCATGTCTCCGCCGTGGACGAGTCGGTAGAGAATCTCATATCTGGTCCGATGCCCTACGGCCGCGTGCATCGCAAGATACTCGTCGAGACTGAGAACGCTCTCTTCTGGGAGCAATTCTTCGGGATCTTCCGGGAACTCTCCGGGAGCCGCCTGTGTGTGATTCGTCGCCATCTTAGGCTCTTGTTGGTCGGAAAAGCTCTTAGTCTTTCTCAAGCCAAGATATCTCAAAATATGGGTGTTTTAAATACTATCAGCGAACACAATTGAATATGAATGAGGAGATAACACGTGAACTAATTGCTGACCGATTAGGCCACGTACCGTACGACCGGTTTCTCTTCTACTTAATGGGCCCATACAAGTCGTTCAATCTCAACTACATCCTCACCGAGGAGGAGCGTCAGGAAATTGCGGTGGACGACCTCCCAGGGCCGCTCCGGCGATTGTTCCAAAACAAAGACGAGATCGACGCGGCGCAGGCATTGCTACGACGGATACAGGGCGCACTTCGTGTCACCCCCGGAGTGAACGCCTTTCTTGCCGTCGACGTTGATGTAGATACTGACGAGGTGGATGCGGCGACACAAAGTATCGAGTATACGCAGTGTAGTAACGCAACTGCGTTCATTTTACCGTTTCTCGGGCATAATTTCGGTGTCGGGGAAGAAGCTGGGAGCATCCTCGAAGCACTCTCAGAAACACATAGTGATCGTCTCATCTTCTTCCATGAAGACGATGTGACGAGTGCGATGATTCGGTCAGCACAGGTGCGATGGGATCTCCGGGTAGGAACGTATGAAACTGAGTCAGAACTGATTTCGAAACTTCGGCTATTCACAGCTGGTATTATGCACCAAGAGCGTCGCGGAGACCTCGACATGTTGGATTGATTTCTAGTATGTGATCCCCGTGTTCGCGGCGCTGGCGGGCTGGCTCGTGCTCGGACAGGAAGTGACGCCTGCGACCGCTGCCGGCTTTGTATTTATTCTACAGGATTTGTCGCCGCAAAGTAGTGGGCGTTGCGAGAGACAGACTGGCGTGTAGTAGTGCCAGAGTGGCTGTCTTTTCGTCTTGCTCTCTCAGATGGTTTTTTGAGAATTGAGTCCGCAGATATCCCATGGCGACGCCAGGCCAG
>NZ_SGTU01000783.1:0-218 GCF_005435195.1 Halorubrum sp. SP3 | reverse complement strand
CGTCGAGCGATCGGATCCGCGGCCGGTTCGGGTCGCCGATCCGCGCGGCGGCCCCTCCGGCGTTTATACCGTTCGCCGCCGAACCGCCCGGACATGGAACGGGTCACCCACGACGGCCGCGAGACGGCGTACCGCCGCTTCGACCGCGGCGGCGACGGACCGACGGTCTGTCTCGTCCACGGCAGCGGCGGCACGAAGGACGTCTGGAAGTCGCAGGC
>NZ_SGTU01000782.1:0-218 GCF_005435195.1 Halorubrum sp. SP3 | reverse complement strand
CCCCGCCGAGCCGCCGGGAGACGCCGACGGCGACCACGACCTCCTCGACCGGATCGGCGCGTACCTCGGCGGCGAGCGCGACGAGTTCACCGAGGTGGCGCTCGGCCTCACGGTCCCGACCGACCAGCGCGAGGCGCTGGAGGCGCTCCGCAACGTCCCGTACGGTGAGGAGGTGTCGGTGAGCCGCCTCGCCCGGCTCGCCGGGTTCGACCCCGACG
>NZ_SGTU01000781.1:0-218 GCF_005435195.1 Halorubrum sp. SP3 | reverse complement strand
GACAGTCACCCCCGACGGCAGTGACGACGCAGCCCAGACCCGGCTGGCAGCCGAGACGCCCCCCGACGATTCAGCGAGCGACGAGGACGACGAACACACCCTGTCGCCATCGGCATTCGCAACCGCCGCAACACTGCTTGGCGAACAGCGGGCCGATGAGGCCGACGAGGCCGACGAGCCACCAGTCACCACCACTTGTGCGGATGAGCTCGAGGACC
>NZ_SGTU01000780.1:0-218 GCF_005435195.1 Halorubrum sp. SP3 | reverse complement strand
GTGAGCGGGACGGTCACGATGGACGTGGAGGTGATCGAGGACGTGGACCTCGACGGCCCCGTCCTGCTCCCGAACGAGGAGGACCTCCCGTTCATCAGCAAGCCCTACAGCGACGAGGAGGTCGCCGCGGGGGACGACCTCGGCGCGGAACACGGCGTCGACGTGGACACCGACGCCGCCCCGATCCAGGTGATCGGCTCCGGCGCGACCGTCAACGA
>NZ_SGTU01000779.1:0-218 GCF_005435195.1 Halorubrum sp. SP3 | reverse complement strand
GGTGCTCCATTCATACTTCGGAGGAGTATCCGAAGCATCTAATAGCTTCATCAGGTGTGGTCCTGTTCAATACGCAAGCGCAATCTATCGGCTGATTCGTCGTTTAGACCGAGGAAACAACGCAGTCCTGTGCTGATTAGATCCGCTGTATCTCGCACGGCGTTTGTACCAGTTCCCGAGGATTTCAACGGACTCAGACCGCCGGAAACGGGCCGCGC
>NZ_SGTU01000778.1:0-218 GCF_005435195.1 Halorubrum sp. SP3 | reverse complement strand
GAGGTGCTGCTGGACGCCGACATCGACCCGCGGGAGTACGCCGAGGCGGACTTCAAGAAGCTGATCCTGATCCTCGGCGTGCTGACGGTCCACAGCTTCCCCGAGGGGATCGCGGTCGGCGTCTCCTTCGCCGACCTCGGGCTCGAGGGCGGCACCGCGCTGTTCGGCTTCACCGTCCCGCTGTTGGCCGTGTTCATGACCGTCGCCATCTCGATCCA
>NZ_SGTU01000777.1:0-219 GCF_005435195.1 Halorubrum sp. SP3 | reverse complement strand
TCGCAGCAAAACTCACCTGGATCGAACTGCCCGGACTTGGTGGTGTCGCTGTCCCTGCTGGATTCGTTGCGTTCGGCGTCGCATACCTCGCTTCAGACCTGCTCGTCGAGTACCACGGGAAGGACTACGCTGCGACAGTGGTCAACGGAACCGTCGTCACACTCGTCATCGCGTACGCACTCGTCTTCCTCGCCATCTGGATGCCGTCTGCCCCGTTCT
>NZ_SGTU01000083.1:521-1703 GCF_005435195.1 Halorubrum sp. SP3 | reverse complement strand
AGGCCATCCCCTCATAGACGACGTTAGAGATACCCTCCGATCTTGATGTGACAAGGTTGAGGTCGGCAACACGGTAGTAGTCATGAACGGCATCGTGGTCGATAAATCCCAAGCAGTGCGCGTCTGATATATTCTCGGCCATCTCCTCAACTGCCGCCCGTTGAGGCCCATCCCCAATCATGAGGAGCGATACGTCGTCTCTCTGTTGTCTAAACTGCTGAAAGGCTTGGAGCGCCAGGAGTGGTCGCTTGTGATCGTTGAGGTGGTTCACCCAAATAATGATATTCTCTGCCAATGAGAGTTCGTGTCGATCGCCGAGGATTCGGCGGATTTCCTCTCTTTTCTTCTGGCCCGGGGGGGAGAAGATATCGGTGTCAATTCCGTTGGGTATAAAAAACGTTCTGTCACGTCGGTAGCCCATCTCGCTGATGGCGGTCTCGAAGGGTTCGACGCTAGCGAATACCGCGTTCGGTCGGTAGAGACGTACCGCGATTCGGTGCGGGAGTGCGCGGAATGTCGTCGACGTTCCGAGTAGTACGGGAGTTCTTGACAGTCCCATGATTGCCAAGACGATGCGCCAGTTAGCTGCGAACACGTGGACTAGGTCTACCGTTCGGCAACATTCGAACACTCTTTTTAGCGAGGCGAACGGCTGGTGGGAATCAAGTACGTCGGCAGTACTGATATTCGATGATCGGTAATCAGGGCTCGCTCCATCTTTACATATGACCGTAATCTCATCCACCGTATCCGTACACGTATCGAGGGATTTCAGAAGATTATTAGCTTGGGTATCGGGCCCCTTAGTGGAGGCGGGATCTTCCACGACCAGCGCAAGATGCATTTGATCTCCGTCTTCGGTCAGCGATTATAACGGTTTGGGACCAGAAGACTTCTAATTACAGACCAGCGACTAACTAGGATTGTGAGTCGGGCAGCCAAAATGAACAAGAAAGGAAATACCTAACGGGAAGTAAGTGGTTAGTACTATCTCATGTCAGTAATAAAATCAGTCGATGACCGAATGGAAAACCCGTGTGCCGACTGCGCACACCTCTACAACCTCTCGTAGTAATACCTCGGAACTAGTACGTGCCGTTATCACGCTTCAAATTTCGAGAATACACTTGAATAGGCTTTACCCGATGATGAGATCGACCGGTTCTTCGGCGGCAGACGTAG
>NZ_SGTU01000083.1:0-500 GCF_005435195.1 Halorubrum sp. SP3 | reverse complement strand
ACCACAGTCATAGTAACCCGCGAGTAAAAACTCTTGATGGCTGCGGTGCCAGTCCCTGATCCACGAAACTGATCCAAGCCCTGTCGACTTCAGTCATAACTGTTTCTTTCGAAGAGTCAAAAAACACCACGCGAGAGGCCGTTTTTTGTCGAATCGCTTCTTGCCGATGTCACTTACTCTAAGAGTTCTCGAACCGCTCCCTCGACTCCATCCTCTGTTCCCCACCCAAGGAAATTACTGGCGCTCGAAATATTCACTTCGAACTCTTCTACCATAGTCTCGGCACTTCGTGGATTCTCCATCAACTCGATGTTCACCTCGATCCCGCGCTCCTCGCGTACAACCTCCCGAACGATCTCGGCCACGCGCATCACGCTCATATCCTCGTTACTCGCGATCTCGTACGTCTCAGCCCCCGTCTCGCCGTTCGAAAGCTGCTCCACCAACCGCTCCGCGCTTCGCACGTACGCCCGCGCCACGTCTTTCACATGAACGAAATT
>NZ_SGTU01000776.1:0-219 GCF_005435195.1 Halorubrum sp. SP3 | reverse complement strand
GTTCTAGGTGCTTCGTAAGTAATCATCGAAAGTACACTCGCAAGTTCTGTTCTACTCGGTGAATTGGATTCATATTGATAAATTAATTGTTGTACGGTGTCCTCAGACAAGAGTTGGTCGTCACCTCTCTGCACTCGCTCCTGAAGCATCTGTATAGCCCCGTTTCGAACCATCGGATGCTGACTGTTCAACGCCTCAGAGACGTTCACGTACAGATCA
>NZ_SGTU01000775.1:0-219 GCF_005435195.1 Halorubrum sp. SP3 | reverse complement strand
CGTACAGCCGTCCGATCGACCGCCGGACGAGCGCGAGGACGACCCTGACCGTGGCGTACGCCAGCGCGAGGAAGATCAGTCCCGAGAGCAGTCGGGGGACCGCGACGACCAGCCCCTCGACGAAGTTCGCGAGCGAGCGGGCGGCGAGCGACGAGATCCGTGTCATTACCGACCGGACGGAGCGTCGGTCCGAAAAGGTGGGGGACGAAGCGGCCGACC
>NZ_SGTU01000774.1:0-219 GCF_005435195.1 Halorubrum sp. SP3 | reverse complement strand
ACGATCGCTTCCGGAGTAGAGAGGAAGTTTCTGAGATTCACTGACTATCCGTTCGAAATACGCGGTTATAGTTAAACTATACTCTCGAAACAGCCGATATCTAGGATGAAGAATCAGACATACGAATCAGATTCGATTCCTCGCCCGAGCCGCCACCGTATCTTAGAGCAGACTCCAACCCTGTCGGGCGACATATACAACCGATCGGGGGTCGATCCG
>NZ_SGTU01000773.1:0-220 GCF_005435195.1 Halorubrum sp. SP3 | reverse complement strand
GCGACGCTTTCTCGGCGGCGTCGTTCATCAAGGCGTTCGTGACGTCCTCTGCCGTGCATCCCTGCCGCGTGATCGCATAGAGAAGCAGCACCTTGACGACATCCGTGGCGACCGCTTCTTCGTCGAGCCGGGGGAGATAATCTTCGACCGTCTGCTGGTAGTTATTATAGAAATCCGGGAAATTCGTCATCAACGCGTTGGTCGTGACATCCGGATACAC
>NZ_SGTU01000772.1:0-220 GCF_005435195.1 Halorubrum sp. SP3 | reverse complement strand
CGAACGTTGAGAGATACGCGATCCGGTCGTGAACCTCCTCGTCATCCAGCTCCAGTTCCGCGGCCAGTTCGTCGACGGTCATCGGTTCATCGAGTGCCTGGAGGACTTCGAGCCCCCGGTAGTACCTATTCGTGAGCTCTTGGACGCGGGCCTCGATCGGCGTGGTCACTCCGTACCGCTCCTCGAGTTCGACCAGGGCCTCGTTCGCGAACGTGGCGAA
>NZ_SGTU01000771.1:0-220 GCF_005435195.1 Halorubrum sp. SP3 | reverse complement strand
GAACCCGGCGTTCCGAGGCGTCGCAGCGGTTCCGCTCGGGCGCGTCCGCGAGCATACCGAATTATCGGCTCATATAATTTGGCCTTTACTCCTAAATAGGGTAGCTTTCTTCGGACGAACAACAGATGTTGAACGCGATCACCGCACGGTACGGGCGGCGCGTCGGGGCGGCGGTCCTCCTGACGCTCGCCGTGACCCTCGGCTTCATCGCCCTCTTCGG
>NZ_SGTU01000770.1:0-220 GCF_005435195.1 Halorubrum sp. SP3 | reverse complement strand
AGCGAACGGCGGCGACTGGCAACACGTGTTCAAGTACGGCTGGTACAAACACGAGACATCGCTTGAGAACCTCACAGATCGCGCAGACGGTAGCAACGACCTCCGTATCGGATTCTACCACCGGATGGAACGGAACCGAGACCTCGCAACGCGGGAGCAGAAGTTGAAATTCAGCTTCCGGAATATGGGTTCGAATCCGGCTACGTTCCGTGATATCTAT
>NZ_SGTU01000769.1:0-220 GCF_005435195.1 Halorubrum sp. SP3 | reverse complement strand
AGCAACCTTGCCGATAATATTGTCTTCCTGCGTCACGTCGAGTACCGCGGCGAGATGCGGAAAGTGATTGGGACACTGAAAATGCGAACAAGCGACTTCGAACGCAGCCTCCGCGAACTTGAGATTACGGCCGACGGAATACGCGTCGGGGAGCCTCTCCCGCAACTTCGGGGCATTCTGACTGGGACGCCCGACTGGAACGAGGATGCTGGCGGTACCG
>NZ_SGTU01000768.1:0-220 GCF_005435195.1 Halorubrum sp. SP3 | reverse complement strand
GGAACTGGAGGGCGACGGGACGGCAACCGAGCGGGCCGCGGCGATAGCGCGGGAGTTCGACGCCTTCGCGGACGCCTCGGTCGCCGAGACCGAGGAGGGGATCAGCGTCACCGCGGAGACGGCCCGGGAGCACGGCACCGACCTCCTCGTGGCGCTCCGGGACGCGGACGTAACGGTGACCGGGTTCAACATCCGGGCGCCGACGCTCGACGACGTCTTC
>NZ_SGTU01000082.1:0-1733 GCF_005435195.1 Halorubrum sp. SP3 | reverse complement strand
ACCGACCTTGATCATGGGCAGGGCCTTGGACTGTGGATGGTTCGGATGATCACCACACAGATAGGCGGAGATATCTCGGTTGAACTGAATGAGAAGGGAACGGAAATCAACCTCCACATTCCTACTAAATGACGAAAAAGTATTACATGTACAAATTCTAGAGTGAGCAACAAGCAATATCCGGGTGCGCCTACAGTAGTATGTATGTCTAGACTGCGAGGATCAGCCGCGGTCATGACACTTGGTGGTCTGCTATTGACCCTATCCGTTAGCCACCATGTACGAGAGATTGCTGTACTCTCTACTCAACTTGGACCGATGATCGCACTATTTTTAGACGGGAGCCTCAGTCTCGGATTAATATACGCAGGATACTGGCTTCGTCAAAGAAATCTGACCGCTACTACCGAATGGTCTGTTGGTATTTGGACGATTTTTGGTGGTCTTGTAGGAGCTACGATTGCAGGAATAACACTTACAGTCGAGGTAATTGAGGGTCGGCCGCTCGTAGAACCACAGTTTAGGCTGTTAGTTTCCGCGGGTGGTGGGGCGTTAGTACTGTTTACTGCCGGATACTACGCAGCCCGCCAACAAACGCTCAATCACCCTGTTCAATAACACGATTCAGATAACTGGTCTCTTACGATTAGACGGAAGCATCATCGAGATCAACGACACCGCACTGGAATTTGGTGGTCTTGAGCGTGATAACGTCGTTAATGAGCAGTTCGACGAGATCTCGTGGTGGACGCACTCTGAAGAGGTCAAAAAAGGTATTCAAGATGCGATAGCACAAGCAAGAGATGGTGGGTTTGTTCGTTACGAAACTGAAGCGAGGGGAGCTGATGGTCTTAGAACTATTGAGGTTTCAGTGAAGCCAGTCACTAATGAGAACGGTAAGGTCATACAGCTCATCGTAGCTGGCTACGACATAACTGACAAACAACGGCAGAGAGAACACCTTCGAGTTCTCCACCGTCTGATGCGTCATAACATGCGAAATGATTTGATGAAAGTAAATGGCTGGACACAAATGGCTGCGACAGCGGTTTCTCGTGAAGAGCGCATGTCTCACGCAAATAGAGTTAAGAATATCTTGGATTCATGAGAAAAAATGACAGGTGAACTGAAAGAAGTCCAAAAGTTGATCGAATCAGAATCCGGAAAGCCAGATCATAAGCTTCCAGGTGATTTCTTACCAGATATCGTTGAGTCCCAACAATCTAAACATCCTGAAGCAGATATCTCGTTGACACTAGACGCTCCATTCACCGGACGCATCCCAGTGTATGTACAGAAAGCAATCATCGAAGCAATTGATAATGCCGTGGCGGCAAGCACCGAAGAGACGCCAACAGTAGGTGTGACCGTAGCTAACACCGATAACAATTGGATCAAAATTACGATTGCGGATGATGGGCCCGGAATACCACCAGCAGAGGCTGCGGTATTAGAGACAGGCCAAGAATCAGCATTAATGCACGGTAGCGCCCTTGGAATCTGGAAAATTCGGATGGCAGTCAAGCAAGCGGGCGGCAACATCTCTGTGGATGATCTCAGTAACGGGACCGCACTTCAGTTTCAACTCCCAAGCAGAGGTCAACAACAACAATCTCTTGCCAGAGTGTGATTGTGGGACCCTTCGACGCAGTCGCTGGAACGTGTCACGTCTACTCGGTGAACTACCCCACCCTACTCGCTCCCGCTGGTCGCTCCTTGAGGAAGGGGGCTTA
>NZ_SGTU01000767.1:0-220 GCF_005435195.1 Halorubrum sp. SP3 | reverse complement strand
CAGGCAGCCGTCTCCGGGTTAGCTGCGCTAACTGCCAAAATATCTGTTTCTGGGTCTGCCGGCCGTTTTATTGGCCTTCAATCAGATATACAAATGTTTGAATGCCCACCACAGGAGGATCGGTCGGTACCGGGGAGGGGCCGGACACGGAGCTGCGCGCGGAGTTTGTCGAGCGCGACCTCGATCGGCACCTCGCGCTGTTCCACGAGTCGACGGCCAC
>NZ_SGTU01000766.1:0-221 GCF_005435195.1 Halorubrum sp. SP3 | reverse complement strand
CTTCAGTTCCAAGTTACGGAACTGGTCCGAGAGATCCGTCGGCAACGACGTGACGCCAAGTTCCTGAAGTTCACTCAACGCGTCCAACGACTCGTCCACGTCCAAGCCTTCGAAGTCGGTAATCAACTCGGGGCCTAAGTCACCCTCTAAGACCAGTTCTGTCGCCTTGTCGATGTCTAAAAACTCCGAGATGTCACCATCAAGGAAGTCCGCGGCACGAC
>NZ_SGTU01000765.1:0-221 GCF_005435195.1 Halorubrum sp. SP3 | reverse complement strand
CGATGATCACGACGCCGATGAGGAGCAGCCGCAGCGGCGCGGGGTCGACCGGCAGTGCCACGTCGTTGAGGAACCGCGTCCCCTCGCGGATCGCGACGATGACGATCCCGCCGAACAGCGCGCCCCGGTTGGAGCCGCTGCCGCCTAAGATCACGGCGACCCAGGCGTAGAACGTCGTGATCGGGTCGAGGTCGCCCGGCCCGACGTAGAGGTTCAGGTGC
>NZ_SGTU01000764.1:0-221 GCF_005435195.1 Halorubrum sp. SP3 | reverse complement strand
CTAAGGCGGTCTATTCCATTTTCTAAGTTAGACAGCACGTCGCCGTACGCTCCTGGGTAGTCGGTATCGATGTCTTGCGCGAGTTGACCCTGCTCTAACCGGTCGCTCGCAGTCGATATTTGCTCGAAACTGTTCGACAGCTGGGTCGTCCCCACCGCGAGATCATCAAGCACGGCACCGTACTGCCCGGGGCGGTTTGTGTTGACGTCGTCATCGAGCAC
>NZ_SGTU01000763.1:0-221 GCF_005435195.1 Halorubrum sp. SP3 | reverse complement strand
TGATTCACCAAGCCATGTGAACTCTTCTATGACACGCTCCTGCGAGCAAAACGCGCTCAAGAAGGCTCACAACGCCAGAATTGACGATGACGTCTACAACCAGCGGTCGATGAGTGAGACCGTGTTTGCGATGCTGAAGGACGACGGAGATGAGATACGCTCCCGGAGCTGGCATGGCCAGTTCCGGGAGCTCACACGGAAGTGCATCGTACATAACCTAA
>NZ_SGTU01000762.1:0-221 GCF_005435195.1 Halorubrum sp. SP3 | reverse complement strand
CGGCGTGCTCGCGCTCCACGCCGTCATCGCCGTCGTGTTCCTGGGCCTCGCGGGCGTGAACGGCGCGAACGGCGAACTGATCGGGCTGGGGATCTACCTCGCGATGGCGGGCATGATCGGGCTCGTCGGCCTCATGGCCGGCCGGATCGTCGCGCGGCGCTGACCCGCGTCGACCCGTCTTCGACGGAGTGCCGTTCGCGTCGCCGAATACAGCAACAGAG
>NZ_SGTU01000761.1:0-221 GCF_005435195.1 Halorubrum sp. SP3 | reverse complement strand
AGGGCCGATTCTCGTTGTCCAAACTATAATCATAGCGACCCCCAGAGCCGTCGCCGGGTTTCCAGCACAGGAGGTGGGACAGCGTGAGTCTCGGCTACTCCGGGAGCTTCACCGCCGAGAAGGACCGCGAGTTCTTCTGCGACACCTGCGGCGCGCGCTGTACCCGCAGCGTCAACGGCGATCTCGAGTACGGTCACTTAGTCGGCTGTCCGGAGCGTCCC
>NZ_SGTU01000081.1:0-1734 GCF_005435195.1 Halorubrum sp. SP3 | reverse complement strand
TGGGACGTCTTCGAGACGAATGAACGTTCCCTCTTGTCCTCCTTCAACACCAGATCGGACGACTGTTCCCGCGGTTCGGACTGTCGCATTATCGAGGATGTCAATGCCGTATTCAGTGAGGAAGTCAAACGAACCACGGCCGCCGATGAAGTCCTCACGGAAGTCTTGGAAGGATTTGAGGAACATGAAAGAGCGTGGTACTAGCATTCCGACGCGTCCTTCCGTTCGAACGAGCCGATCAGACGCTTCAAAGAAATTGATGTAGTATTCTGTGGTATAGTCGTAGTGTTCCTCAACATACTCCTGTACATTATCAGGCATCCGACCACGTGACCCGTACGGCGGGTTCATGAGAGCGATGTCGTAGTCTTGGGTCAAGACCACGAGCAGGTTCAGGAAGCTTCGAAGGTTCTGCTCTCCGAAGGAATCTGATGTACGCTCCTCAACGGCTTCCTCAAGTCGTCGAAGGAACTCGTTGAGTGTCTTCGGCGCGTCGCCACCCCACTCCAAGACATCTGACTGTCCAGTTTCGAACTCATCCTCAAGCGTGCCCTGAACATCAAGGAGACTGCCGAGAGCTTCGGTGTGCTGGAATTCGTGAATAATGTTGTTAAGAGCCTCTCGGACGCCAGTTCCTTCACCTGTAATCTCATCAAGGACGTCGATCGCCTCTTCGACCTCGGCAACACGAGCATCAGCACAGACAATCCCAAGGTTCGGCATTTCGAAATCCCCATTATCTTCGGCTTCGGCGCGTGTTCGGGCTTTCAGATAGAGGTTGAAAGCGGAGAGTTGGCAGGAGCGTAAGTCAATGTCGACGCCGTAGAGGTTGTGTTTGAGAATTTTTGCGGGGATCTCACCTCGGCTAAGGTCCGTTTCGGCCCACCAGATGCGCTCAAGAATATCGAAGGCGTAGAGGAGAAAGTGTCCGCTACCACAGGCAGGGTCGATTACACGCAGGTCTCGCGGATGCCCGAACTCGGGTGCATCGTGGTCGTCTTCGTCCGGAAGGAGGTAGGTACAGAGTTCTGGTACGCTTGGAGAATCCTCAGGGGTAACGAGGCGTTCTTTTCGCTCTTCGGGTGTTAGGGACTCAGGGCCTGGGACGGCATCTTCTTGATTTGTGGACTCGAGGTAGAGCTTCCCGAGCGAGTTGTCGGCAAGCATTCGTACGACCCAGTGCGGCGTATAGAACTGATTTGCTGGGCCGACGTCTTCAGGCTCTAAGGTGTTCTTCGCGTCAAGCGCCTCCACGACAGGACGGTTGTAGTATTCGTAAATCCAGCCGAGAACGTCATCAGCCCGCCAGACTTCGTCCGGTATCTCGTCAAGCATCCCGCAGAGTTCCTCAAAGGTATCGTCATCGGGATTGACCTGACTGTAGGCCGAGTCACGGTCGAACAGGATCTCGATCTCCTCAGCTAATCGATCGCAAGCGTCGTGATACGCCTGAATGATGGCTTCGTCTTCGAGTAAGAACTCCTCGTGAACGAGCGTCTCAGCGGCAGGCGTCAGGCCGTTGTCCTTGAAGACGGTAACTTCCTCGTTGATGAAGTCCCGTACCTCCATACAACGAAGCGCTGCCAGACGATTGACGATTGTGTATCCGACGCCTGTAACATACTGTTCGAACGCTTCGTCCCAAGTGTGGCCGTCGACCCCTTCAAGGTCGATAGCTTCGGCGAGGGTCTGGGTGTCCTCATCGAGTTCGTCGAAGTCTGCTGGTTCGTCGTC
>NZ_SGTU01000760.1:0-221 GCF_005435195.1 Halorubrum sp. SP3 | reverse complement strand
GACCGCGTCGGGCATCGTCCGCCGGGCACAGGCGCGGCTTATTGCGTGGTACCTGACCGACGTGACGGCCGACAGCTGACGATGGCCTCGAGGGACCACCAGATCTCGACGCCGCACGTGCGATGGATCCCTGACGAGAGCGGGTTTTACACTCGACCGAGGTGGTCGTAGACGCGCTCGGTCGTCTGACTGCTCGCGTGTCTGACCCGACTCCGAACGTC
>NZ_SGTU01000759.1:0-221 GCF_005435195.1 Halorubrum sp. SP3 | reverse complement strand
AGTCATCATTGAACAAGCCACGCATCATCCCCCGGTAGGAAGTGAGATCCACTTGCTGATTGTCGACGATCGTAGCAACGGATCTGAGCAGCTTCTTCATAGTCATAGGTGTAAGCCCTTCACTTAATGCATCCATAAGTTCTGGAACGTTATTGACGACTGCATCGACATTAGATGTAGCCAGTATTGAATAGATCTCGGCGATATCTTCCCGATCAGTG
>NZ_SGTU01000758.1:0-221 GCF_005435195.1 Halorubrum sp. SP3 | reverse complement strand
TCCTGGATCTCAACCTCGAGGCCGAGCTCGGAGAACGACTGCTCCATGATCGTCGCGGCGGTGATGTGTCACGGGTAGTTCGTCGTCACCTTGAACTCCAGCGGCGCGAACTCGTTCATCCCGTACTCCGATTCCTCGATGAGCGCCCGGGCCTGCTCGATGTCCTGTGGCCGCGGTTCGAGCTCCTCGTTCCGGTACGGGCTATTCGGGAAGCTCGGGGT
>NZ_SGTU01000757.1:0-221 GCF_005435195.1 Halorubrum sp. SP3 | reverse complement strand
CATCGCGCCGAGCACGAGGAAGACGGTGGTGTACCGGAAGGTGTCGCTCGCGACCTGATTGGCCAGGTAGTACAGCTCCGGGACCGTGATGAAGCCCGCCAGCGACGAGTACTTGATCAGGTAGACGAACTCGTTCGTCCACGAGGGGATCGCGTAGCGGAGCGCCTGCGGGAGGACCACGTGGTATATCGACTCCAGCTTCGAGAGGCCGATCGCCCGCC
>NZ_SGTU01000756.1:0-222 GCF_005435195.1 Halorubrum sp. SP3 | reverse complement strand
AGTCGCGAACAGACACTCTCCGTCTCCAGCCGACTCTCGTACGCCTCAACACTTCATCGGACGGCAAAACACGTCGATCTCACCACCTGTACGGCAGCGGAGCTGAATCGGTTTGCGGATGCGCGTCTCCGTGGCGATCACGAGACGGTGGATTCGGACGGCCTCTCGCAAAACACCATCCACCAGAATCAGGTAGCATGGAGAGCATTTTACCGCTTCCAC
>NZ_SGTU01000755.1:0-222 GCF_005435195.1 Halorubrum sp. SP3 | reverse complement strand
TATATACCTCTTTTGCGATGTTAAGAAGTTCCGGATGGGCATCGGTTAGGTTCGTTAATATTCGGTCATAGGCTTCGGTGTCGTTGGCTGTATGGATCGACTCACTTACGGCCTTTCCGGAGAATAATAACCTCGAATTCTGAGGAAGTTCAGTCTCCGATGTTAGCTGGATTTGATCATCAATCTCTTGAATAAGTAGAGCATTCTCCAACTCTTCTATGA
>NZ_SGTU01000754.1:0-222 GCF_005435195.1 Halorubrum sp. SP3 | reverse complement strand
AGCTGCGAGCACCTCAAGCGCATGCCCATAGATGTCTTCCTTATTGGCAAACTGATCGAAAAGTGCCTTTGCCGTCGCCTGGGTGGATTCTTCGATCTCAAGTTCCTCCGCGAGTCGCGCGAGTTCAGAATTGACAATGTCTTCCCGTCGCTCTTTATATACCGCTTGCCCAGGTGTCAGGTTTCCAGCTCCGGCAGCGTCACTCAACTCTTTCTCTGCGTC
>NZ_SGTU01000753.1:0-222 GCF_005435195.1 Halorubrum sp. SP3 | reverse complement strand
AACAGGAACTCCACCAAGGTCATCCGCAGCAATTCATTCGACTGTGCGTAATGGTAGAGGATAACCAGCTCCAAGGCCTCCTGTTCTAACCGGTCCGTAGCACGGACCAGAGGTGTATCGAGATCGTCCTCACTGTCCGGATCATAGTAGGGGTCATCCTCGAACAGCCGCTTCGTCAATAGAGAGGCATACCGCCGCCGGACCTGTTCACTGTTCTGCGGC
>NZ_SGTU01000752.1:0-222 GCF_005435195.1 Halorubrum sp. SP3 | reverse complement strand
CCCCCGCGAGCGGGTGCGAGTCGGGAATCTGCCCTTTCGCCTTGAACGTCGTCAGCACCGGGCAGTCGAACCGCTCGGCGAGGTCCACAATTCCGTCCATCTCGAAGCGGGCACCGTGCCCGACGACGATCACCGGCCGCTCGGCAGTTTCCAGTAGTTCTACCGCATCCTTGAGGGCGCTCTCCGGGGGTGTGATGTCGCGGTCTGTAATACGTCCCTCCG
>NZ_SGTU01000751.1:0-222 GCF_005435195.1 Halorubrum sp. SP3 | reverse complement strand
CCCGGAAGACGACCGCGAGCATCGCCCCGGCGGCGAAGCCGGAGGAGACGGGAAACAGCCCCGCGGCGACCGAGACGAGCGTGAAACCGAAGGCGGAGGCGGCGACCTGCGGCACCACCCCAGACAGCGTCGTGTACCAGAGGACGCGGGCGTTCGACATGCCGGTGTCCGCCATCGGCACGGCGAAGGCGAACCCGTCGGGCACGTTCTGGAGCCCGATCA
>NZ_SGTU01000080.1:329-1737 GCF_005435195.1 Halorubrum sp. SP3 | reverse complement strand
AGATCAATGCCGACGAGCGGGTCCTCCGCGGTGAACACAAACCCTACCCCGTCGACAGGGGTGGTTGTGGCCGCCTCTCGGGCCTCAGAGAACGCGGTCCACGTCTCAGGAGATGTCGTCGACGCGAACTGCGTCGTGCCCGGAATGATCGGCACCTTCGTGGGTTTGCCGTCGCGCTCCTGCGTGCGCCAGCACACCCACTGGTCACGGTCAACGAGCGCCGCTGGGAGGGCGTCAGCTGACGGCGGCGTCGACATGCGATCGTGTGGAGAGATCACATACCAGATCAAAAATAGCTGTCGGCGACCGCGAGTCCTCAACGCCCCCGCCACTGCCCACCCAAGGTTCAGTGTGGGGTGTGGTGGCTCAGGGTTGGCCGCTACGAGAGAGTACGACCCCGCTTGTGGGTGTGGGAGTCGTTGGATAGAGATTTTTCCCGCGAAAATCGCTCACACGCACGAATTCCGCGGAATTTCAGGGAGCGGGCCCCGCCGCAGTAGGACCGTGTCCAACGAGTGTAACAGATCGGCACGCGGCACCGGTAGCCCGACACCTGGGGTGGATGACACACGCACATTCATCGCGAGCGGTGCGGCTCCACAAAATCGCGTGCCAGGAGCCGGATAGTCGATGCCACGCAGCGCTCGCTCGCTCAGTTCGTGGCGCTGTGTTCCGGCGATATATCGAGCAGGTGAAAGACCAGATCCGTCAGAACACCCCCAGTGGTCCCGGGGTGTTCCGGGAGAACAGAAATAATACGTCACCCAGCAAAGAGTGGTGATCGCTGCCGACACCGGCTACGGTCACCCTGTTGAGGTGGCACAGACACGGGGCTCTACCGCTGTGGCGACGAATTTCAGTCTCGTGGGGGCAACTGGAACGGACTCATCGAAGAACGCGTTCGAAGGGAAACAGTGGTGTGACACGCGTTTCAGCAGGGGTTGACTGCGGCAGGACCAACGGGTGTGACGGTCCGCAGTCGTGGCCGGCTTGAACGGGCGCGCCCACCATCGGCCGGCGGTACTGGAAGATGTGTGTAGGAGAACCGCGCCGCGATTGCCGGTTGTAGTGTGATTAACCAACGATCCCGGAGAGGTTTCCGGGATCTGTTGGTTAAGCCGCAGTCGAGCAGGATTGTCTGATTACACAGCACTGTAGCGGCACAAAATTTATCAAGAATTGTGCGCACGGATCCCGTGTTCCGTGCTACCACGACACGCAATATAACCCATCAACCAATGTCCGCGATTGTCCCTCCGTCCCTGTCCGTTCGTGTGCCGCTTCGCGCGGCGTGTCGCCGCGTAGTCCTGAGCGGTTTCATCCTCACCGTCGTCGCTGTCGATCCGGTCGCCGCCCAAGACAGCGCCGTCTGTGAGGCTGAACGGCTCCCCGAGATGGTTTCGGGCTT
>NZ_SGTU01000080.1:0-275 GCF_005435195.1 Halorubrum sp. SP3 | reverse complement strand
TGGTGTGGCAGGCGGACTCGCTCATTGAGCTGTTTACGATGCGGCGCGAACAGCGGGAAGGGCTGAAACGCCACAAGCGGACTGCCCTCCGTTCGACGGTGATTCTGCTGGTGTTGGGCCCGCTGTACACCGTCGCTGGCAGCGTGATGAATCTCCCACTCGCAGAGTGTGTGGATCTCGTTCCGTGGTGATCCGCGATGCGGTCGGCTGGGTTCGGGTGTGTGCGGTTGTGTCTGGGCCTGCTCATCGGCGTGGCGCTGGTGGCGAGTGGCCAG
>NZ_SGTU01000750.1:0-223 GCF_005435195.1 Halorubrum sp. SP3 | reverse complement strand
CCACAGCGTTCGTGGGCCCGCCTACGCCGCCGCCCAGTACGTCTTCCTCGAGAAGCTGACCTCGATCTCACTGTATCTCGATCCGGACCGTGGCCCCGAGCGGCGGCTCGATGCCGCCTCGCCGGCCGATGTGTGTGATCCCGCACGAATGTCCCACCTCTCGCAGCCGCTGTTTCTGCTCGGCCACGGCGTCGAGGATCCTCGCGTTGGGATCCACGGCGAC
>NZ_SGTU01000749.1:0-223 GCF_005435195.1 Halorubrum sp. SP3 | reverse complement strand
ACAACAGGACGAGGTACGTCAGATCGCAGTAAGTGGGTGATACATCCCCTCCGAAGCGCGTGAGGGCTTACCGCGTCTTCACACTCATGGACTTTGTCGTACGAATGATCCTCAACCTCGCATTGACACTCCTCTCCGACGAACTGCGGTCTCGTCGCCCAGTATGAGTTCTTCCGGATATTACTCCGGCTAATTCGACCATAGCTAGTGGCCAGCAGTGGTG
>NZ_SGTU01000748.1:0-223 GCF_005435195.1 Halorubrum sp. SP3 | reverse complement strand
AACGGATCCTGAATTAGCCGATAGAACGTGCCTGCTTATTGAATTCAGTTACGCATATTTTTCACCTCTTATCTCGCTGAAACCTCGTCCGATCAAGTACCCAACTAGTGTAATCAATCCAGATATGATTGCTCCGGTGGCAAGTGGAAATATGAAAGCGCCCGGCCCCGCCATGATCGGGATGAATAGATTGAGTGTGAAACCAAGACATGGACCGAATGTG
>NZ_SGTU01000747.1:0-223 GCF_005435195.1 Halorubrum sp. SP3 | reverse complement strand
AACGACCAGGCATGCGAGTTGCTCGGGTACGACCGAGACCACCTCCTCTCGCTCGGCCCACCGGATATCCACCCGCATGATTACGATGTTTTTGAATCGTTCGTCAAGCGCGTCAACGATAGGGGAAGCGGGTTCACCGCAGAACTGTCGTGCCATACCCGAGACGGCGATATTGTTCCCGTCGACGTCACTGCGACGGCCGTCCAGTTCGGTGGGGCTGACC
>NZ_SGTU01000746.1:0-223 GCF_005435195.1 Halorubrum sp. SP3 | reverse complement strand
ACTGGCGAGCTGTCGCTGTTGTGTCGAAGAGGACAAGGACACCGCGTCAGCGATGTCCGACACGAATGATTCCGCTGGATGTGTTTGGGTCGGAATCGGTCGCAGCGGACCTGCTCCAACAGGTTCGCTGGCGTGACGGCGTTTCCTGTCCTCGCTGCCGTTCTGACCGAACGGTCAGAAACGGCAGCTACGGGCAGTTTCAGCGGTATCTCTGTAAGGATTG
>NZ_SGTU01000745.1:0-223 GCF_005435195.1 Halorubrum sp. SP3 | reverse complement strand
AGGCGTTCTGCGCCGAGCACGGCGGGCTGGTGTGTACCTCCTCGAACGCCGACCGCGCCTTCGAGTACGCGCTCGACGAGGGCGACAAGGTACTGTTCCTCCCCGACAAGCACCTCGGGGAGAACACCGCTCACCGGCTCGGGCTCGAAGACGAGATCGCCGAGTGGGACCCCTGGGACGCCGCGTCCGCCGACGCGGCGGCGGTCGTCGACAACGACGTGAT
>NZ_SGTU01000744.1:0-224 GCF_005435195.1 Halorubrum sp. SP3 | reverse complement strand
CGATAGAAAGGTTGGATGTTGGCTCGATTTTAAATTCCTCAATATTGCTGTACTGAATCTCTCTTTTGTTGTTGGTCGGTTTTCGCGCGATGAGGAGCAGGATGCGGTCGTCTGTTATTGCGACGATTGAACTGTATCCACTTCTTGGAGTTAATTCGGTCTGTTGCCCGGCAGTAAACTCCGTTACTGGGTTTGAGCTGACAAACAAGTAGTCGACAATTTCA
>NZ_SGTU01000079.1:587-1741 GCF_005435195.1 Halorubrum sp. SP3 | reverse complement strand
ACGGCACGTACAGGAGCCGCATTGGATGCGATCCAGATTCCACATGGACAGAAGCCGACTCAACAGCCACCTCTTGGTCGTCTTCCTCCATTTGTTTGAGTATATCCCGTTCAGAGCTGGAGATCCGCTTGGGAATGAGGTAATTCACATCGAGGTTTGAGAGCGTCTGGAACACTTGTATCGAATCGAACTCTCGGTCACAGAGTACTGTCTCGATCGGAACGTGTCTTTTCGCTCGTCGAACGAGTCGCCGAACAGTACGATGGATCTGATTCGACGGGTTGTCGTCCCATCCAGAACTTTCTCGAACCGGTTCCACGGCAAGAACGAGCGGGATATTCTGTCCGATGATCGAGAGCGTTGCGAACTTGAAGGCCCGACTGTCTCTATCCTTCGTACCGCTGACCATCGACATCCCTTCGACATCCCCGTAATAGGGGATAGTCGTGATGTCGATCGCAGCTGTCACCGGCCGACGGAACGATGCTTCGGATTCGATAACCGAAAGCAGCCGATCGGCCACTCTATCGAATCCATCGATCAGTTCCCCTGGCGCAAACTGTTTGATCGTTCTAAGATGCGTATCGCCGTGTGGACTGCTCTCCGAGCCGTGTCGATACTGAAACCGAGCCGCTCCTTGCGGCGTCCCGCAGTTGACCATTCTTTCGATTCGTTTTCTGAGGTTGCCATCGCGTGTGTAATAGCTACGATTTTGCCGGACAAAAGGCTTCTAGCTCCTGATCAACCGTGTCAGATTCTTTGAGTAGAACCTGTGTGGTTCTCATTATCTCCACTATGAGAAAAGTCAATTAGTTTATCCCAGTCATCTGGATTCCATCAACGAGTGACCGATCGATGTCGTCGTACCCGATCGTCCGTCCGCCGTAATTATCAGCGAACGATTCAGCTTCGCTGGGTTCCGAGAACGGCATGAGATCTGGCCCCATTCCACCCATTACATCCGATTCGATGACGTATGTGAGGCCCGTGGCATCGGCGAATGTATCGGGGGCGGTCGGTGCTGGCATCTTCTTTCGCTCAGTGTCTTCAGGGATCTCCCAATCAACACGGGAGTAGTCCGTGACGTATACCGCGGTCGCCTCCGCGCCGTCAGCTACCAGGTTAAGATGGTACGGGAAGAGGCCATGTGCGAG
>NZ_SGTU01000079.1:0-550 GCF_005435195.1 Halorubrum sp. SP3 | reverse complement strand
GTGTGAAACCAAGCAAGGTTCTCAGTTCCTTCGGAGCCTTGGACGGGGCCCTGTCTGGGCTCGGGTTCTGTATCGGCGTAGAACACCTGCCCATTAGGGCCTCCATGGTCTCCAATGACCATTCCACCTTGGTAATCAGTCTTTTGACCCGACAAATCCACCGGTTCAGAGCTTGATCCAGGGGATCCCCCAACGCAGCCAGCCGTCCCAATTACGGCTCCCAAGCCGACTGTATGAACGACCTGTCGACGCGATACCAAATGCGAGTCAGGTTCAGATTTCATAGCTATAGTTCTTCATATAGAGTCAATACGGTTCTGGTGTGACTGTCGAACGGCGTTTGCCAGAGGACATAAACCACTCACAGGAGGCGTTCGCTCCGGATCAACGAGCGTACAGATCGGTCTGGAGTGGACGATGTCTGGCGCTGATTGGTATGTACTGGGATCGAGCTGGCTAGGACTCAACCAAGCTAGTCGCTTGTGACATCCTCACCAAGCGAACCCGGGGCGTGAGCGTACACGGCGTAGAGGATCATCGCAGCGATCAG
>NZ_SGTU01000743.1:0-224 GCF_005435195.1 Halorubrum sp. SP3 | reverse complement strand
GCTCCGACGGCGGCGATTCGCAGATGTCGTTCGGCGGCGACGGGAAGGTCGACTTCGGCATCTCGCCGTCGGTCCCGCAGGAGGACCTCGAGGTGCAGTACTCCCCGCTGCTCGACCACGTGGGGAGCTATCTGAAGGAGAACTACGAGGTCCCCGACGGCCTCTCAGTCGAGGGGAACGTCGGCAGTAACTACAGCGCGATCATCCAGTCGCTCGGCCAGGGC
>NZ_SGTU01000742.1:0-225 GCF_005435195.1 Halorubrum sp. SP3 | reverse complement strand
CATCGAATTGCGCTCTGTAGTCCTCGATCTGGGTGATCGTATCGTCGAGTGCGTCAACGATCTCTTGCTCAGAGTATTCCTCTCGGATCTGGTCGATGCGCCGCCACTGGAAGTACGAGTCGTTGCGCTCATAGCGGACCGGGCGACCGGTGTGCCGGTGAACCATGCCCATCTCGTCGAACCACTCTAAGTAGTCCCGTGCCGTTTCGGTACCGCAATCAGCAC
>NZ_SGTU01000741.1:0-225 GCF_005435195.1 Halorubrum sp. SP3 | reverse complement strand
AACACCGGTCTCTCGGACATCAAGACCTCCTCGGCGGTGCGGTTCGACCACAAACTTCAGGGCGCGGCGTACAAACACGCCTTGGAGTCGACGGGTGACGTGTCGGTCGATCGCTGTGAGGTGATTCGGCTCTATCCCGACGACGAGGTCGTGGAGGTTAGTTCCTCCGAGGACTGGGACCGCTCTCTCCGTGGCCTTGAATACGAATTTTTAGGTCTTTGTGAC
>NZ_SGTU01000740.1:0-225 GCF_005435195.1 Halorubrum sp. SP3 | reverse complement strand
GAACTTGTCTGCGGTGTCTTTGTCGACTTTGCTGGTCCCCATTCGGATCTGCTCATCTGGGGTCCGAACACGTGGTCGGTCAAGCCCGTCAGTCTGCCTTGTTTCATGCTCTGACTCGACGAGACCGGCATCTGGTGTTTCATCGGCTGTGTCATCACGTTCCTCCTCTGGTTCGTCGGCATTATTTGGCTCCACGACACTGCGGTCGGCTTTTTCAGGTTCCTC
>NZ_SGTU01000739.1:0-226 GCF_005435195.1 Halorubrum sp. SP3 | reverse complement strand
CGGCCTCGACGAGCTGGTCGCTGTCGCACTCTGACCGGGCCAGTTCGAGCCGCCCTTCGACCACGTTCAGCGGGTTCCGGAGGTCGTGGCTGACGACCCTCGCGAACTTCTCTAAGCGCTCGTTCTGTCGCTGGAGCTCCTCCTCGCGCTCCCGCCGCTCGGTGATGTCCCGCGCGATGTGGAGCCCGGCGACGACGTCGCCGTCCTCGCGAACCGGCGCCGTCCG
>NZ_SGTU01000738.1:0-226 GCF_005435195.1 Halorubrum sp. SP3 | reverse complement strand
CATCACGGCCCAGTCGAGGGTGTTCGTCGCGATCCCGAGCCCGGCGATGGCGCCGACCGCCGTCATCGACGTCGACGCCGGGACGCCGGCGAAGTTGCCGACGAACAGCGCCCCGCCGATGAAGAAGAGGACGATGATGCTCGTCTCCAGCGTGAACACGTTCGCGCCGGTGACGAGGTCCTCGCCCAGCGTGGTCACCACGCGCTGCCCCAGCGTCCCCGCGCCG
>NZ_SGTU01000737.1:0-226 GCF_005435195.1 Halorubrum sp. SP3 | reverse complement strand
GTTCAACAGCAGAAAGACCCGAACCCAGGCACGGAACAACCCGTCGTCCTCCGGAACGACGTATTCGACGTGTCCCACGACGCGGATACCGTTCTCTCGTCGTGGTGGGTGAAGGTTCCTGTCTACGACCCCGAGCGCGGACGGGGCAACTCCATCTGGTGTCCAGCACACGTTCCACACAAGGACGAACGACTCGTCCGCGAGGCAGAGATTCGAGACAGCGAAC
>NZ_SGTU01000736.1:0-226 GCF_005435195.1 Halorubrum sp. SP3 | reverse complement strand
CGACGTGCGAGTCGGTGATAGACCGCTGAAGCTCATCGAACCCGGGCCACTGCTCGGCCAGCCTGTCACCCAGGTAGGCGAATTCCGATTCGTCGTCAGCAAGGAGGCCGACTAGCTTCAGGAGGTGAGTCTTCCCTGAGCCGAACGTCGCGTGGATGTAGAGAAACCGTGCGGCCTCACCGGGATGTGTCTTGATAGTCTCGCCGAGTTCCGTGAGAACCCGCTC